>CAIOYH010000196.1 GCA_903862465.1 uncultured bacterium | reverse complement strand
TATCTAAATCATTTATTTTTTGCTCTAAAGAATATTTGTCTAATGGTATTATGCTTACATCGGATTCTAATATTTCATTAACTGAACAAAATATGTACGTATAGTTTTTTTTGATAATAATAATTGGTAGGTTCCAATTATTGTTTAGTAATTCTCTTATTTCATTATTTTCCATTTTAATTCCTTTCTTTTTTTTCTTTGCGTTTCCTTTTGTAGGTAATTCTATCCCAAATATATGAAAGAGACAAAACAATGTAAATCCATAAGACAATCCATCCCATTGTGTTGTACTGTTTTTTTAATATTGAATTTTCATTTTCCAAGCTAACTAGCTTTTGTTTTAAATCTTCTTTTTCATCAATTAATGATTTTATTTGTTCATTTTGAGTAATTTCGAAAGTGTCTGTCGTATCTCCTATTTTTTGTTCTCTTTTTGTATGAATCATATATTTACTCATGATTTTAGACTTTTTAAACAGCTTTGAAGCACCAATTAAAGTTAAAACTGTTGTAGAAACAATTGTAATTAGAGGTTGTATTATATTAGTTGCTTGCAAAGTTTCAGCCCATTTTATCATATCCGCTCCTTTATAATATCAGCCATAACTTTCATTACCTTATCTACATCTGGCTTTTCGTATTCTTGATTTTCATCAAAGAAATAAGTTACATGAACTTTAAAGTATTTTGCTATATCAATTAGCGTACTTACTTTAACAGCATCATTATTTACACTTCTGAATAAGCCTTCTCTTGACATTCCAATTACTTCAGATAATTTTTCCCACGTGACCTTATTATCACTCATTAGATTCTTTATGCGTCTAATATAAAGATTGTTCATATCTTTGTTGATAAAAATATCACTTTTATTTTCTGTTACCATTGATAATATTGTTACTTTTGTGCCGATAAAATTACACAATATAAATTAAACCACAAAAAAAAAAGTATGAAAACAGAAAAAAAAGTTCCTGCCGAATGTGTTCTATTGAAAGAATGGTTCGACAATCAGCCCTATTCGCAACGTGCCGGCATAAAAAAACTAATCGCTGACAAATGTGATAAAACTCTTGAAGGCATTGACAACTGGCTCTATGGTCGTTCAACACCCAACCGCGCATATCAATCTTTAATAAATGAAGTCGCGCAAGAAAGAATATTTGATGTATAATCTTTAAAAAAACAAACTATGGAAAATTTAATGCAAGGCTTACATAGCCAAATGAACAGAGTAAGAGAAATCATAAAAGAATATGAAGATCCTATGTTGAAAGGTGCGGGTTTATTAGCAGCATCATTCATGAAACAATCCATTAAGAAAGCTGAACTAGCAATTGAAAATAATGATGTTATTGAAATGCTTAAAGCTTACAAAGATTTAGAAAAATATGAATTATAATAAAATTCGTAATTCGCAAATTCGTAATTCGTAGAACTTAAACCTAAAAACCTATGCATTTCAAACAATTCATCAAAAACCACCTAACCGCCGCTCAATTCGACCGGCTCCCCACGCTGATGAACATCACACCGACGCGATGCACCCGCATGCTCAATGAACCCAAACGCATGAGTGCTCAAGAAATCATATCTATAATCAAAATCATCAACACACCCGAAATCTCACCTGAGTATCTCATCACTGAGTTCAACTGTGGCACCCGCGTGCTCACCGTCGAATCTTCCAAGACACTCATCGAAAATTGGGTATTCCCGGTATAATTTTTCATTTTTCATTTTTAATTAAATTAGTCATGGCAGCAAAAAAACAACCACAAAAAAAACAAGCTCCCCCGCCACCACCAAAGAACACCCGTATGGACATCGTGCTCGATCCACAGCGGCAGGCTATCATTGAAAAGCTTTCTGCTCAGTTGGGCTTCAAGGCAAACACTAAGATATTATTCCATTGTGCGGAATACTATCTCAACGACAAACCAAAGCTTCAGAAACAAATCTCTGAACTTAACACTGAAAACAAACTCCTGAGAAACGAACTTTATGAAGTAAAAAGCGCAGTTTCTACCTTCACAAGTTCTTTCGACATCATGAAAAAATCTGTTACCGGAATCATCCCTGAAGATGATTCTAGTAATGATAAACACTCAACTGTTTACCAGATATGTCCTAATTGCACAGAAAAAGTTTACATCGCCGACATCGAAGATGACATTTGCCCTGAATGTGGCGAAGAGCTTCGCTAGACATTCGTAATTCGCAAATTCGTAATTCGTGGTACTTCAAAATTCAAAAATCAAAAATCAAAAATAAAAAGTTATGGACTACACAATTGACAAACAAAAACTAGCCTTATTGCGCACTGGCGTATTGCATGTGCAAACTGAGCTCAGCACCATGCTAAAGGCTTTGCATAATAACAAACTCAATCCGGTTCCAGATCCATTAGTGGATGAGCACCTGAAAGAGATGGTTGATCAGTGCACAGCCGTTTATAGCTTACTGGTACATCTTTCAGAATTTGAAAGGAAGATCACATTCACTGTTTTACCGTGATTCTTTTACCAAGGTAACGCAGGATCCGGGACTGCAGCACCAAAATATAACGGTAAAAAACAAACTCGATTCCGGAAGATCTCTTAATTATTAACGTGAAAAATTAAAACCATGAATAGAAAAATTGGCGATATAGTAAATTACACATTCAAAATCGAATACAGAGGTACAGTAAAAGTTATTGCAACCATCATTCAAATTTATCCTGCTTTATATCATAAAAGCAAGCGTGATGGCGATTCTTTGTTGGAAATGTCAATTCAATTTGATGACTTAGGCGATACACGTATCATTCATGGAATGTTACTCGATGATCCTGACATCTCTTAAAACAGTATTCTATTTTTCATTCTCAATGACCATCAATGACCTTTAATGACAACCAAAGACCTTTATAAAATGACCACTAGTGACATTTCCTTCATAAAAAACCTCCTAGCCCAACGCTACCGTCTCATGCAGATCGGCGTATCCAAGAACGGAATCACCGAACAGAAAGTTGGTACGCTCATCGAGAAGATCGAGCGCATCCTGTCGCCTCATGCCTTGGCTATCTTCATTCGCGAAAACATCAAGGATCTCCTATTATTGCCACCTGCTCAAAGTCAAAAAAACATCGACAAAATCAACACACTATTCGACGAATCAATTGCAATCTTAAACAGTGAACAAAATGGATAAAATTTCAAAATGCAAGTACTGTGATATCTTAATAAATTTAAACGAAATAGACTCTCATATTGATTCACAGGTTCATAAAGAAAATGTAATGAAAAAAGCGACTCCTGAAGAAAAAACAATACTGGCTTTATCTGAAATCGTTGTCAAAGCACTCAATTTCATTATAGAAATTCGTAATTCGTAGTAATTCTAATAACCTTAACTCCTAAGAAATTAATGCAAAAAATAGAAATCCAAACGATCTGGGACTACACTAACAACGGTCAAACCATCATCGAAGAAATTTATCCATCTTCTACTGATGGTTTCAACCGTAGAAAAAGCTTCAAAATCCGTACCGATGACACGAAACCCTCATGCTCTGTATTTCGTGCCAAAGGCTCCGACGTATGGCTTTTTCAAGATAAAGGCGGCAACGATACAAAAGCATATAACGGCATACAGTTGCTTGCTGTGGTCAAAGGTATTGATTTCACTGAAGCTCTCAACTTCTGCTACGAAAAATACGTGGAAGGCAAAGTCGCTAACGTTGACAAACCCTTACCCGCTGCAAAAATCACCAAAACAGGCATCAAATCTGATGCTATCACCATCGGTGAATCTTTGCCCTGGACTGATGCCATGCTGCTTTTATTTGGTCCCGATGTCAAAAAAGAACATGCTGACGCTTTCAACCTTTCACCCATCAGCCACTATGTGACTAAAGAAGGTTACAAAATAGAAGCAACGCCCGAATACCATATCTTCTACTACAACTATGGCACCTTTGGCAAGATATACCAACCCATGAGCCCCGAATATCGTTTTATCTATGTTGGCTCCAAGCCTGATAACTCTATATTTGCTGACAACCGCACTGCCAAGCTGCTCAAGAAAGTTGCCAAACAACAGGTCCCTGCCGATCCAAATGATGACTTCACCGATCCTGATGACACCGGGCTTTTTCATCTTATCATCTGTACCGGACCATCCGATCCTGATGACACCGGGCTTTTTCATCTTATCATCTGTACCGGACCATCCGACGCCATCAACGTCTATGCTCAGGGATATCCTGTCGTTTGGCTAAACTCTGAGACGGGTATCTTCAGCGACTATCAATATCATCTGATGAAAAAGTTGCTGAATAAAAAAACCAAACTCAACACTGCTCCCGATGGTCATTTATACCTGCTCCCTGACATCGATCTCACGGGCATCCGCATGGCAACCAAAGTAGCTACCCAATTTCTCGACATTAAGCTTATCTGGCTCCCTGACCGCCTTCAGCAATATAAAACCGACAAAGGCAAACCCTGCAAAGATGTGCGCGATATGTTTAGATTCTATCGTGATGATCGCTATGATAAAAACACCTACCTATTCAAAAAACTTGTCGAAACATCCCAACCGCTCATGTTCTGGTTCCGCACCTATGATGACCAAGGCTTGCCCAAAGGATACGAAATCAATAACGAATGTGTTTACTCATTCCTTAAAGCCAACGGCTTCTATACCATAGATTCTAAATCCAACAAAAACGAATTTTCTTTTGTCCATATCCGCGAAAACATAGTCGCCGAAATATCTCATGCACGGATAGCGGAATACATCAACAATTTCTTAATTACTTACATCAAACACAATCTACAATATTATGACATCAAGCTGATTAATGCTATTCACCGCACCAATCAGTTGAAGGTCGCCTCCCTGTCGAAACTCCCGCGTATCAAAATTGATTCTATATGTTACGGTCCGGGATTCGATCACCTGTTTTTCAAAAACTTTGCAGTGAAAGTGACGGCTGACGCTGTAGACACTATCCGTTGGGTAAACTTTGACAAAACCGTGCCCGAACACAAAATCATTGATTTCAACTTCAAAAAACTAGATGCCCCATTCACCATCGAATACGATGAGCTTTTTCAGAAAATGAAAGCTGAAGCTGAGCGCGAAGAAAAGATTGATCCCAAATCAAAAGTAACTCTCTCTTTGCGCAAACAAATTGAAGAAATTCCCCATTGGGCACGCTACAACCTCGATATCCATGACAAAGATTTCTCTCTTGTCAAATACATATTCAATACTAGCCGTATCCATTGGGATAAAGAAGAAAAAGGGGTAGAGCTCTCTGTAGCTGAAAAACTCGAACAAAACCTAGGCTTTATCAATAAAGTATGTGCCATTGGTTATGGCTTATATCGCTACAAAGAATCTTCCCGCTCTTGGGCACTATATGCTATGGAGACCGACGAAAACATTGAGACAGGCAAATCGCAGGGTGGTACAGGAAAATCATTCTTCCTGAAGCTCATCTCTCTCGTGAGAAACACTATCGTCATTGACGGGCAAAAGAAATCTTTGAGCGAAGACAAGCATTTGTTCGGTCGTGTACTGGAAGGAACCACTGACTTTATCATCATTGATGATTTAGGATTACATGTACCTATTAAGATACTCTTTGTACCTATCACTGGCGACATGATCATCGAGCCTAAGTTCATCGAAACCTATGCCATCCCTTTCAAGATGTCTGCTAAAATCGGGTTCACCTCCAACCATCCGCTAAAGAACATTGATCCATCCATGCGCCGCCGTTTGTTTTTCTGTGGTTTTTCCAATTACTATCATGGTGAAGATCCTATGAAAAACATTCCGGAAAGAAACATGCGCACCGAGTTTGGCAAAGATCTGATTGATGATTACACTCAGGAAGAAATGAATAAAACCTACAATTTCTTAGCCTATTGCCTTCAGACCTACCTACGCTTCCATGATCGTATCAACCCACCGATGGAAGGCATTGAAAAACGTAACATGCAACACTCCATGGGTGATGATTTCCTATACTGGGCTGATGACTACTTTGGCACCGACCGCCTTGACAACCTCCAAGAAAAAAACGAGGCTTTCGAAGCCTTCCGCGCCACACTTCCTGATTCTGATAAGAAGTACTACAAAATCCGAACCTTTAAAGAGCGTCTAATGATGTACGCCCATTACAAAGGCTACGGATTCAACCCTACCGATCTTATGAAATCCGACTCCGAACGCAAACGCAACGACATACGCGGCTCTGTCGAGGGCAAAGATGTCTATTATTTCTATTTCAAAACCAAAGCCTAAAAAATGAAAACTAGAAAACCATGGGGACCTAAAACGGACCTATTCCATCAACCGCCGGTTCCCAAAGAAAAACCAACCGAACCCTGTCCCGAACAGTACGCTGTCGGGACCGCTCCTGTATCTTACGCACAAAGAAAATTAAATTTAAAAGAACTAAGTAAACAATTAAAAACACACCATTATGATAATTTACATTGCAAGTAGTTGGAAAAACCAGCACGCCGTTGAAATGCTCACGGCTCTTTTAAGAGAAAAAGGGCATATTATTCTTTCATGGGTTGAAAATAACTACGGTGAAAATCATAACCATGTTACAAAAAAGTTTGATTTTGAAACTTGGGTTAATTCACGTGAATCTGATCAATCTTTTAAATATGATACTGATGGTGCTACTAAGAGTGATATTGTCATTTATCTTGGTCCTTCAGGTAAAGATGCAGCTGCTGAAATTGGTGCTGCTTGGGCAGTTGGAATACCTATTTATGGATTATACGCAAAAGGCGAAGATTTCGGACTTATGCGTAAAATGGTAGCTAAATGGTTTTCACGATATACTGATTTAATTGAAGCTGTTCAAAAATTACAATTTCAGTTATTGACAACTAATGCCAATAAATGACTAATAAACTATGACTGATCCTTCTTTCGAACTATTCCTACCCGATCCTGTTATTGTGCCAACACTCGTGTCGGGATTGGGGTTGTCTAAACCAAGTAGAAAAAAGCATCCCTTTCGCATCCTATGGACGCCTGAGATGCTTGACTATTTGAAAGTCAATTTTCCTATTCAATACACCCCTGACCTTGTTGCTTACTTACAAATAAGCCGCCGTACAATTGAACGCAAAGCCCGTGAACTTGGATTGGAAAAAGAACCTGGCTTCCTTGAAAAACGCCGCGAAACAATTTCAAAAATGGCTGTAGCAGCTCATCCCGGCAACCCCCATAAAGGTGAACGCGGATGGACAGTACCTAACAGTGAAACAACCCGTTTCAAACCCGGACACATTCCTGCTATTGTCAATAATCCCGAAATACGTAAAAAATGCACCGCCTTACGCAATGAAACCATTCGTATCGAACGCATGCGCATCAAATACGGCTTACCACAAAATACTAAACTCAAACTTGATCCTTACGCTCAACCTAAAATCAAACAGCTATGAAAGAACAACTATTAAACATCCTTCAGGAATTCCCTGGCTCAAAGTATCGTCTCCTATACTTTTTTGAAGACTACACGTGGACGCTTCCTTCATTGCTTACAGAAAAAAGAATTGAAAACTTTTGTAATGACAAAAGCGTCGCTAATGTCCAAGTTTTTTATCCTAATGGAGAATCTATTATACTAGAACCTTTATGGAAGCCTAATAGTCTAAAATCCTAACACCTAAAAGCCTAAATCATGCCCAAAATCAACTTCTATCAGACGCTTGACGTAACTCCCGAAAAGTATCTACAAGCCTGTAGCGACACCGAGCTGTACGAGCTTGACTTGCTTCTGGATCGTGAACTTAGGATTCGCAAAAACAAATCCCCCAAACCCCCTAAAAGAAAGAAACTAAAACCATAGCCCTCTATCCCGTTAATTTTCCTTCCTGAAGCTGCCGATCCATCCCGGAACCGGTCCAACAATCCCGTTAATTTCTTCGAGCTTCAGCTGTCGCCGGCAACATTTTTCCCGTGATAAGTACTTTAGGCACACCTAACACTTCCTTCCACCCAAACAAAGTTGCATTAACGATTTACAGCCCATCAGTCAACTGAATTGATGCTGCCTGTAGCTTTGCGTCATGCTGTGCCGTCATGTATAAGCTCACTGTGCTGTAAATCGTTTTTGCACCGATTCAACAACCCTATGGGGGTGCCAATTTTTTGGAATCGGCTTTCCCCTTTCTTCCTTTTTTTTTATATAATTAAAAAATATTGACGTTTGACGGAATAAGAAAAAATAATAATATAAAGTATTAATATAGAAATAGTTAGATTTCCGTCAAATTTCCGTCAAATCCGTCTAAACCGTCAAACCGTCAAAACAATTCTATAAGCTGTTTTTCGTCATTCCGTCAAAACTATTTCATTTTTGACCGTCAAATCATATATTGATTATCAACATATTAAATTCAATCCGTCAAACTTAGTCAAGCGTCCGTCAAACTCAAAACGCTGTAATTAGTTGTATAGTAATTTGTTATAAAATTTCCGTCAGAAGTCAAGCAAAATAGGTAACTACTAAAAAGTTTATTTTTTACCAAACGGGACTATGACGGTAAACTTTTGCAGCTTCATAGCTTTTAAAAACATTTTACCGTTAAAATCCCTACCGGCTGCGCCGATCCCGTAACCTTTTTACCGTTAAACCGTATTTTAACCCTAAAAATATAAATTCCCGAATTATCATCCCGACACTCGTGTCGGGTCAGGGGTAAAAAAATCAAAATTCACAAATCACAAATCAAAAATTTCTACCTCATGTACGACGTTTTTCTCGACACAGAATACAAAGATAAAGGCGGTGCCATCTTCCTGATCGGCATCTTAACTACCCACGGTGAAGAATTCGCCTTATATGGACCTAACTTACGCTGGAACGTACTTGAAAAGATCCTACGCAACAAAAAACGCATCTTTGTCTATGGTCCCGACATCGGCAAGCTCGAAACCCATTTCGGCGTAAAAATGAAAGAAAGATGGCATTGTATCAATGTGTTCTCTATTGTCAAGAAACATCTGCCCGAGATTGAAAAAAAATCGCTCATCAACGTAGAAAAGTTCCTAGGCTTATACCGCCATACTGAAGATTTCAAACGCTTCACCCGCGTTCTAGATGTCCACTGGAAAGATCCCAAAAAACGCGCCGGTATTCTCGAATACAACATGGAAGATGTCGTGTTCCTGGAAACCTGCTACAACATACTCTTGGATTACTTCAAATTCGACCCCGAAGACTTCCGTATCATGCCTAAAAAATAGCCGTAAAACATCATTAAACACTTAAGAATACTTAGTGTTCAATCATGTTTTACACACACAAAAACCCGCCTGACTATAGGTAGGAATCATTCCAATTTTACGCCTGTAGCTCCATACATTACATTGGTTTACATCAATGCCGTTAAATCAATTATCTTGCCTATTACAATGACTTTAACTTCGGAGTACCGATATTAAAGTTCAATGCCTGGTAATTGAATTAACGCCATTACCGTCACGCTTTACTGCCAATTGCATCTTTTACTATCTTGAATGGATGCAACGCAGTAAACCGTCACTATGTAAACTGCACTCCATGTATTACACTCCATTCATAAAATCGGAATCATTCCTGAATTGTATTATCCGCTAACCTATCATATTTTATCTTATCAATCGGCGTCATCAGCGTTCCAATTCCTACATCCGAACGCCTTCTGCATGACTTCATCCCGCTATCAGCACTATATCCTACAGCTATCCGTACTATATCCGACCGACTTCAGTCCTATTTCAGTCCGCTATCAGTCCTATTTCAGTCCGACTTCAGCATGACTTCTGCCTGAATTCCTACAATATTGCGGAAGTTTCAAAAATAAAGTAATAGACTTTCAACCGACAAACTCAGAGACTTTTAACCTCAAAACTCTTAAACGCCTTAATCTATGCGGCTTTTACTATTTTATATATTGTTTAAAACCATGTTCATAAATCATGTAAATGATGTCATCTAAAGCAATTCTTTAAAGTAAATTTGTATCAGAAATCAATTAATACTAAAAAAATGGCCATACCTATCATTCAAGAGTCGGGCAAAGTAACTATTTATCTTCCTACAGAAGATTGGAACTATGTCCGCGAAAATTATGAAACTATCGCTGGCACCGATGAATCGCTTCCCTGGAGTAAATTCTTTATGAAAGCAATGGCGGCAGCAGTCGCTACCCGCAAACCCGATTCAAGCCCTGAAGACAAAGCACGCATCAATGAATTAATCGGCAATGTGGACACCCTCACATTATCTAATGATGAAATGAAGCAGCAAATCGCTGAATTAACCGAAAAGAATACCCTATTAAAAGAACAGGTGTATAATTCCGGTAACACAAAAACGCAATCGGAAAGTATCATTGCTGAGCAAAAAATAAAATTGCAAAATCAAGATACTACAATTGAAAACATGAGTAATGAAATTGCAATGCTTCGCAATGATAGTGGTGCCATTCCTGAAGGATCTGTATTGGTCAATCTCACTCCGAAGACTCTTGCCGTCATCAACGAGATCTGTCGCTTAGAATCTGAACGCATGGAGCAGGAAGTAACACCGGATCTATTATTCAAAAACGTATTCTTCTTTGTCATCAAGAACGGTCCACACGATATGTTCAAGGTGCCTATATCCGTGCAACGCATCCGTGAAATCTCTGATGCTATTAATAATGTATAACACCCGTTTAATTCGGAATTCTCTTATTCGCAATTCGTAGTACTTATGGCATTTGACTTTAAAAAAGCTTCTATCAAAGCAGTCCTACCAATGGTAACTGATTTCCTGCCGATGCTCGATGGTGCCGTGGGCGATTATCGCGAATCATGGAAAGAAAAACGTCCATTGCTTCCTGGTGAAGACATCGTTTGCACACTATTCTTTTATGAAGCTAAGATGTACATCTCTGTAGTGGTCATTGACGCCGATAACAAAATCATCGACAAACTACAAACCATGCTGTTTTCCGACTTCGTAATCAACCTAATCGAAGTCTTTAAAAATTCTTAGTATGGATAGCATTGAATTAACTCACGGTAGAAAAGCCCTAGATTGGGTTATAAAGGAAAAAAAAGACAAATTTGAAGCTTTTCATCATGTTCATTTCGGTGATATATCTTTAATTTATGGTACCCCGGGCAATCCGTTAAAGAATTTTAAAGGTGGCTATGGAATTTCTCATATAATTGAGAAACGCAACCATGAGGCTATAATTGAGTCTGATTTGTTTTTCAAAAAATTCAAAAAACATAAAAAAATTATTACAGGCGAAAAAATCGCTTATAAATTGATTGATGTTATTCTGAATGGTAAAGTGACAAAAACCATAGAATCAAAAAAAACTGTACACTTTAGCAAAGATGGTTATGAGGCAGTTTTATCTCTTGACTTTCACGGAAACTGTGTAAGTTGGATTCTTACAGGGTATAAAATAAAAAAAGGTTTGTGATGTACCCGGCAAGGTTAGTACTTAACCGGGACTTCGCATCATAAAACTATTCTTAGTCATTTTATGATGGTAGCACAAACCTGATGCAAAGATACAACAATTTTATCAAATATCACCAAAAATCAAAAAAAAAATATCATCAATGACCTCTTAAATGACAATCAATGACCTCTTAAATGAGCATATTTCATAATTCAAAAATCTAAAATCTCAAATAAGACATGCTCACTCCCGATCCAACCTACCGTATCCAACCATATTCAGAGACTCCCCTCGAGGACCTCCTGAACGAAATGTCTCAGAGCCGTGAATCTTTCACCGCGCCTGAGCCTAAACTTGACTCCATTCCTGATAGTCCTGCTCTACCGGATGCACAGCCTGTCCCGTACACGGATGTGTCGGGAGTTGTGGTGGTAGATGAAGCAGCTATCAAAGGCAAACGCCAAAACACTGCCAAATGGCTTGGAAAAAACACTGACCGCGCCCTGGCATTTGCAACCTCATTAATCGCAGACACCGATGATATTGATGAATGGAAAGCCGATCCCGATGACCTGAAGGACATCATCGAATGCTATTATGAAATGTGCGAAGGTTACGGATGGACGGGCTTACCTCCATGGTTGAACCTTGTTTTGTGTATTGGCTTCACCTACGGTCCGCAGATGCGCGAAGCTATGAAAGTCCGTGGTATCAACAAAGAACTGTCTCGCAAAGCTGCCCAAGCAGAAGCCGATCGCGCCATCGCTCAGGCTGAACTCATCCGTATCAAACTAGAACAGGAACGTGCAAAAATTCCTGCGCCATCGGCAGAGAAAACCGAACCTGAAACTAAAACTGAACCAACGTCCTAACTCCTAAATTTTTCATTTTTCATTCAAAAAAGCCTTATATATAATGACCTTTAATGACCCAATGACCTAATGACCTTTTCAACAAACCGATCCTCTGAACTAAACCTACTCGTTGGTTTCAATGGCACAGGTAAATCTACGCTCATTCAAAAATTCATTGATTTGGAGGTGGCAAAGAAAAAGGGTAGGGTACTCATCGTCACGCCTGACCCGTTTGAATGGAGGCAATATCCTGAAATTGACACCTCAAACCGCGATTGCTTTGCCAACATACGCTCACCGCACAAAATCATTTACCAACCGGGAACCATCGAACTCATTGCCGACGAGTACAACGGTTTTTTCGACGGCTTACTTGCTTTTGATGATTGCCGGTGTTATACAAAAACAAACATTCAGGAAGCACTTCGCACCATCATCATACGCCGCCGCCAACGTTCACACGACATCATTGCCGCCGGTCATGGCATCACCGAAATACCTCCTGTGTTTATCACTTATGCCAATCGTTACTCTGTGTTCTACACTCAGGACAATCCTGATCGGCGCAAAGAAGAGTTGGGCATCGCTTACGAACCCTTCAAAAAAGCCGTCGCCGATGTCAACGCCCAGTTCAACAAAAACCCGCACTACTTCAAAATCATAAACGCGCGCATTGACCCTAAATGACAACTAATGACCTAATGACCCAATGAACGAAAAAAAGTTCAAAATACTACTCGTTTCACCCATATCTGAATACAAAGATTATGTGCTCCATGCTTGGATTCCCTACATCAAAAGCCTGCAACGTAGCTATACTTCAGGCATGGTGTCGCTCGACATTATGCTGTGTGATAACTCCAAAAATGCCAACTATCACAAACAACTAGCTCGCAAATTCAAGGTCAACATCATCCATGTTGATCCTATGTTCATGAACTCCCGTGAATTTATTTGTGAGTCCCGGAACCGCCTTGCTGAATATTTCCTTGATGGTCCATGGGATCGTATGCTATCTTTAGAATGCGACCTGTTCCCCCACGAGCATTTCCTTACGGAGCTGATCGCTCACAACAAAAAGATAGTGTCATTTCCGTATTTCATTGGTCAGGGAGAAGAGTCCAATCCCATGTTGAACGTCGTGGATCGGAGCTTTGAGGCTCCGGTTTCCACGCGCAACATAACTGAAATCGAAATGTTCCATTATGCAGGTAAAGTCATGCCTGTATTTAACGCCGGATTGGGCTGTACCTTAATAAAACGTTCTGTAATAGAAAAATTCGAGTTTCGTTGGGATCCCGACATCTATTATCATGATGACTCATTCTTTGCTGAAGATGTGTACAACGCTAATATTAGATGGTACTGCGACTTCACCAAATTCGTGCGCCACCTCAATCAAGCCTGGAACTATTTCCCTTTAAACAAATTTTAAACTCCTAATCCTATATTCGTAATTCGCAAATTCGTAATTCGTAGTACTTAAAATCACCATAATATGAAAACAGCAACAAAACCAAAAAAAGAAATCCAATCCGAAAACAGACGTGCTGAAGACAAAATCAAACGTTTCATCAATATCATTGACTTACTCGAAATTCGTAAAACGCATTTCGGTAAACTCAGTGATATGCGTTTCTTCCCTATGTTCCTTCGCGCCAAATACCGCATGAAGGCTTTTGAACTGGAAGCGGACATCATCGCAAAGCGCGAGTTCGTGAAGATCTACACCGAGCGTATCAAAAACGTTCAATATGCTGAACGCGTCATGGAACCTGTACCGGCGGTAGCAGGAAAATCTGAGTAAAGATGCACATCGGTTGTTGTAATAAATATCAACTTGCTGACAAGCTTGAAGTAAGCCGCACCACACTAGGCTTATGGCTTAACCATCGCTATTTTTCTGAACTGGAAAAACTCGGTTATTACAAAACCCAAAAACGCTTAACACCCGAACAACTAAAATTCCTATCCAACAAACTAGGCTTTGAACTCGACTAACCTTTTTTAATTCGTAATTCGCACATTCGTAATTCGTAGTACTTATGAAATTCAAAGAATCCAAACTCGCACACAAATATCTTGATGGCTTACGAGGCATTGAGATAGGCGGCTCAGCTCACAATCCTTTCGGCTTAAACACCCTGAATGTGGATTACTGTGACAGCCTAGAAACGCCTTTCAAAAAAGCAGAAATCCAACTTTGCGGCGAAGCCCTAAAAGTTGACATTGTTTCTTATGGTGATGATCTGCCATTTAAAGACAAAACTTTCGATTTTGTCATCAGCTCCCACACCATCGAACATATTTTCGACCCTATCAAAGCTCTCAAAGAATGGATTCGCGTTGTCAAGCCTGGTGGCTACATCTTCACCATTGCACCCATCACTGAACAGGTTCCTGGTGAAACCCGCCCTACGACATCCCTTGCTGAACTTGTTGATCGTTATCTAGGCGTAATCCAAGAATCGGAAATTATGCAACGCATCGCGGAACGTCGCTTTGATGACAATCCCCTTGGTGATGCTATTATTAATGGTATCCTTTACGATCAGAAGCATGGTCATTGGACTGTTTTTGACACTCAACTATTTAGGCAAATTTGCAACTTCTTGAAATATGTGGAATACTTAAACGTAGAAGTTGTCGAAATCCAAGAAATAGATGACAAAGTCGGAAACGGCTTCACCGTCGTAATCCAAGTTTAGTTCATTCGTAATTCGCACATTCGTAATTCGTAGTAATAATGAAATTCACAGCCCACACGCCCAAAGGCAAAGGCATCTTCGTAAAAGCTTATGTCAAGCATGGTGTTAAGTATGCTCGTGTGTCATTTACTAATAACTCCTTTACCACAAACAAAAAAGGCAAGAAAGTCATGAACCGCAAACCCATGGTCCGTGACTTTCTCTATGCGGATTGCACTATCCATAAAGTGCCATCCCGTTTCTCTCGCTTCTTAAAAAAACTTTTCAAACGTAAATAAAGATAACCACTCAACGAAAGGCGAATAGAAGGTCCGTAGGGACCATGAGAAAAAAGGTACAGACCTTTTTTAAGCGGCACGGTAGCCGCTTTTTTTTTGCTTCGTTGTGCGTATTTTGCAACTGCTTACTGAGCGAAGTCGTATTACGGTTATTGAGCGTAGTCGTATTACGGTTATTGAGCGTAGTCGAAATATCCCGTTACTTCTTGTCCCCGGGGAACCCGATCCATCCGGGTACTGCGCCATCAATCACGTTAAATTTTCAAAGCTTCAGCTGTCGCCGGTTACTTTTTTCCCGTGATAAGTACTTTAGGCACTCCAAGTACTCTAGGCACTTTAGGCACTCGAAGTACTTTAGGCACTTCCTAAGTAAGTCCAATTATTTCACATTATCACAAACTATCGCAAACTATCCCCAATTATCGACCTACGGCTATCTCAAACCGTTGTAGCTTTGCATTTCAAAACCAAAAATAAACCTTTGTCTAATCTAAAACTTAAAAAAAATGTTCAACAAAACTAAAACTGTTTCGATAATCGCGATTATGGTTCTCATCATCGTTGTTGTCGGTTTCGTGTTACTCTTTACACGCAAACAATCCGTAAATGCCGCTACAGGTGAAGTCAAATACTTCTGGAAAACTCCTAAAGAAGACGCACCTGTCACCAAGCCACCTGCAACCGCTTAATAATTGCAAAAAAAAATCTTTTAATCAATTCAGTAAAAACCAAACAAAACTAAAACAATGAAAAAATTTATTTTTATTATCTGTGGATTCCTTGCATTAGCTGCAAGTGTATTAATCTTTGGCGGTCATGAAGCTGTTGGCTCCACGATCGCTATTTCGCCTTTATTGGCAAACATGACTCGTGATGAGTTAGAAGCTTTTGCAGACCAAGCTTTGTCCGAAAACTATGGCGGTGATGACGAATATGAAAATTACGCTGATCTGGATGATGAAGACATGTACGACGGCTTCGATGATCCTATCATCGGGTTCCAAGGTGGTGCTAAGTCATTCTTAGATGAAGCTCATGCTGGTATCTATCTTACATTCTCTATTGTAAACAACTCCGGTTATACCAAAACCATTGCCTTAAATCCTGCTTACTTCGACACAACAGGTGTAACATGCGTTGGTGGTAAAGGTGCATCCATGACCGATGTAGTCATCAACCATACCAATATCGCTGAAATGACCGCCGCTGGTCACTCCGAAATTGATTGCGTACTCGCCGACGGATTAATCTATGGTACTTCAGGTGCTGGTCTCACTGTCACTGCCCTCAACGGTCGTATCACAGACCACTTACGTTACGTAGCCAAAAACCCAACCCGCATCCCTTCAATGATCATCTCCTCTGTCAACAACACTTCTGGTGCCATTGACACTACGGCTTACAATAAAATCTTGACCATCCGTAAAGTTGGTCCGTATGCTAAATATCAGGATACTATCATTGACCTCAATGACTTCTTCAAGGTAGAACAATATCAATCAGGTAAAATCACTGTGGATTCTGCCAAATATGGCTTACAGGCTGATCCTTCTACGTTGGTATATATGCAGGTTGACAACAACATCCGTATTACTATCAAGATGCTTATCGGTGGTACAGCTGATGTTTCTCGCACGCTTCACAAAAAAGCACGCCTTGCTAAAAAGAACATCGCTCAAGGTACTGCTGGTGTAGTTCCCGTTTCTGTCCGCAAAGATATGAAACTGAAACAAAACAAAAAGATGAACTTGATTTCCAAACAAGTCTTCAAAAGATAAAGCTTAACGCACTACGCGTTGTTTCCGGAATGAAAAAAGGGGAGGGGCTATTCCCTTCCCTTTTTTTTTCAAACCAAACATTCCTAGTTCGTAATTCGCATATTCGTAATACGTAGTAAACATTAGTAATTCGCAAATTCGTAATTCGTAGTACTTATGAAACAAGCAAAACTCATATACGACACCAACCGCCAATCCATCAACTTCCTGCTCATCCGAAAAGGATATCCTGCAACCTTCGATGGTCTGCTCGACGCTGTCGATGAACTTGGCGATGCATTCCTTGTAGAATTGTACAACGACATAACCAGCAATTTCGATGAGGCTGATGGTAACTTCTGGACGAAATTCAAAAACATATTTCACTCCGCTACGGGTGTCGCTGACAAAACTGGTAAAATCACCGGTGGCTTAGACTTCCTGCTCAACCCTGACAAACAAACCACATCCACAACACCAACTCCTGAAGTGGTAAAACCGTGGCAACCTAACCTGATCTGGTGGGGAGCCGGTGCCGCCGCATTGATTCTCATTCTTACCCTCATTTATATTTTCAAAAAATAAAATCTTATGTCTGTCAATGACAATAAATGACAACAATGACAACTAATGACATCTTAATTAAATCTTAAATCTAAAATCCTTCATAATGGCAAAACTATCTAAAAAAGCTCTTGGAACCATGGGTTCAAAAATCATGAGCGAAGCGAAAAAACTCTATAAAGCATCCGGTAAAAAAACAAAGTGGACCCACTGCGTTAAAAAAGCAGGCAAAAATCTCAAACGGAAAAAGTAACCATTTCGGTTGCTGAGCGAAGTCGAAGCACCGAACTCTGAACTGTAAACTGTAAACTATGTTCTTTACATATTGGAACGACCTAGGCTCAACTCCTGCACGAGTAAACCGCTTCACGGGTGAAATCCAGATAAACCAACGCTATTTTGACAATATGCCGCAGTTCTATCAGGATTTCGTCGTTGAACATGAAAAGGGGCACTTTCTCACCAATACACGTTCAGAGTTCGAAGCTGACTCTTATGCGTTCAAAAAGTTAGCAGGCTCTCAACCGCGTTCTTTGAAGAATTCTGTTGAATCCATCTCGCGGGTTCTTAGCTTTAGGAACCCCGAGCACATGGATCGCTTGACCGAGATGATCAAGATGGCACTGGAATTCGATTTCAAACATAACGGTAATCAAAAAGCACAAACAGCATTAAATGAATTAAACTCTTTTATTCAATCAAACAAATTAAACAATTTTCACATGAACTCAACAACTGATAATTATTTCGACCCCAGCTTTGGGCAATCGAATTATGACGGCATATATGACAACGCCGGGGGACGCGCCAAGCGTCAAGCTAAAAAAGCTGCTCGACAAGCTACCCGACAAGCTACCCGCCAAGCTAAAGTAGTAGCGAAAGTCACCCGCAAACAAACCCGCGTAGCAGGTCGCGTAGCAGGCAAACAACAACGTGTGGATGCTCGCCAAGCTAACCGCCAAAACAAACAAGATGCTAAATTCGCTAACAGCCAACGCGAACAAGAAGCAGCAGCAGCAGCAGCAGAAGCGCAAAACGCTTACTATCCTGTGGATGAAACAACCTACACCGAAGACACTTCCGTATATCCACAAACGGAATATGTTGACCAAGTTGTGGATGAAACCGCTTACAACGACCAGGAATTTCAAGAAGAGGCTCCTGAAGAATACGAATCCTATTTCGGTGAAGATGGTGAATGTATCAACGATGACTATTATTCTGACAACTTCCTTGGCATAAAGGCAAACCCTGAAAAAAAGGCTGCTCGCGCTGAAAAACGTAAACTGAAAAACGAAAAAGCTAAAGCTAAGAATGAAGTAATCAGTGCAAGAGCTAAAGCTAAAGGCACCCGTGCTGATGCTAAGATGGAACTGGCAAAACAAGGCAAAGGTGGCATGGATTGGCTCGGTACTGCCGTCAGTGGTGTGGCTAGCATATTTGGTAAAGGTGCTGCCGCTGAAACTGCTGCTGATCCTAACGCTATGCTTGCTGACCCTAATGCTTTGGCTCCTAAAATACTTGGTATGCCTAAAGGTGTTGGCATCGCTGTTATTGTCATCGTTGTGCTGGCTATCATTGGTGGCGTTATTTTATTCCTTAAAAAGAAAAAATAAATGTTAGCGGCGTTATTCAGTTCATTCTTCAGTAAAGAAAAAATTATCTATACTGTCATTGTACTGATAATACTCATCGTGATCATTTCGTATTCAAAACAATGGATTTCTAAATAAGTAATTTATGCCTAAAATTCCAAACATTATCGTTTTTGTTGTCGTGGCTGTCCTTATTCTAGTTGGAGTTTACTTCTACTATCGCTCCAAAGAAGCATCCACAAAAGCGAAATCAGCCGAATCCGGTAACTGGTTCACCAACCTATTAACACCAAGCACCCCTGCTGCATAATGTCTAAACAATGACAAATAATGACCATTAATGACAACTAAATGACATTTCTAAATTCACAAATCTAAAATCTAAAATAAAATGTGGTGGGCAGCTCTTTTCACTGGTAAAAACGGTACAATGGTACGCAATTTAATCTATTTTGGGATTATTGCTACCATTGTCGTTATTGTCATCTTTGTGGTGATCAATAAAAAAAAAGCAGCTAAATTGGCTGCGGCTAACAAAGCTAAAATCATTGGTTACGAAACCGAAATCGTTACCGATAAAATTTCATACTCTGACTCTGAATTCGAAAACATGGCTGCCACTATTGATGGTGCCATCGGCTTCTGGACCGATGATGAACCAACCATCTTCAATGTGTTCATGAAAATCAAAACAAACTCCGACCTCTTGAAGCTCCAAGCTACTTTTGGTGTACGCTCCAACGGTCATGACTTATTCACTGCCATACATCGCAACTTAAGTTCTGACGAAATTCAAAAAATCAATTCATTGCTTAACCAACGCAACATCTCAATACAAATATAATTATACCTATTTATAATTCGTAATTCGCACATTCGTAATTCGTAGTACATATGGAAACTTCAAAAATCTCTAAACCCGTCCTAATAACAATCGTTTTTATCGTGATTGCTATCATTGCAGCCGTTGTTTATTTCCTTTTCTTCAATAAAAAGCCTCCGGTACCTGAATCCAATGTTGATAATGCAGGTAACAAAATCAACTGGACTTCAGACGAATTTCCATTGAAGAAAGGCTCCTCAGGCACCAAAGTAAAAGAGCTACAGGCTGCTTTGAATATCCTTAAAAACAATAACCTCGCTACCGACGGAAAATTCGGTGAAAAAACACTTGCCGCTCTTCAAGAAGGCTTCAAAGTGGACTCCCTCAGCGAAGCCAATTACAACACCTATATCAAACCCAACATAACCGCCATCAATGATTTCTTGGCTAAATCCCATCCTGCCAACACTGGTGGCTCTACTACCGTCGTAAACAACAATCCGCCTGTTAATGCAGCTACTAAAGGCTTTACAATGGGCAAAACTGTATATGCTAACAAAAAATCTACCGGCTATGCTGGCAAAGTGGACGGTGCTGATTCAATTTTTGATATTGGTGGCATGATTAACCAAGTTTTAAACAAATCCTATGTACTAGATTCTAGCCAACCTATCAGCTACGCAAAAGATCAATTAATAGGTACTGCTGAAAAACTTGATGCTTCTGGCAATTTTGTTCAATGTCAGCGCACTGATTTTACCCGTGTCTTTATTTTAAAATCAAACATATACAGCAATTAGTTGTACTTTAATTTTTCATTTTTCATTTTTAATTCAAAATCAAATGTCATTCTGGGACTCCAAACTAATCAAAGATGCTGAAAATGGCAAACTGCCAATCATCACTGTCACCATCGAACCCGCTTCTATCATCACGCTATCAATGGCACTGTTGATACTTGCTATCATCGTAATCCTTATCAATAACATTTTTAAACACAAATAGCATGAAAAAAACAATTATCATCATCGTCGCTGTCACTGTCGTGATCGCCATCATCATCGGTGTTATCATGTATCAAAAAAAACTGAAGGATAAAGCTGCCTCAGATGCCGCTGATCCTACTCAAAAAAATAGGCGACCACCTGCTTTCGCTGAACCTGAACAAAAAGAAGCAATTAATACAGCTGCTGCTTCACTCAAAAAAATGGGTGTCAAATTACCTGGAATGTAATTCGTAACCTTCCCGTATTATAGTCCCGACACTCGTGTCGGGGTTGGGGTTAAAAATTCTAAATTCACAAATCTTAAATCTCAAATGAAGATAACACTCGTCCGCCGCTGGTTTGGTCCCGATAAAACAATCGGAAAATTGCTTATTAATGGCATTTTCCGTTATTATGTTTTAGAGGATCTCACGCGTCCCGACGGTGTCAAAGTAGCCAAAGAAACTGCCATCCCTTACGGCAAATATCCTGTATCGGTGTCGCAGTCGCCTAAGTTGGGTAGGATATTGCCTTTGATTGAGAATGTGCCTGGCTTTTCTGGCATCCGTATCCATGCCGGTATTGATGAGTCATGGACTGAAGGCTGTGTGCTCATCAGCCGCACCCTGAAGGATGGCAAACTGGTGTTGGACCGTACAGCCGAAGCTGAGCTGAAGGACATCATCCAAAACGCTCTCGACCATGGCAACCCCGTAACCATCAATGTCACCAACTTCCAACGCCGTCTGCTAATCGGCTTCGCAATAACTGTCATCGCTCTAGCAATCGCTTACGTGTTATTCTCATTCTTCTTTTAAATGACCTGTAATGACCTAATGACAACCTAATGACACAAAGTAAATGACAATGAAATCCTACCACACCATCATCAGCGACCATGTCTTCCGTGGAAAAACCTCCGGAAAGTCCAACGACATTGCCCGTATCATCTATGGTGCCAAATTCTTCAATAATGCCAAGTCATTAGCCTCTTTGATCCGCATTGCATCGCGCGACATTGACCCCAAAGGCATTGATGCTATCATTCCTGTAAACACACGTGACAGCAAATACAACATCCCTGCACGTATATCGCAAAAAGTAGCCTCCAATCTTAAAATCAAATACATTGATGCACTCCACACCCAAAACACTACTGCGCGTGGCATTCGTGGTCTCAACGTTATTATTTTCGATGATGTTATATATACTGGAGCCACCATGCGCAAAGCCGTTGACGCCTGCAAGAGGGCAGGGGCAAAGTCAGTCAAATTCTTCGCAATATGTCACTCTAAATCCTTTAAAAACGAATAATAATCCTTCAAATATGATACCTTTAGAAAACAAAGTCAAAGAAAACAAAGATGCTTTTTTAGCGAAAGTTAAAACCATCTCCACTGCCTTACAAATTGATCCTTCTTGGCTCATGGGCATTATGTATCATGAATCCGGATTGAATCACCGCATTCAAAACTCAATAGGTGCTGTGGGGCTTATTCAATTTATGCCTGACACGGCTGCCTATTTGGGCACTAATGGTCCCGCTTTAAAAGCCATGTCAAATGTAGCTCAGTTAGACTATGTGTATAAATACTACAAACCCGCTGCTGGTCGCTTCAAATCCGCTTACGATCTATTTGCTTATAGCTTTATGCCGCTTGCTGTCGGCAAACCTGATACATGGGTATTCGAAACCTCCAAGCTTCCTGCTAGCATCATCGCAAAACAGAATCCAGGCTTCGATATCAACAAAGATGGTAAAATCACTATCGCTGAATACAAAGCCTATCTACGCAAATGGTTTGTTGCAAACGGTATAGACCCTGAAAAAAAAAGCTTATGAAAAACCTTAAAATCATAGCAGGTCTGCTGCTAATCATTGTCGTGTTGATCAATCTATACGTCGCATTCAAATCATAGTGTTATGCAATTAACGGTAATATTCCTTCCGGAAGCGCTCGGATCAGGATCTGCAGCACGAAAGATTCCCGTTAAAAATTCAACCGGCAGCCGCTCGAGCTACAAATTATTAACGTGATTCAATCAATAAATGAAAATTCTACTTAGTGTTTATAAGTGTTCTTAGTGCCTCAGTGGTTTTTTCCTAAATGTCTAAATGTCTAAATGTCTAAAAGCCTAATAAAATGAACATTCCAACCATCGAAGAATCCTTATTTCAACTTAACCTGACCTGCTCCGAACTGCTGCGCACAAATGCCGGTATCGAACTGCGTTTTTTCTCATTGTCTGCTGATATGTTTCAAAATGAAATCAAGGGTAACTATACATTTACTTTCCCTAACTTCATTGATTTTGCTGTTATTACTAATGTTCAAATGCTTGATGTTTACGGCAACCGTATTGATGTTGATTATTATAATGACAGTGCAACTGAAGTGACTATTATTATTAAAAATGCTAGTTTTCAATCCATCAATAATATTATCGTAACACTGAACTGGAATGCCTAACAAAATAGACTTTCTCGGTTTACAGGCTAAGTTGAACTTAACTAGCTTTTGGCGATCGTTGGTTGAACTGCCTTCATTTATTACTTTTAACCTCTCTAAAAACGACTTTACAACATTGTACACGGCACATGTCATGTTCATTCCTACGCCTTGTACTCAGATTTTACAATACATATATATTATTGACTCTTTAGGATGTAAAATAAAATTACCTGTTGTTTATAATGGCGCTGATGGTTTTGTATTTTATATTGATGATTCTATATTCAATGTATTGCCTTCTAATTTCAATGTCATTTGCGTATATGATGTCCAAACGCCAACTGATGATTTAATTACGTTTAATATATTTGGCGATAGTCAAAATTTATCGGCTCATGATCCTCATGATCTTTTTTTGAACGTTCCATCGAATTTTCCTACTAAAATTCCTGTAGTATGGACCGCTTCTTCTCTTATTGATATTGATTTTAACCCTATATATACTAGTCAATTAAAAGTTAGAGTGGTTCCTCATAAAAATGGTATGATTACAGCTTCTGCTGTTATATTAGGTTACTGTATGTATGCTGAAATCTCCTTAACTTTAAAATGATAAAAACCTTTACCCTGTTATTCGTAATTCTCTAATTCGTAATTCGTAGTACTCATGAAATCAAAATTCACAAAAATAAACTTCAAAGATATCGCCAAAGGTTTCATCCTAGCGTTCATCACTACCTTGGTTGGTACAGCCATTAGCATGATCAATATCTTTAAAGAGACCGGCATCTTTGATCTATCCTGGCAATCCGTTAAACTTGGTCTATGTGCGGCGGCTGTGGCTGGTTTCAGTTACATCATTAAAAACTATTTCACCAACTCAAAAGATCAATTCGCTAAACCCGATCCGCCTCATCCTAAATTTTAATCTACCTTTTACCATTTACCATATACCTTTTACCTTATGTTATTCCGCCTCCTCGACTATCTCTACTGCAAACCCGCCACGGGTTTCACTGCATCCATCACTGGTTGGTTCCTTGGCTCTGTGCCTTTGCACTCTGTTGCCGCCATCACCTACACCCAAGAAACGCTCCTGTGGCATTTGCAGATGGTATCCCTGCTCATCGGGTGTGTTGCCGGTGTCTTCACTATTATATCTCTCATACGTCGTAGTAAGAAAAAAAATAACCATCGCAAAAAAAACGACAATGAATGACGTACTATATATATAAGGTATGAAAAAAATCGTATTGACCTTATTCATTCTCTTTTTGATGTATTGTACAGGGCAAAGTATTTATTTACTCATTCTGGAGCGGCATCAAAGTTCTTTGCTTAAAAATAAAATTCTTTATGTTTATCAAAATCGCTTTACAATTATAAATTATTACCAATCTAAAAAACCAATCAAATGAAAAAAACATTATCCTTAGCATTCTTATGTATGCTATTATTATCGTCCTGCTCAATTATTGATGCTATTATTCCTAATGGCTTAAAGTATCATACTGTTGTGAAATACAACTATACTGATACGCTTACGATCAAAAAGGATAGATTCACCGCCAAAATCCTTATCCTAAACGATTCGCTCTACATCTGGGCTAATTATATGCCTGCCTCTGAATCTAAAAATTATACTACCAAAGCTTT
>CAIOYH010000195.1 GCA_903862465.1 uncultured bacterium | reverse complement strand
TTGTTTTTGACAAAGGCTTCCGAAACAATTTTGGCGGTGTTTTTAGGGAAAACAGTCCTTTGGCAGACCGCTAGAAGCCTGAGACGGAGCGCCAGGGATTGTAGCGAAAAGCCCACAGCGCCGTTATTCAGGCGCGAGGACTTGTAGCGAAAAGCCCGACCCGCAGGGAGGCGCCCAAAAGATCCAAATCCCAAATTCCAAGCTCCAAATACCAAGAAGAAAGACCCAAGCTCCAAATTCCAAGGATGAAGACCCAAATTCCAAGGATGAAGACCCAAGCTCCAAATTCCAAGCTCCAAATTCCAAGAAGGAATAAGGAGAAAAGAACTGCACGACTATACCAGAAGATAGAAATTATATCCCTCTCCCCCCTTGGTATTTGGGATTTGGAGCTTGGAATTTGGGATTTAGTATTTGGAGCTTGGATTTTGGAGCTTTAGATTTTAAATTTTTCATTTAAAATCTAGAACTCAATAACCAAACCCAGCGTGGGCACGACGCTTCCGGCAAAGTTGGGGATGGTTTTCATGAGATAGCGAGAGGGGTCGGCGGGGTCAACGAGGGGTTTGCCGTCCGAGCCGCGCTCTACAGTGATGATGGGTTGAAGCTCACTCTTGAAGTTATAAACGTTTTGAACGTCAACATACAAATCCAAGGTCAACCATTTCCAGTAGAACTTTTTGTCAACACGCACATCGAGGTTGTGGAAGGCTTTGAGGCGTTGGGTGTTGAGCAGGTTGTAGTCCACAATTGCCTGATTGCGGATGTTCCAGTTGGCGATGAGGGCAGTGGCTTGGGGGTCGTTGGGGGTGTAGGGAGCGCCCCAGGAGTAGCGCCATTTGATGCCCACGTCCCAATAGTGTTTGAAGGATTTGCCCAGGGTGATGTTGACGATGTGGACATTGTCCCAAGCGGAGGAGACGTAGCGCCCGTGTTTGTCCTCAAACTGAGAACGCACATAGGTGTAGGTCATGATGCCATAAAATCCTTTGTAGAGTTTTTGTTGTGCCAAAAGCTCGAAGCCATAGGAGCGCCCTTTGCCGATGGATTGCACGGCGTCGTTGCCGATGATGCCAAAGTCGCTGCCCAAATTTGCCAGGGAGATGGAATCGCTCAACACAAAAGGATAATGTTGATAGAATTTGATGAAGCCTTCGGCATTGAGTTTGAGGTTGGATTTGGTGAGATATTCCACGCCTGCCACCACGTGGAGGGAGCGAATGTAGCTCACATTGTTGCGTTGGTTGACCAATTCGCCCTGCGGGGAGCTGTAGCCCATGACGGTGTAGGGCGGGAGTTGATAATAGAGACCGCTGTTCGCCACGATGGTCAAAGCGGGGGTGATATGATAGGACAGGGACAAGCGGGGCGAAAGCTGACGGAGGAGGTTTTGCATGCTGCCGTCGTAGGTGTTGCCATCGGTGCGCACGCCCAAGGAGATGCCCATCCTGTCGCGGAACAACAAGAAGCTCGCCTGCCCAAAGATGCCGTATTTCCAGATGGCGAACTTGGAGGAGAAGTTCAGCGTGTCAACGCCAAAAGGGGTGGTGATGCGGTTGTAGGTGGAGTTGTTGTATTCGTCATATTCGGCGCTGACGCCATAGTTGAACTTCACTTGTTTGGACAGGCGCAGGGTGTGTTCCACGCGCAATTTGTTTTCAATTTCTTGGGAACGATAGTCCTGTATCTTGTTTTCGGGGGAGGTCACATTGTCTTGATATTTGGTGGAAACATTGTTGAGCATGTTGCGGCTGAGCACGGCAGTGAGGAATCCGTTTTTCAGATAATGGACATATTTGGCGCCCACCATATAGTTCCATTGGGAGGAAACGGGGAGATAGCCCAGCCAATATTTCTGCAAATCGGTGCCGTTAGCCTGCAAACCTGTGTTGAGTTTGAAATTGTCAATGGCGCCCAAACCCAAGAGGGTGAATTCGTTTTTGGTGTTGGGTTTCCATTTATATTTGAATTGAAAATCGTTGTAGGTGGGCAAAAAAGGCAATCCCAAAGCCTTGAAAAGCAAGCTGAGATAGGAGCGACGGGCCGACAGCATGAAGGTGGATTTTTTGTGCAAAGGACCTTCCAACATCAGCCCGATGTCGCTTGCGCCTATGGTGAATTTGCCGCCCACTTTGTCGTTTCTGCCGTCTTTTAGGTTGAATTCCATGATAGAACTCAGGGTGTTGTTTCTGTTGGCAGGAAAAGCACTCGAATAAAACTCCACCTCGCGGATGAAATCCACATTCAACAAACCCACAGGACCGCCCGAGGAGCCTTGTGTGGCGAAATGGTTGATGTTGGGTACCTCGATGCCGTCAATATAAAATCTGTTTTCGTTGGGAGCGCCGCCGCGGATGATGATGTCGTTGCGGAAACTCACCGTGGCACCCACGCCGGGAAACGACTGTATCACTTTCGATATGTCGCGATTGCCGCCGGGTTGTCGCGCCAATTCGTTCACACTGATGGTGCGCATCGAGATAGGACTTTCTTCTTTGTTGACAAAGGGGGAAGCCCTCACCTCCACGGCGCTGAGGTTCTCTACGGATTGTTGCAGTCTGACGTCCACCGTTGTGGGCTTCAGGGAGCTTACATCAATCTCGTCTATGGTTTTTGTTTTGAATCCGATAAACGTGGCGACGAGGGTGTAGGTGCCGGGTTTCAGGTTTTTAATCTCGAAATAGCCGTTGGTGTCGGAGGTTGCCCCTGTGGTTGTACCTTGGATGATGAGGTTCACGAAGGGCAGCGTTTGGTTGTTCACCTCGTCATACACTCTGCCTTTGATGCCGCCTTTTTGGGCGAATAAAGAAGAGAAAACGAGGGATAGGACTAAGGTTGTTATAATACGTAATTTCATAATAATAATTTTTCTGCAAAATTACTCAATTTTAACGAAACGGAAAGATGAGATAAATTAGTGGGGGGGATAGGGTAGGGTGGAAGAGCCAAGGAGCAAGGATTAATGAAAAATGAAAAATTAATAATGAAAAATTTTTGATGCTTAACTGATTTATGCATTATGATAAAATCCCGAAGGGATGACACTATTATAGAACACAGGATGCCAAGAATACCAAAACCCAAGACCCAAGGTAGTGCCCCTTTTGAACACCACAAAGTATAAAAATACCACGAAGACACTAAGGCACGAAGACACGAAGTTTTACATCCTAATTACAATGATTCTTTGTGTCTTAGCGTCTTTGAATCTTAGTGTCTTTGAATCTTAGTGCCTTTGAGTCTTAGTGCCTTTGTGTCTTAGTGCCTTTGTGTCTTAGTGCCTTCGTGTTTTAGAGTCGTTGTGTTTTAGTGTTTGCGAGCTGCGAATTCTTAAATCAAAAATCTCAAATCTCAAATCTTTTTTCTTTTGGGGATATAATCTTTCGCCGAAGTGTTTGGGGCTTTATACCCGCGCCAATAGCGTGTCAGGGATGTATATTCGAAAAGCAGACTGATGATTTTATAGCGCAGAAAAATCCACACCACGAAATACACCATCACATACAACAGCAGTTTGATGCCCCATTCTAAGAAGAAATCCAAAGAAGTGAAAACCATGCGAGGCAAACTTCCGAAGAAATCGAAAATCAGCAGATACACGGGCAACATCGTCGTGGCGATAATGATGAGGGTTGCCATCAAGTGGGATGCTTGTATGGCTCGTTCGGGGCAGATGCTGATGCAGCGCATACAACTTTCGCAATTCAGCGTCCAGTAAGGCTTGTCGCCATACATGCGAATGGCACGAACGGGACATTTCTCGAAACAGATGCCACAGCCGTTGCATTTGTCCGTAGCGATAAACATCTTGGCAAACAAAAACCTGCCATACATCTGATAGCCTATCATGATGGGCGCAAGGGCTATATCCAAAGGCAAAGTAGCGAAAACATAATAATGATAAAAACGCTTTCCGCTTAAAAGTGCCTCCATGCAGCGCACAATGATAGCGTGATTTCTCGCGAACATCGAATTCACCACCTTGGCTTTATAGCCCGGATGCACCGAAATCCAATTCGAGGGCATATCCAAAGGCAACAAACCTTTGATGCCATAGCCTTTCAACAATAGAATCAGCAGTGGAATCCATTGTGCCATACCGCTGATACCGGGTAGGAATACTTTACTGAGCTTCGAACCCGCACGGGTGTTGCTGATAAACACCTTACTGTTTTTTATTTTCGGGAAACGCCAAATAAATTTCAACATAAACCATGGGATGCCGAAACCATGGGTAGGAAAACAAAACCCGATGAGCGTCCTACCTTTCAACTCAGGAATCACGGGCGTTTTCGTCCTGTCAACAGGGATGAGTTGTCCATGTATTCCTTTTGAAGCAGCCTCTTCCACCATCCAACGGCTTGCCGTGAGGGCATTGCCCGTGCCACTCAAATAATAAATCAATAGGTTTTGATACGCTACGCTCATTGTTAATTAGGATTTCTTTTTAATGCAAGTTAAGCTGAAAGATTCTTCGGCATAAAGATAAACGCCTCAATCGCCATATTCCAAAATCAAAATTCTAAAATCAAAAATCTAAAATCCTATTTCGGCATCCCACCAAAGAGTTTCACAATCGAGCGATGAAACTTATGCATCCCGCCCAAAGGTTCCGAAAACATGATGACACATTTTCCATGAATCACGTTAGCGCCATGCTCTTTTGCAAAGTCTATAGCCTCTTTCGTTTCCGAACCTTGTTGCAGCCAAATGTTATTAATCCCTTTGTCCAATAATTGTTTCACCACATTTAAGGTAACAGTTTTCTTTGTCACCACAACGGCTGATTTGATATCATCGGGCAAGGCATCAATGTGTCTATAGCAGTGGTCCTCATCAATCTTATCCACCTGACTGTTGACGGGAACCACCTTGATACCTTTGTTTTTTAATTCGGTGTAAGCAATATACCCGAATTTCTTTTTCTGACGCGATACGCCTATCATGGCAATGCAGCCTTGATTATAGAATTTTGTGATTTGAGCTTTTGTTATCATACGAGTAGATTTGAAAATTCAAAAGTACATATTTTTTAAAATATAGAAATGAAATTGTAGCAATTTTTATAAAGATTATTTTTTTGACGATGCAAATTTCAAATAAAGCGTATCTTTGCAAACTCAAGAGGGATTCTATAAATTAGATTTTTCGAGGCGGACAAGATTTTTAAAAGCGGAGTTTACTAAAGTAATTGAGCATTTTAAAAATTGAAGTCTAACGCCGAAAAAGCAATATATAGATTCCCGTAAATTGGCTCCGTAGTTCAATTGGATAGAATGGCAGATTCCGGTTCTGTTGGTTGGGGGTTCGAATCCCTTCGGAGTCACT
>CAIOYH010000194.1 GCA_903862465.1 uncultured bacterium | reverse complement strand
CTAAGACTACAACCGATTTCCCGTTATCTTTTATTGTTGCATTTGGTAATAAAATTTCTTTTTCATTTTTTTTGTAATTATGAATATAAAAAAGCGAAATATTTACTGTATAAGACCAAGGCATTGCGAGCCCACCTAATGTTTTTGAATTTTTATCAATCCATAGCCAATTGCTCGCATTAGCAAATACTAAAGTTAGAATAAATAAAAAGGTAAGCGAAGAGGTGATTAAAAATTTCTTAAATGTTACATTTATTATTTTAACTTTAATGATATAAATGCCAGGAATAACACCAAGTAGAATAATGTATACTATTAATTTTATGGAGAAAAACCTACTTGACTCTTCATAATTGGTATTGAGCACATTACCTACCATACTTTCGTCTATTATAACACTATAAGTATTAATAAAGTAAACTGCAATTGCGTTGATAATAAAGAATAAGACCAATAAAAATTTTCCAACGAAACGTGACAGAAAATAAATCAGGTAAAAAACAAAAGAATTTAAAACCAACATTAGAATAATTGTACTACTAATAATAGTAATGCCGTTTATACTTTTATAATCAACATTATTAAAAACAAAGGCGTAAAATGGGAAATGAAAGAATAAAAAATTAAGAAAACTCATTAATAAAACAAAATGAGTTATTTTTAAATTACTTTTTAACATAAACATTTATAATTTTAAAATGCAAAATATCAGTCATCAAAATCATCATCAGTATCTTTTGTCGCTATTGCCCAAAACACCCACATAAAGAAAGTCAGTACGATGGCAATCCTTGAAAAATAAAAAGCAATAACTGTTATTAAACCATAGGATATAATACCAACAACCTGCCCTTTGATCATTCCTTTTATCCAGGGAATACTTTTCTCTGGATTAATCAATAGTCTCTTGTTTTGTAATATACATAAATTTAGCAAAAGCATTGATACTGTTATACTCCCCGTAAATGCTGCATAAAATGCTACTGCTGTGTTTTCTGCGCCTGTGCCTATAAAAGTTCCTACAGTTTTAGTTGGATAGGGGAACAATACCACAACTAAAAGGACCAATCCGTTCATAAGAATAATCCAATGATTTGCAGCTCGTAGCTGTTTGAATATTTTATTATGGCCCATCCAAATCAGTAGAACTGTCGCAAAAGAGTTGAAGTAAGAAAAATATTCGGGCCAGCGTTCAAGAATTTTATGCCAAAGATTAAAATTGTTAGCTCCCTCATATTCTGTAATACCAATTTCTATAGCCAGCAAAGTAATAGCTACTCCAAAAATTCCATCACTTAAAGCTTCTAAACGGGTTGTTTGTTTTTCCATTTGACTTTGACTTGGTTTAAAATTAGTTCTTTAGTATCGAAATACTTTGTCTTGCCAAAATATTTTGTTTTGATGCGAAAATACACCAAGCATACACCACATGCAAATTTTCTTGTTACCTGGTGCCTTCCTTATTTAATCGTCTTTCTAAATCGTCAAGCGATATAGTCTTTTCTTCTTTCTCCTCTTTTGTCAAGTTTTTATATTCATCAACTCTGTCACTAATTGTTTTTAACTGTACATTGATTTTCTCTTATCAAAGTCAGCTCAATGCTTAGCCAATTATATGATTTTATTAGATCGTCAAGTTTCATGGTTGTTAACTAGTCAGATTGTCTTGTTGTAACGTTGCAGCTAACGACTGATGGCAATGTAGCCAGAAAGGGAATGCGAGTACGTCACAATCAACTGACACATTACTTGATGCGTGTATGAACTTCCCTAACCGAAGTACCCCTTTGGAGCTATATTGCGCGTTGTGGTGCGTTTTTCCTTTTATTCATTATACTGGTAAACAGATCATTATTAATCGATTTTTCTGCCTCAATGTCATAATCATCTTGTAAACCAAGCCAAAATTTAGCAGAATTACCAAAATAACAACTCAGTCTTAATGCCGTATCGGCAGTAATCCTTCTTTTCCCCTTTATTATTTGTGATATTCTGGTTTGTGGAATATCAATTTCTTTTGAAAGTCGATATGCCGTTATATTTAATGGGTTTAAAAATTCTTCCGACAAAATTTCACCTGGATGAATGTTTGCTAATCTTTCCATATCAATTCGTATTAATGATAATCTACAATCTCTACTTCAAATGCTTGGTTATTATCCCATTTAAAAATGATTCTCCACTGGTCATATATCCGAATACCATAAAAGTCCATTAAATTTCCTGATAATTTTTCAATTCTATTTGAGGGTGGTATCATTAAGTCGGCAATATTCTGAGAGTTATTCAAAATTCTTAACTTTCGTCTGCCGACTTGTTGAATCTCCAGTGGAATTTTTTTTACTCGCTCCCCGTCCCATATTTTTTCTGTTTCCTTCGACCCAAATGAAATAATCATGGTTTCATTTCACGTTACTAACGTCAAAGGTAATTATATTTTTGTGATTTCAATTCTTTGTGCATGATTTATTTAAAATGCACCACAATGTTCCGCAGCTACACGCAGGCAGGGATTTTCACCACTGAACCTCTAACGAAGTGTTTCACTTCAAATATATTGTTTTCTGTCAATGAAGCACTGAAACCCAATATGCTGGTTATCTTACCGTTATCGGCTTTTATTTTTTCCAATTAATTCCAAATAATTTTTCACATAATATACCCAATCGTCCAGCTTGTCATAAAGTTGTTCAGTCGATGGAAAAGGTATTCTTATATCTGGCGCAATTCCAATGTTGTCAATAGGAAATTCGGGTAATCTTTGCGAGCGAGTCATTGGAAATGTCAATTCGAAGTTCGTTGATGGAAATTTTTCACACACAGCATTTGAATAATCAAGCACCCCAGCAGTGTTATGATTCCCAAACAGAATAACTTTTTTACTGTTTTTTGCATCCAGCAAGAATTGTTCTGCAGTCGACCCATTCTCTTCATCTATGATAATTCCTACTTTTTTAGGATATAAATAGATACTATCCTTTATTTCTTGCTTATCATTTCCTGACATCGGATGAGTTACAAACCCACCGACATTTTTTTTCATTGCTTGAACCAAGGATTCTGTCCATTTGATGCCCTCTGCTCCATCTCTGATTTCCCCTTTTTTTAAAGCATCTTCAAACAACTTGATGTTTCCTTTGCTTGCATACCATTCAGCTCCTTTGCTTTCATATGGGTTTGTGTAAATAAGTTCAGCCAGTTTTTGATAATAATTATCCAGTCCTCCACCATTGCCTCTGATGTCTATGATCAGGTTGGGTCGGGACACGATCTCCTTCCAGTGTTAAATTATGATATTATTGGAGTAATCTGATTCAAAATCAGTAATGCGCAAGTAATAGGTGCTGTCGTTTAAATAGGTGGCAACCGGATAAATGTTTGTCCCGTTGGGAAATTCTGCCGGGTAAGAGCCGAGCAAAGCTTTGTCGGCTACTTCATCCGATGTCTGCCGCACAAACCTTGTATCGTCGTGAATTTCCAATACTTTATTGCCGATATGCAGCGAGGCTTTGACTTTTCGGTCAGGTGAATTTGCTGGATTAAATGGCGTCGCGTCAAACTCATTGTTCTCAAGTTTTGAAAACTCAAACATTACCTGGTTGCTTTTGAAATTTGGATATTGGATGGCCACTCCGACAAAACTTCCATCTTTTTTCCTTGCAACTGCCATTTTCCCGCGAAAACCAATCCAAACTCCCGCTATGGATTGGGTTGAATTAGCGATACTGTCAAGAACGATTGGGTAGAAATTTGGTGGGGTTGCCGGTCTTTTGCTGGTGCCCGTATTCAAGCTGGACCTGTTCCTCTTGACTCTTAAGTGATTGTCTTTAAACCAGGAAGTATAGAGGCTCAAATATTTTCCGCAAGAGTCGGGATATTGGATCATTCGATTTCTCAGCTCCTGCTCCAATTGTTTTAAGCCGGCCCCTGTTTCATTATTTACCTTATCCTTGTACCCCGGATAATCATTTTTAACTTTCTCAACGAGGTAATCAAAATCCTTTAAGCTCTCACTTTTTTGTGCTTGTGCTATAAATGACACGCAAGCCAGCGCACAAACTATCAACATTCTTAAACCTTTTGTCCGTATTTCTTTGTCCATTTGTATAGTTCTCAATTTGTGATGCAGCTGCCCAATTTTTATTTTTAATCAAAAAGTTAATCCTTTACACAACGTACCGACCACCCCATCAATTTAGGAGCATAACCAAAGAAATTTTCTATGTTGTCATCATTTCTCAAACGCAGTCGCCAAGCAAAGTTTTTATCGTGCTCGGTAACCGACCACCAGTGTCCGCACTCTCCCATATAAAGAAACGATCCTTTGGGATGATGGTTGCCACCTGGAATACCAGTAAACCCACTTTCGTTTGTTGCTCCAGTATTGAGCTTATCCCAATGCTTTATCCCTGTTTCTTTTAATTTTCCATGTGCTAAGCTATCTCCACCAAGAAATTTAGTTAGAGTTGCCCATTCTTCTTTTGAGGGAACATGCCAACCAGTGGGGCAAACGTTACGGCTGTCGGTTACTGTATACCATGTGTATAGTCTTCCGTATGTAACTAAATTACTCTCATTACCTGCATATATCCATTGGTATTTTGGAGTGCTTTCTGTCATATAATACAATGTATCTGGATGAGTGGTGCCAATGGAATCTCCATTGATGTATCTTGTGGTTTTAAGATTTTCGGCCATCCAAATCTGCTTGCCAATCATTACAGTTTTATATACATTATTATCTATATCAGTTACAGTCCCCGTCCACGTGGCTTTGTCTGTTTGAGCTTGCAATCTTGATAATCCAAGGATTAAAGGGATAATGGCAGCTAAATATAGTTGTTTGTTTCTCATAATATATAATTTAATAGGTGTCATTTACTCTTGCCTACAATTTGTCCTTTTAATTTAAATTATATTCTTAATCAAGCACGTTGTCGTCTCCTTGGGTTGCTGCTAACTCCCCGCCGGCAGCCACAGTGCGAATTTTACTTGTTGTTTCCGCATTAATACATCAATCCTTTCTTTCATTTTTTAAATACAGACGACATTTCCCCACAACCTACCTTATCGAAAGGGTTAACTAGGTCAAAAGGATCTGTTTCGATAAATCTCCAAGTTTAATGTTTTAAATCTGCTATATCAGGGTTGCTCTTGATTTTTGCAGGGGAAGGCAGGATGTGTTCATCAAAGAAAAAGATACTTTTACATCACTTAGCTGTTCACTTTTCAACCAGTACAGCTGTGCAGTTTTCACCCGGTACTTACAAAATGTGATACCGTTTCAATTTGCTTGCATTTAAACTGTCCCATAACATCTCAGTAATCGTAACTGGTTAAGATTACTGGTTCATTTGAACAGTAAACACAACCAGTTATGTTCATTTTAGGTTTTGACAGACCTCCATTAAAACGTAGAAAACCAGTGTAAAGAACATCTTATATGGTTTGAATATCTCTGTCGGTGAGGCCGTATTTATTTGAGAGCTTATTCTTTTGAATTCTCCGGTTGCATGGCATCCTTTAGTTTTATAAAGGCCATTTCATAATTCTGAAAGCGTTGTTTCCAGCAGATCTCCTTATTTTCCATTTGTACAAAATTAGCAGTTTTCTAATACACGGAAAATTAAGTTAAAAATATTGAAATAGAAAGGCGGTTTTTAGTTTTCTTTACACTCTACTTTTTTGCTTGCCGGCATATTTTGGATAGCCCACTTAGACATACTATCAATTATTGGCAGCAAACTACTTCCATATGGAGTAATCGTGTATTCAACTCTTGGAGGAATTTCAGGATAGATTATTCGCTCAATTATTCCATCTGAT
>CAIOYH010000193.1 GCA_903862465.1 uncultured bacterium | reverse complement strand
TTGTGGCGCGAAATTTGGGAAAATTTTGCTTCGTTCTTTACAACATATAAAATATTGAAAAAGCGTTAGCTTTTATTCGTGTTTCGGAAAACTGGTAATTTTCAAATAAGACAAGGAATAATAAGTGAGACGCTCACGCAACAGCGTGGGCTCTACTTATCCTGTCTTATTGGTATACCAGTGCCACCGGAACGGATATAGTTATAGTTCCACGCTTTTTTTATGTATAAAAACTTCGTTGGGACTGCGGGGATTAAACACATAAAAACAAATGAAAAAATTTTACGTTTTTCTTTTAGCTTCTATGCTATGCATTACAGCTAAGGCACAAATTCCAACAAACGGTTTGATAGGCTATTGGCCTTTTACTGGAAATCCACTTGATATGAGTGGTAATGGTAACAACGGTACTAATAATGGTGCAACTTTAAGTGTAGATAGGTTTGGAAATCCCTATAGTGCTTATTATTTCAATGGTATATCAAACTATATTGTCTTAAATAATAATTTGCCAATAATTAATTCGCCTCAATTTACAATATCAGCATGGGCGATTATGTATGGACTTGGGGGTGGTACGAAACAATTAAATAATATTTTCGAGCAACGATGTGATGATGGTTCAACGTCTGCAAAGTCAACAATTCATTTAACAGCTGAAGAAAATACAGGAAATGCTTCCTTCCTTGTCAGAAGTAGTGTGAATTCTTTAGGAAACTATATTGAAATCCAAAGTCCATCAAAAGGGTATGGTGCTTGGCATAATTACATTGGAGTATTGGATGCCAGCAGTAATCTTAGATTTTATATTGATGGAATACAAGTAGGGCAAACACCCTTTACACAAACTGGGGATTTTATTACTGATATAAACTATGTTGATATAGGCAGTTATCATTATAGTGGAGTTTTTAATGGCTATTTCAATGGGAATATTGATGAGGTAAGAATATACAATAGAGGTTTAAGTCAGAGTGAAATTACAGCAATTTACACAGAAACAAGTGGAATTTATCAGACAACCTATCAAAATAATGTAAAAGTATTTCCAAATCCTACGTTTGATAATATTAATGTTGAACTTACTACTTTTAAGAATAATGAATTGATTACTATCTTAAATATACAAGGCGAAATGCTACAACAAATACCAATGTTGCAGAACAAAATAAAAGTGGATATAAAAAATCTTGCAAGTGGAATTTATTTTTTAAAACTTACAACAAGTGATGGAGATATTGTAAGTAAATTTATTAAGGATTAGAAATATAAAAGAATATTCTACTTAATTAACTTTCTTTTGGTTAGATAATTAATAATTATAATAAGTAATAAAATGAAAAAACTTTTATTAATGTATGCGGCTTTGCTGATAAGCTTTTGCACGTATGCGCAATCTTTAGCACCTGAAGTTTTGGCTTCATCGGGTGATTATTTTACATCAAGTAATGTGAAACTCAATTGGACGCTTGGCGAAATGGTTACGGAAACTTTTTCGGCAGGCGGTAAATTCCTAACACAAGGTTTTCATCAAAACAGTTATTTATTTAGTGTTATCAATGAAAATGCTGAAAACAAGCAAATCTCTGTATTCCCAAATCCTTTTTCTGATGTGCTGACGGTCAATACCGGAAATTTGATGGGATTAAATGTTCAAGTATTCGATTTGCAAGGGAAAAGTATAATGGAAAGAACTATCGAAAAATCGAACAAACAATTAGATTTTAGTTCTTTTGGACAAGGAATTTATTTGATAAAAATCTATGACGAAACGACATTATTAAAAACCTTTAAAATAGAAAAAACAAACAATTAATAATTAAAGCTATGAAAAAAATCATTTACACATTATTATTATGCCTTGTAGCAATTGGAATGTCTTTTGCTCAGGCACCTGGTGCCTTCAAATATCAATCAGTGGTAAGAGATAATTTGGGAGGTATAATTGCCAACCAAGTTGTAAAATTCCGCATTACGCTTTTAAGAGGAAGCATGGCAGGAACAACCTCCTATATTGAACAACATACAACAGCTACAAATCAGTTTGGAATAGCAAATTTAGAAATTGGCAATGGTAGTAGTCCTATAGGTAATATTGATACAATTCAATGGGGAAAAGCAGATTATTTTATAAAAATAGAATTGGATCCAACAGGTAGTAGTGGCTATACAGTAATGGGCACAACCCAATTATTGAGTGTGCCTTACGCCTTATATGCTGAAAAATCGAAGAAAGCATTAAACGATAATGATACAAGTGCCACAAATGAATTGCAGACTTTATCATTGGCTGGTAATACTTTGAGCATAAGTAATGGAAATTCGGTTAATTTAGGAGTTATACCATCTGGTTGCATCATGTCATTTGCAGGAGCAGCTACACCAGGCGGTTGGCTTATATGTGATGGAAGTGCTGTTAGCAGAACGACATATTCGAATTTATATGCAAGTATTGGAAATGCTTATGGAAGTGGAGATGGATCAACAACCTTTAACTTGCCCGATATGCGAGGTAGATTTTTAAGAGGAGTTGATGGTGTTGCAGGAAACGATCCCGATAAAACAACAAGAATTGCAAGTAATAGTGGCGGTAATATTGGGAATAATATTGGTTCGTTGCAATCTGATACGATTCAGGCGCATAATCATAATTTATTAATTAATGTTTTCATCAGTACTTATAATGGGGTAAATGATGCTACATATTTAAGTGGTCATACAAGTGGCAGCGATAGTTTTTGGGCTGGTACATATAATACGGCTAATTTTGTATCTATTGAAAATAAAGGAGGTAGCGAGACCAGACCTGTTAATGTATATGTGAATTATATAATAAAGTATTAGGAAAGATGAAAAAAAATCTATTATCAATATTTGCCCTTATTATAGCTCATATAGCGGTAATAATTGCAATTATTTCTTTGAAAATTGAAAGAGTTGGCGATGCAAATTATTTAGCAGTAGCTGCAACATTGTTAACTGGTGTGGTGGCATTTGCTGTGGGCTATAGTATTTATATGAATCTGTCAGGTACAAGAAAAATTGCAGAAGGCATTGCAGAAGATAAAATTGTAGAGGTTATTAAAAAGATTAATAATGTTTCATTTTTCGCTTCAGGAAGTGGAAATTATGCTATAGCACATGGCTATTATTTGGCAAAAGAATACCATGAGGCATTAAGACTTTGCAATGCGGCAATAAAAGAGTTCGAAAATTGTAATCGTATCGATTTAATTAAAAATTGTAATGAACTTAGAGATAGGATAAATGATGATATAAAAGGAATTTAATGCAATAAATATTCTGTTAATGAAAATATTTTATATATTTGAATAAAAATTTAAATTGGTGCTATTATAAACTTTAAAAATTAAATTATTATGAAAAAGATTTTAGTGTTGGCAATATTATTAATTACATTTAAAATTAATGCCCAAGTGCAAAGGTGCGGGACAATTGAGAATTTGGAGGAAATGCAAAAATTGCATCCCGAATTAATTCAAAAGATGGAAGAACTTGAAATCTACACTCAAGATTGGTTAAAAAACAACACTAATTCGAAACGATATTTTGCTAAAGAATTTACAGAATCATCAGGAAAGAATCTAAAATCAAATTCAAAATCATTGTGTGCATATGATAATAGCTATTTTACATCAATTGCAGCACCTAGTGTTATAAATCAGATTGTCAGCCCAAGTCCGAATTGTACTTATGGAGGAGAATATGTTAGGGTTTATGGTTTAGTTGCAGGCAACATATATATGATTTCGACATGTGCAACAAATACTTTTGATACTCAAATTACAATTTACCCAGAAGGCGGTGGTTCGGCAGTGGCTCATAATGATGATTGGTGCGGAGCACAATCCTTAATTACATTTAATCCATTATGGAGTGGAAATTATGACATCCTAATAGATGAATATAATTGTCAACACAACACAACTTGCTCATCTTTAGAGGTAGAATTAATTTATACTCCTAGACCAGTTGTGACAGTCCCAGTGGTAGTACATGTGGTCAATAATGGAGAATCTATAGGTAGTGGCACAAATATAAGTGATGCGCAGATTTTTTCTCAAATGGATGTTTTAAATAACGATTTCAGGAGAAATAATACTGATATTGTCAACACTCCTGCAGCATTTCTTGGAATTTCGGATGACGCTCTAATTGAATTTTGCCTTGCTCAACAAGATGAAAATGGTTTTCCAACAAATGGCATTGAAAGAATTAATGGAGGACAACTGAATTGGACTAGGACAGCTTTTGAATTAAATATTAAACCTTATACAATTTGGGATAGAGATAAATATTTAAATTTGTGGACTTGTGATTTTGGAGGTGTCGATGCTAGTTTATGTGGATATTCTCAATTTCCAGGACTACCTGCAAGTACTGATGGGGTAACTATTCGATACAAATATTTTGGAACAGTTGGGAATGTTGTACCTCCTTTTCAATATGGAAAAACCGCTGTTCATGAAATTGGTCATTGGTTTAACTTACAACATATTTGGGGGGATCAGTCAGGATGCAGCACCGATGACGAAGTTGATGATACTCCTTTGCAAGATGTTCCGACTTCTAGTATATGTCCTTCCTATCCAATAACAGATGCTTGTAGTGTAAATTACCCAGGAATTATGTTTTATAATAATATGGATTATAGTGCAGATGCATGTTTAACAATGTTTACGTTTGGACAAGCAGCAAGAATGGAGTCTGCATTATTTGGATTGAGGGCAAGTTTACTAAGCTCCAATGGTTGTCAGCCAAGTACTGTAGGTGTATCAAGTAATAAATTTTTAGATAAAGTTATTTTTAGCCCAAATCCATCTAATGGAATTATTGATTTTGATTTTAAAAACATTATTGATATAAAGATTCAAATATACAATATTTTGGGAGATAAGATTTATGAATCTCAAATCGAAGAAAACCAAAGAAGCATTAATTTAGCATCTCAACCTAACGGAATTTATTTTGTGAAGCTAATTTCGAATAATGCTACTGTGACGAAGAAAATAATAATTGAAAAATAAATTGAGTGCAAAGTTTCCGAACTTCGCACTTTCTTTTTATAGCAATATATAATATTTCGCCCCAAAAAAGGTTTGGGTGGGTTGCATCCACCCCAATTGCATTTATAAAATTTGAAACATTATTATGAATAAATTAAAAGACAAATATCCTCTTGCAATTATACCAATGGACACATTATTATTTCGTGCGGCTCCAAACAATAATTATTATGATTCAATGTTCTTTTCTTTTGATTATTATGGCACTTCTAGTTCAGAATTCCATAATGCTCCGATTCAAACGTGGGTTACGAAAAAACCAATTATTTCTAGATTAATAGTTAAAGGAATGAAATCTGCCCATGTTTATAAAACAGATTTAGAGTATTGTTACTATACATTTTGTGATGAATGGGAATATGATTTATACATCAAGAATAGAAAAAATCCGAAATTTGAATCTTTTTTAAATTTTCTTAGACAAAATGAAATTGATAGTTGGGTTGGTAGTATTGAAAACAAAATCCCTATGGAGCTTCATTTATTTAGCATCAATAATAACAATCTTATTAAATTTAAGCAGTACATTGACCCCGAAAAAAACAAAGGTCTAATGAATAAAAAAACATTTAAAAAGGTAATTTTATTAGATGCTAATACAGCAAAGTTTCCAAAAATTCCATCTTTAAAATTATATGGTGATTGTTGTACCCCAACGACTTGAAAGTCGTGGTTACAAAACTTAAACCCCATACGGGTTTTGTGGGAAATGAAAAAGAGAAGGTTTAGAAGGTTGGGGGTGTGGGGTGGTTGGGTTTTCTATTAAGGTTGGGGAGGATGGGAGAAGGTTTTTAGATTCAATATGTTTCGCCCTTTCAGGGCTGATGAGACAGTGAGGGGGCTGAATCGCAGGGCTTCACCCTGCGTTTGTGTATTGTGCCCTTTCAGGGCTGGAGGGTTTATAGATGTGAAATGAATTGTAGGAGGTAGTTGCAAACTTCGCATAGCAGAGGATGGAGGGAAATGATGATTAAGAGTCCGGGGGATAGCCCGTTGGCACGCGCGCCAAGGATGGTAGCGGTTAGCCCACAGCGGCGCTTCTTCGCGCCGCGAGGACTAATAGCGGACAGCCTGACCCCCCGATTTTCTCGGGGGGAGGCGCCCAAAGGAAAGAACCAAGCTCCAAGATCCAAATACCAAATTCCAAGGGTTAGGACACTACGAATTACGAATGGCAAAGTGTAAATTTTAGACTCTTGCAATTTGGATCTTAAAACTTCAATTCACAGCCCCCTGCTGATAACTTTTCTCATCCCGCGTATCTCAATTCAGAAAAATATTGTATATTTGTACTCAAATTTGTCATCATGCCATCTGCCGAAGCTCTCAACGAGAAAAAAGAAATACTGATTCGCTATCGCAACCTGCTAAGGGTGTGCAAACCGCGCACCACCCGCGATGACAAACTCCTCATCCGCAAAGCCTTCAACCTAGCGCTAGAAGCACACAAAGACATGCGCCGCCGCACGGGCGAACCCTATATTTATCACCCCTTGGAAGTGGCGCGCATCTCTGCCGAAGAAATAGGATTGGGCACCACGTCGGTGATTTGCTCCTTGTTGCACGATGTGGTGGAAGACACCGACTACACTTTGGAGGAAATTCGCGCCCTGTTTGGCGACAAAGTTGCCCGCATCATTGATGGGTTGACTAAAATCTCGGGCCTGTTCGACAACAAAACCGAATCGCTGCAAGCGGAAAACTTCCGCAAAATGTTGCTCACGCTTTCGGACGATGTGCGCGTGATTCTCATCAAACTCGCCGACCGCCTCCACAATATGCGCACGCTCACCTCTATGCCCATAGAGAAACAACTCAAGATAGCCTCCGAAACGTCGTTCCTCTACGCCCCCTTGGCGCATCGTTTGGGTTTGTATGCCATCAAAAGCGAACTCGAAGACTTAGCCTTCAAACACATGGAACCCGACATCTTCGAAACCATTTTCAATATGGTGAAAGAATCGGAACAGGAACGTAAGCGCTTCATTGCTAAATTTATTGCACCCATCCGTCGCGACCTCGCCGCGCAGAAAATTGACAACACCATCCTTGCCCGCACCAAATCTATCTATTCTATTTGGGAGAAAATGCGGAAAAAGGAAATTCCTTTCGAGGAAGTTTTTGATTTGTTTGCCATACGCATCGTGCTGAATGTGCCTACAGAGCGCGAAAAATCGGAGTGTTTCAACGTGTATGCCCTCGTCACCGACCATTATCGTCCCAACAAAGACCGTTTCCGCGATTGGATTTCTATCCCCAAAGCGAACGGCTACGAAGCGCTGCACACCACCGTGATGAGCAACACGGGCAAATGGGTGGAGGTGCAAATTCGCTCCAAACGCATGGACGAAATAGCCGAGAAAGGCTATGCTGCCCATTGGAAATATAAAGACGGCAATCAGGGCGAAAGCGGCTTGGAAGATTGGTTGGCAAAAATCCGCGAACTGCTGCAAAGTCCCGAATCTAACGCCTTAGATTTTATTGAAGATTTTAAATTGAATCTCTTTTCGGACGAAATCTATGTGTTCACACCCAAAGGCGACTTGGTGACCTTGCCCATGAAAGCTACTACCCTCGATTTTGCTTATAGCATCCATTCGCATATCGGCAACAACTGCATAGGCGCCAAAGTGAACCACAAGTTGGTGCCCCTCAACCATCCGCTGAAAAGCGGCGACCAAATTGAAGTCATCACTTCGGACAAGCAAACTCCCAAATCCGAGTGGTTCGATTATGTGACCACCGCCAAAGCCAAAGCGCCGATAAAAATCTATGTGAAAGAGGAGCGGAAAAAACATGCCGCCGAAGGCAAAAGCAAGCTGAAAGCCATGTTTGAAGAATACCATATCGAGTTCTCCACGCCGAATCTGAACAAATTTATGCACTTCAAGAAAATCACCATACCGGCGAATCTCTACTTAGAAGTATATAACGGCACGATTGGCTACAAAGATTTGAAGACTTGTTTCATTGAAAAGGAAGGAGAGACATGGTTCCGCTATCTGAAGTTTCCTTTCACCAAAATCCTTCATCCCGATAGTAGCGACCCATCAAAAACCAAAGAAAGCAAAGAGAAAGAAAAGCCGAAGACGCTGCTGTTGGAGTCGCAGGTGGAGAAAATCAGCTATAACATTGCGCCTTGTTGCAATCCCATCCCCGGCGACGACGTCATCGGGCTGATTGAAAAGAATGGCGAAATCACCGTGCATCGCACCAATTGCGAACCTGCCGTGATTTTCATGTCGAAATATGGCAACAAAGTGGTGAAATCGAAGTGGGTTAACAACGACACGATACGTTTCTTGGCAGGTATCACCATCAAAGGTTTCGACCGAATGGGCATGATACGCGACATCACCAACATCATCTCAAAAGACCTAAACATCAATATACGGTCTTTAACACTGGAAACAACCTCAGGAATTTTCGAAGGCGTATTGACCGTCTATATTCAAAACACCGATCAACTCAAAACCCTCATTGACAACCTAAAAACGGTGACTGGTATTGAAAGAATTAATCGAATAAATTAAACCTAACAAGAATATTTTTCAGAAAAATTATGGGTATTTGTTTCCATATTGTATAAAAGTAGTATCTTTATCAAAATTTTTTTTGACGACCTTATGAAAGAAAGTATGCCTGAAATGTTTAAAGATGTGATGCAGATTTTTATTGCATATCTTGAGCACAATTTGCATCGGAAAACTCCCGAACGTTATGCAATATTGCGCGAGATTTATAAAATCGAAGGACATTTTGATATAGAAACCTTATACGAAAAAATGAAAGGCAATAGCTACAGAGTCAGTCGTGCGACTTTGTATAACACTATTGAACTCTTGTTGGATTGCAGTTTGGTGGTGAAACATCAATTTGGTCAGAATTGTGCCCACTACGAAAAGTCCTATAATTTCAAACAACACGACCATCTTATTTTTGTTGATGAGAAAAAAGTCATAGAGTTTTGCGATCCGCGCATACAGGAAATACAACAATCGCTTGAGAAAATGTTTGATGTGAAAATATCTCATCATGCTTTGACGTTTTATGCAAAAACCAATCCAACAGAAAAGAAAAAATAACGAATACGTACTATCTATAATTGATTTATGAAAGTTGATGTAATATTAGGCCTCCAATGGGGCGACGAAGGAAAAGGGAAAATTGTAGATGCTTTGACACCGCAATATGATGTGATAGCGCGTTTTCAGGGAGGACCCAATGCGGGACACACCATAGAGTTCGACGACCATAAAATTATTTTGCATACCATCCCTTCGGGCATCTTGCACAAAAACACGGTGAACATCATCGGCAATGGCGTTGTGATTGACCCCGTGATACTGTTGAAAGAACTCCGAGTGGTGCAGACCTACAACCCCACCGCCACAGATACGCTCTTCATCTCCAAGCGTGCTCATCTTATTTTGCCGATTCATCGGGCGTTGGATGCTTGCTACGAAAAATCCAAAGGTGATGCAAAGATAGGTTCCACGCTAAAAGGCATCGCGCCGACCTATTCGGATAAATATAACCGTAAAGGTATCCGTGTTGGAGATATATTGCGTCAGGATTTTGTCGAGAAATATAATCAACTCACGGCAGAGCATCTGAAGATTATCAGCCTATATGACTTCGATATTCTTCAACATAGAATAGACGGCATCCCCTTCAAAGAATATGAGCAAAGGTGGTTCGAAGCCATTGAAGAGATGAAAGTGATGCAGTTTATTGATACCGAAATCTACCTCAATGAGGCATTGGCAGCGGGCAAAAGCATTTTGGCTGAAGGCGCACAAGGCACTTTGTTGGATATTGACTTTGGCGCTTATCCGTTCGTCACCTCTTCCAACACAATATGTGCGGGCGTTTGTTCGGGCTTAGGCATCCCTCCGACTAAGATTGGGAAAGTTTATGGAATATTCAAAGCCTATTGTACCCGCGTGGGTAGCGGACCTTTCCCAACGGAACTCTTTGACGATACAGGAGCGATGCTTCAAAAGATTGGCAATGAGTTTGGCTCCACCACCGGCAGGCCGCGTCGTTGTGGTTGGCTCGATTTGGTAGCGCTGAAGTATGCTGTAATGATTAATGGCGTCACCGACCTCGTGATGACCAAAGCCGATGTATTGAGCAGTTTCGAAATCCTTAAAACGGCAAACGCATACACCATCAACAAGGAAAACATTACGTATTTGCCGTTCGATTTAAACGAAAGTATTGTTGAGCCTATTTACGATGATATTCAGGGATGGAATCAACAGGTGGATACCATAAATGATATTGCCGAAATACCCTTGGAATTAAAAAATTATATCACTTTTATAGAAAAAAACGTCAACGTACGCATTTCTTTATTATCTTTGGGACCTAATAGAAAACAAACCTTTAATTTATAAAAATCCTGTCTAATGAAAACAACAAAATTATTTCTTGTAGCCTTTTTATTTCTTGCTTTGGGAAGCGTTTCCGCTCAAAAAATCAATGATGACAAAGTCCCTGAGGATGTGTTCATCAGTTTCAAGTATAAATTTCCGGATGCCACAGTAACATCGTGGGAGTTGAATGCGGATACCTATACGGCAAAATTCAAATTAAATGATCAGGTGGGTAAAGCAGATTTTAATAGTAAAGGACTTTGGCTTATCACCAAATATGATGTGGAAGAAAAGGAACTACCTAGTCCAATTCTCACGTATTATAAAGATAACTATCGGGACAAAGATTATGTGATTTCCGTATCGGAATTGCAGAAAACTAGTGGTGGCGACACTTTCTATTATATCCTTATAAAGAAACAAGGATTCACTTCTGTGCCTCCCGTGGAACTCTTTTACGACCTTACAGGCAAATTGATTAAGAAAGTGGACCCTGAAGAAGAAAAAGCCGGCAATGATCAAAAACAAGATCAAAAGAAAGACGGCAAGCAAGATGCTAAGCAGGATCAGAAAAAAGACGGCAAGCAAGATCAAAAGAAAGATGCTAAAGCCGATCAAAAACAAGATAACAAGAAAGAAGTAAAGCAAGAGGACGACCAAGACAGTAAGCCTGTCCAAAAGAAGGAAGTGAAGAAAGAACCAAAGGACAATGTGAAGAAAGACAACAAAGACGATGAAGAGGTTACTGAAGTGCCACAAAGGGCAGGTGATGGTGACAAAGATGTTGTGGATGCTGCCAAGGTTCCTGCTGTCATAAAATCTTATTATACCGCTAAAGCTAAAAAAGCTGCAGGCACTGTTTGGTATCTTAAAGATAAAAAATATATTGTAAAATATAGTCAAGCAGGCAGAGCCGGGCAGATGACGTTTACCAAAGAAGGCACTTGGCTAGAAACTAGAATAGAGCAAGCAGAAGAGACCTTAATTCAAATGGCAGTAGATTATTTGAAATCGAATTACAGAACTTACAAGATCAAAACCATTGAATTGGTCAGTCAGCCGAAAGATAAAACCATTTTTATCAGAATGTATGACAAGCGTAGCAAAGAATTGCCTCCTCCTTTGGCAGAAATACAGTTTACTACCACAGGCAAGTTTATCAATGTGGAAAAACCCGATGAAGTTGACGAAAACTATATTGACAGTCAAAAACGCAAAGAGGAAAAGGATAAAGAATTTGTTACCGATGTGGATCAAAAAGGTGGTAAATTTGAAAATGCTGATAACTATAACGATAAGATTGAATTAAAGGAAGTGCCTAGCAACGTATTGCTTTACATTAAGCAAAACTATAAAGAAGACTATATTAAAAGTTCGCGCTTGGTTAGTGATGATACCCTCGGAAATGTTTATGTAATTGCTGTTAAACCTGAAATTGCTAAATATGCTACACTGTTATATTTTGATTTGGCAGGTAAATTCATCAAGAAATTCGATGAGGGTGAACGCGATATGTACACGGCAAGCAATAAAAGTGTAGGTAGTCAGGCGAAAGAACTTCCTCCTTCGAAATACGGAACCTCAGACGAAAGAGTGAAAGCAACCGAATTGCCTCCAACGGTGGGCAAGTACCTGAAAAAGAATTTTCCGCAACACAACATCACGGAATCGTTTTTCAAGACAGATAAAGAGATGGGCAGTTGCTATTTGGTTATCTTAAAGAAATCAGGCGACAAGAAAATTGTGAAGATTTATTTCGATTTGGACGGCAATATGCTGAAAAACGAAACGGAGAACTAACAAGCCATTCATCCCGGCGCTTATTTTGTTGTCCCAACCAATGCTTTTTGTGCATCTCTTAGTATGAAAAAATGTATCACTTTTAGTTTAGTGTTTCTCTGCTTTGCATTTATTTTATGTGCACAGGAGAAGAGTCCGCCTAAGAAAATAGATTTGGTGGGAGCCGAAAGTGCCATGTATGATAAAGCCAAAGGCGAATACACCTTGTTGATTGGTAACGTTATTTTTAAACATGAGAACATTATGCTTTATTGCGATAGTGCTCATCTCTACTCGGAAGAAAACAGCATTGATGCTTACAGCCATGTGCATATCAAAGCAAGCGATTCGGTGGACATCTTTGGCGATTCCTTGCGTTACGATGGTAACACTAAGATAGCGGAGATTCATAAGAATGTGAAAATGATTGACAATGAGATTACGCTGACCACCGAGCATCTCACCTACGACATGAATGCCAAAACAGGGCAATACTATGATGGTGGCAAGATAGTGGACCCCGAAAACACCCTCACGAGCAAGCGCGGATTCTATTATTCCGACACTAAGGATTTCTTCTTCAACGATTCGGTGGTGTTGGTCAATATGGATTACACGATTACGTCGGATTCGCTGATATACAATACCGCCTCAGAGGTCTCGCACTTTTATGGACCTACCCACGTGACTAGTAAGGAGAATAATATCTATACGGAGAAAGGTTGGTATGTGACCAAGAAAGATATTGCCGAGTTCTCCAAAAACAACATCCTGAAGAATAAAAGTCAGACCTTGACAGGAGATAGTATCTTTTACAATCGTTTGTTGGGATTGGGCTTGGCATATCGCAATGTAACGCTGTTCGACTCGTCGCGCAACATGATAGTGAAAGGCAACTTTATACATTATGACCAAAAGAAACAATACAGTTTGGCTACAGATAGTGCCCTGTTGATTCAGATTGATGAACAGCACGATTCCTTATTTCTACATGCAGATACCTTGGTGGGTACTTTTGATACTATCACGGAAAAGGCGCGTATCATGTTTGCTTATCACAAAGTGAAGTTCTTTAGGAATGATTTGCAGGGCTCGTGTGATTCCTTAGTGTATAATTATGCCGATTCCACCATTAGTTTGTTTCGTAACCCGATTATTTGGACAGAAGACAAGCAGCTTACAGCCGATTCGGTGAAGATACAATTGGCAAATAGCTTGGCAGATAAGATGTATTTGAATCGAGCGTGTTATTTGGTGGCGAACGACGACAGTGTGAAGAGTCGTTTCAATCAGGTGAAAGGCACCAACATGATTGCCTTCTTTGATAAAGGGGAATTGCGAAAAATACGAGTGTTTGGCAATGCCGAAACCATCTATTTTATGCGAGAGGACGACGGCAGGAAAACAGGCATCAACAAAGCTATATCCACCGATTTGAGCATAGAGATAAGCGATAGCCATATAAAATCCATCACCTTTATGGATAAGCCCATCGCCACCTTATATCCTGATAAAGAATTAGGCGTGAAAGACCTATTTCTGAAGAATTTCAGATGGTTGGAGAAATATCGTCCGAAGGACAAAACAGAAGTGTTTATTTGGTAATATATGCATTTGTTCTACGCATCGGATATTGACAGCGACCTTTATGTGTTTGGTCGGGAGGAGTCGCGGCACTGCAAGGTGTTGCGATTGAAAACTGCCGACATCATCTACCTGACGGATGGCAAAGGCACGCTCTATCATGCCGAAATCACGGATATGGACCAAAACGCTTATAAGGCAAGCATCATCAAAATAGTTCCTCATTATAATCAACGTTCCCACAGTCTGCATATAGCCATTTCGCCTACCAAAAGTCCCGAACGCTTCGAATGGTTCTTGGAAAAGGCATGCGAGATAGGCATAGAGGAAATCACGCCCCTCATCTGCGAACGCTCGGAGAAGTGTTCCATCAAACCCGATAGGCTCGAGAAGATACTGATAGCCGCTATGAAACAATCTTTTTCTGCTTATCTTCCGAAGCTGCATCCCCTGATATCGTTCAAAGATTTTATCAAACAAAATCATGACAGTGCAAAGTATATTGCCTATTGCAATGATGATGAACGCACACTATTAACAGAGCTGTATCGCGCAAAGCAAGATGCTATCGTATTGATAGGTCCTGAAGGGGATTTCACCACAGGGGAGGTGGATACGGCAAAAAAATCGGGCTATATCCCAATAAGTTTGGGAAATAAACGTTTAAGAACCGAAACTGCCGGCATCATGGCATGTAGCATTATTAATATCGTCAACCAATAATTATGAAAGTCTTTCGCACCCTATTGATATCGTTAAGTTTTGTTATGATTTCGTATTTAGCGATTGCGCAAAACGTGCAGATAGCCCTCCTGAAATATAAAGGGGGCGGCGATTGGTATGCCAACCCCACCTCGCTCACCAATCTGGTGAAATATTGTAACACCAATCTCAACACCAATATGAATCCCGAATACGCTACCGTGGAGGTGGGCAGCAACGAGTTGTTCAGCTATCCTTTCGTCCACATGACGGGGCATGGCAATGTGGTGTTCTCCACTTCCGAAGTGAAAAACCTTAGGGATTATCTGATTTCGGGCGGTTTCCTTCATATTGACGACAATTATGGTATTGATAAGTTTGCTCGCCGCGAGATGAAGAAGGTGTTTCCCGAATTGGATTTTATTGAACTGCCTTTCACCTATCCTATCTATCATCAAAAATATAATTTCCCCAATGGTTTGCCCAAGATACACGAACACGACGGTAAACCTGCCCAAGGTTTCGGACTCATTTATGAAGGACGCTTGGTATGTTTTTATTCTTACGAATGTGATTTAGGCGATGGTTGGGAAGACCAAGATGTGCACAAAGATTCGGAAGAAACCCGCACCAAAGCCTTGCAAATGGGGGCGAATTTGATACAATATGTTTTTATGGGGGGAGTGAATTGAAGTGCCTAAAGCCCGCCTGACTGACGCAGTCGGGCAGGTACTTGGAGTGCGCTAAAGTTATTTGTTGAGAAGTTATCATTAAAATTAATATTAATACGAACAGAGTGTTTCCAAGTCATGCTCCCTATCTTTTGTATGCCGATGATAAAGGCAATATCTTTGAAGATACCTCGCTATTAGCAGTAGGTAGGGTAGGGGCTGATACGGTTCAGATAGCTGCTGAGGATTATATTCCATTGCCCGAAGGCAGTGATTTCTTCCATCTGCCCGGACGTCGAGGTGTTGGATGGGATGCTAAGACCCAAGCGTTTCGTGAGTGCCAAAAAGGATGGGCTGTGGCGGCTTTTGTAGCACCCGCTTACACCTTGACGCATCAAGCGGCATGGGTCACGGGCAATGATGCGCCCCGCTTGCCTTTGTATGCTTATGCCGCTATCGGTTGGACGGAGGAAGGTTTCTACACTACCGCCTTTCGCATTGACCCCGACATCCGTCAAGATTGCAATCAGTTTAATCAGCTTTATGTGGAGAAAGGCGCCAAACGCATGTTGAAAGCCAACACGAAGAACCGTTTGCTGAAGCATTTGTCGAATTGCGCCTTGGTATATCTCTGCCCTGCTGCTCGCAACTATTTTTTGAACCGATGGGAAGCGCCTCTGCCTACTTCGCCCTCCTGCAATTCGCGCTGCATGGGTTGCATTTCCTTTCAGCCGAAAGACCATAAGATAACTGCCACACAGAATCGTATCACCTTTGTGCCCACGCCGGAAGAGATCGCAGAGATAGCCGTCGCACATCTAGAAATTGCGCCCAATCCCGTGGTGAGTTTCGGGCAAGGCTGCGAAGGCGAGCCGCTGCTGCAATGGGAAACGATGCGCGACGCCATCCTGTTGATACGCTCCCAAACCCAAAAAGGTATCATAAACCTGAACACCAACGCGAGCAAACCTCAAGCGGTGGAAGCCTTGTGCAAAGCGGGACTGCAAAGTATTCGTGTGAGCATGAACAGTGTGCAAGAACCGAACTATTTGAGCTATTATAACCCGGTAAACTATACCTTTGCCGATGTGGTGGAGAGTATCCGAACAGCACGAAAGAATGGCGTGTGGGTTTCTATCAACTATTTTGTGTTTCCGGGCTACACCGACGAAGCCGCTGAGGTGGATGCCTTGCGCCGATTTATTGTTCGTAACGACATCAATATGATACAATGGCGCAACTTCAATATAGATCCCGAATGGTATGCCGAAATCGTGAAACCTGTTGAGCAGCCCTATTATTTCGGCATGAAGAAATTGGTGGATTCCATCCGCGAAACATTCCCTGAGGTGTATCATGGGTATTTTAATCCGGGGAGGGAGATAGTTTTTGGGTCATAGTTTGGAGTTCATAGTTCGGAGTTTCGAGCCACTACGAATTACGAATGGTCGAATTACGAATGACGCTTGCCTTTAAGCATGATAGGCAAAGTAATATAATAATAGAAATTTCGCACTTGCGAATATGGGCAACTTAATGTCATTATATATGCATCGCACTTGCGCATATAGGCAAAGGAGTCTCCTATACTATGCTTCTCACTTGAGCATATAGGCAAAGTAGTCTATGAGATGGTATAGCCATCTTGGGCATATAGGCAAAGTAGTCTATGAGATGGTATAACCATTTTGGGCATATAGGCAAAGTAGTCTATGAGATGGTATAGCCATTTTGGGCATATAGGCAAAGTAGTCTATGAGATGGTATAGCCATTTTGGGCATATAGGC
>CAIOYH010000192.1 GCA_903862465.1 uncultured bacterium | reverse complement strand
TTTTATTTTGAAATATAATTCAGAAAAAACTTAATGATATTTTTTTAGACAAAAAAAAACCGACTGTTTCCAGTCGGTCTTATTAAAAAAATAGATGTTATGGGAGAGAGTTTAAATAAGCTATGCTCGCTGAATCTAAGGTCATTCCATAATCCGTAACATTCCATATAATTGATTGAATACTGCCTTCTGATCCAAAAGGATATTGTTTAGGAACCATGATGGTAGAAATTTGATTCAAATCAGGATTGTTTGTAATAGGTCCAATATAATACACAGCGTTATAATTACTTGGTGATAAAGTGTGATTTAAACAATAGGCGCGGATACAAGCAAATGCTGTATCTTGAGCAGGTAAAGGAATATTGATGGCTTGTAAAATGTATCCTTTTTGATAAATACCCAAGGAGTCAACAACATCCAATGAGTCGCAGAAGATTAATCCACTAGGTATTGTCAACGTGACATTGGTGCCTAATGTGTTATAGAATGCAATGTAAAGATTGATATAAGTACCAGTACCATAGCTTAGATAATTTGCTTTTTCCTGATCAATAGGGAATGTACCTTGATAGGTATATTTGTCAACGTTAGCACTTTTACCTAAAGTACCACCGCGGATACTTCCGATAATGTGTACATACGAAGGCAATGAATAATGTGTACCTGTTGGAAAACCATGTGTTGTTCCTAAGCCGGCCAAGGTGTTTTGGTGGACAGGTGGAACATAAGGTTTGTCAGGTTGAGGTGATTGTGCGTCTTTTTTGCAGGAACTATAAATAACTCCCACGGCAATTAAAATTGCGAATAATAAATAACTTTTTCTTTTCATAGCGTTTAAAGGTTTGGTTAATATATATAACGTCAAATTTCAAGAAGTACTGGTACTATTTTGAAATAAAGTGTAAAGTACGTCATTTTTTTGCTGCTACGCAAGTTATTTAACATTTATTATTTTGGCAAGATTAAAGAAGTCAATAATGACAAGGGTTTCAGAAATTCAAAAAAAAATAAAAAAAATGTTTTATTTATAAATTTCAGGAATAATTTGTCCGTTGAGAACCATTAATCCATTCATGGCTAAAGATTTCATTTCGTCCTCACCCGGATAAACATAGATTGGAGCAATAAAATGTACACGTTCTCTAATCCAACTCACAAAATCTTCATCATAAGCAATACCTCCTGTCAAAAGAATACCGTGAATTTCACCTTTAAGCACTGTTGCCATTTCACCAATGCATTTTGAAACTTGGTATGCCATTGCGGTATAGATCAATTTAGCCTTTTCGTCTCCATTCTTCACACGGTCTTCAACTTCGGAGGCATTATTCGTTCCGAGATACGCTATTAAGCCACCTTTTCCCCGTATCATATTCATTATTTCAGATTCAGTGTGTTTTCCTGAGAAACATAATCTCACCACCTGACCAATAGGTAAGGTGCCACTTCTTTCGGGAGAAAAAGGTCCATCACCATCAAGGGCTTGCGTTGTATCAACCACTCTACCTTTGCGATGCGCAGAAACACTAATGCCACCACCTAGATGCACCACAATAAGATTCATGTCTTCATATTTCTGCCCTAAAAAGCGTGCATGCGTTTTTGCAATGGCTTTTTGGTTTAATGCATGAAAAATGGAAACACGAATAAAGTTAGGATGTCCGGATATACGAGCAATATCATCCAATTCATCAACTACAACAGGGTCGGCAATGTATGCTTTTAAATCTTCGCGGGTACACGCTATATCATAGGCAATCAACCCGCCTAAATTACTAGCATGTTCACCTTGAACTCCGGCAATCAAGTCTTTGCGTAAAGCTTCATTGACTTCGTAAACACCCGATTTGATAGGCTTTACCAAACCACCTCTGCCAACAATAGCATCAATGGTATCTATATCAATGTTGGCTTCTACAAGTTCACCTAGAATAATGTTCTTACGAAATTCAAATTGGTCTGCAATTTTTGCAAACTTGGAAAGCTCATCAGAAGAATGACTGATTTTTTTAAGAAAAAACAGTTTGTAGTTCTCGTAAACAGCAATTTTTGTTGTGGTTGAACCTGGGTTAATCGCTAATACCTTCATAGCTTTCTAAAGATTATAATACTACTATTTTGCTACGAGAGCTGCCAAAGCGATAGAGTATAATTTTGTTTTCTCGCTATCGCCACGAGAAGACAACACCGTGGGAACTTTTGCACCCATTACGATAGCTCCTTGCTCGCCACCCATGAGTTTACTATTGGCTTTATAGAAAACATTCCCCGATTCAATATTGGGAAAAACAATGCAATCAGCATCACCGGCAACAGGACTTTGAAGTTTCTTTATTTGAACGCTGTCCATATCAATACATACGTCAAGCGCCAAAGGACCATCAATCAAAGCCCCTTTTATTTGGCCTCTATCTGCCATCTTAGAGATGATTGCAGCGTCAACACATGCGGGCATCGTTGCAGACATTTGTTCTGTGGCTGCCAAGATAGCGACTTTGGGGTTCATGATGCCTAAAGCATGTGCCACTTCAATCACATAATTAGTGATGGCAATTTTCTGTTTCAAATCGGGAGCAGGAATGATAGCAACATCACTCACGGTAAGAAGTTTGTGATAATTGGGCGTTTCTATCACAGTTACGTGTGATAGAATAGCATTGGGAGGCATGAGTCCGGTATCTTTGTTTAGAATAGCCCGCATATATTTATCCGTGCTCACCAAACCCTTCATCAACAAATTTCCTTTACCTTCGTTTATCAAAGCAACAGCCTTATCAGCTGCTTTGGTTTCGTTAGCCTCCTGAACGATTTGAAATTTAGTAATATCAATGTTTTCTTCGGTACAAACTCGTGCGATGGTATCATAATCACCAACCAATGTTGCCTCTATCAAACCATAATCTATGGCTTGACTCACGGCACCAATGGTATGTGCATCCATGGCATAGGCAGCCACCAAACGTTTTTTCTCTTTGCTTTTCAGCAAATCAAACATTTGATCCAATTTAGTTATAGACATATACGACCTCCTTTTTTGTTTTAAAATTCGGCTGCGAAAATAATGATTTTTATCAACACTTCAACAAATTCACAAAAATTATTTTGTGTAGAAATCAATCATCTTTTGAATGGCTAATCTACACACGGGACAGAAATTGTTTATTGAAATAGATTTCATGGTGCAATCATAGGATGGGCGATACACGCCTTTGGTAACATATCCGCCACCTTCAAAGGCTCCAACCTTGCCTTTATAGCTTGCATCATTGGGAGTTGGAATAGGAACACCCTTGTCAACCATATTTTTCCATTTAGAAGCAAAATCAACCATGGTCGTTAAATTTGGATCGGGAGGTTCAACATCTAAAGGGTAAAATTCGTTGTACGAAGTTTCAGAATCATAATATTCGTCGCCCAAACCCGCAAACGAATGTCCAAACTCGTGGGTGAACACATATTCTCCTACAGGATTCTCACTTATGCATACCGCATAATGATTATAAATGGCGCCTCCACCATAATGATCAGAGTTCACCATGATATAAATTTGGTCGTAAGGTGCATTGGAGGCAATATCACGCAAGTCTTTGTTGTCTGAAGTCATCAAATAGCGTTCGGTGTCGAAGGTATAAAAACTTGTTTCAACTATGGTGTTTTTCCAAACACCTTTGCCGGGCATATCTGTGCCTGACTCAACAGAAGGCGCTTCAATGGCCCAAATATTAAATTTAGATTTGTTTTCTTTATACGGCGAGGCATTGAACAGATAATCGGCAAAGCGTTTGGCATCTTTGATAAATTTATCCATTTCTTCTTTGGTGTATCCATCAGGAATGATAACAATATCCACCTTCACGGCAGGGTCGCCGGAATTGAGAATATCATATTTAGGGAATATAATCTTACGTTCTTTCGAAATAAAATAATCTTTTGGATCAACAGTCAATTCAAATTTCTTTTCAAATTTACCTTTCTTGTTTCGCGTCTCGAACTCCACACGTATTTTGTTCTTCGGAAAAGGACAGGTGACAGTTTCGGAAAAGGATTTCACTACCAATTTGGCTTCATCCGTGGTTTGCCATTCAGAAAAGAGTGTGGCATAGGTCCTCGAATAAATCAAAGTATTGGTCGCTAAGTCATACACAAGCACCTTATATTTCCCATAATCGAAAATATCAATCATGTTTACTTTCGAACCTCCCCAAAAAGGTTCCTGAATCAACTGATCTAAAGAATAGGAATCTGTTAGGTTGTTGCCCGTATGATAATAATCTATGCGGAGCGTTTTGTTTTCAAAATAGTCATCGAATGCAGCTTGCGACTGTATCCAGACAAACATAAATAGCGCAAATAGTGTCTTTTTCATAGGTACTTTTTTTATTAAATATTAGCTTTGAATTTGGGTGTGAAAGTAGATAATTTTCAATTACAAACCGCAATTGTTCAAAAAAATTATTTAAAAAATATTTTTTTGTGTTGTATGTGAACAATAATATCTAAATTTGCACTAATTATTATTTTTATTCATTAATCAAAAAAAATTAAAACGTATGGCAATTGTACATTTGTTATTGGCTATGGTAGCCGTTCTTTCAGGGTTTATAGGCCTTGTAATTCTAATCAAAGGTTTTGTTGACAAAAGCAACAAGCAAATTAAATTGGGCACTCTCTTGTTTAGTGTCATGCTTATCATTGGTGTTTTAGGCGGTTTCTGTGCCGGAAGACATTGTTGTGAAAAAAAATGTCACGATCAAGAGCGTTGTGAAATGATGATGAAATGCATGCAAGATTGTAATGGTGGTATGATGATGGGATGTGGCGGTATGGACAGCACTAAAGTTGATTCAAACGGCATGCAAGTTATCACCAAAGTTATTATGGACAAAGAATGCGCAAAAAAATGCGACATGAATTGTAAAAAAGCTTGCCCGGGAGAAAAGAAGTAAGAAGTACTTAAAGTGCCTAAAGTGCGCTAAAGTGCCTAAAGTACTTCAAGTACTTCAAGTATTTAAAGTGAATGAAAAAGCCTAAAGTTTTTAAAAGAACTTTAGGCTTTTTTTAATTAATCAACATCATATCTATTAAGACATCAATTCAGTTCAAAAGTACTTTAAATACTTTAGGCACTCCAAGTACTTTAAGTACTCCAAATACTTTAGGCACTACAAGTACTTTAGGCACTTTAAATACTCCAAGTACTTTAGGCACTTCTTTTATCTCATCACCATTATCTTCTTGTTGGTGCTGAAATTATCCGAAACTATCTGCAAGAAATACGTTCCTAAAGGAATATCTGATAGATTTATATTGAGTAGTTTGTTATCTAAATTAGTTTCCACTAAAGTTTTAACTTCATTTCCCAACATGTCAAATAAACGGATGTGCGTTGTTGCATCCTGCGTGTTTACCATTTGAACATAGAGATTGTTGACGGCAGGATTGGGGAATACCATAGCTGTGACAGCGTTTTTATCTTCAACAACAGTGGTGCCAGTTGCTATCCAAAATTTATGTGGGTCGTATTGTCCGATGAGGGGATGAGTTTGGCTGCGGGGGGATAGATCTGAAGCATGTATATAATATTCTATGGTGTCGCCTGCCAATTGTTGTGGAATGTTAGCCGTCCAATTGTTGTTTAAGCCGTGCGTCATTGCTAAAGTGTTCCACGAGGCGTGGTTCACACGATATTTCACCCAAGCAGAATCTGTGATTAAAGCACTTTGTGACAAAGCATACACATCCGCAGAAATTAAATATTGCGTTTGCATGGGTTTTTCGCCCAACAAAGGCAGATGTTTTATATACAACATACCCTTGTCAGCAATTTCATGATTGCGGCAATGCAAAGCATCGGTTGACACCCATGAATTGCTGCCTGTTAAACCTAATACACCAATCACGGCGTAGCCCGGCATAGCTTGTTGATAGACTGCTAAAGCATCATTATCATAGGTAGTGCTCGATCCACCCATGATGGGTACAAACACTTTTTTGTTCAATATAAAAGAATTGGAATAGGGTTGTCCGCTAGGTTCATAGGTTCTATACACTTGGTATTTGTTGCCATAGGAAGATGTTTGGTTTGCCCAATAGGTAGCTGTGGCTTCGTAGGCACTGTATTGCGCATTGTTTGTTGGTACAGAAGCTATCAATATCTTATCTACATCGAGAAACTTGCCCCAGCAATCAATATGTTTGATGTATTGTCCCAAAGGATCGGTGACGATATAGTTGTTGGTGATACCCATATATTGTTTGAAAGCCGTATCAATTTGCGCATGCGTGAGACCAGCATTTTCATCAATCACCAAATCGGTCATGGCAGCAACGCCCATGCCATCACACATATAATTGCCTCCTGTGTGCATCACATTCATCCCGTAAAGGGGTTCGATTAAATTGCTTGCCATCACCACAGGCACATTGTCGTCGTTGGGACGCGATGGGCGATTATAGGGAAAATCAACCACAGCTATGGTATTGTTGTTGGTCATAATAAACCATGGACCATAATCCCTAGACCAATAGGAATCAATGGGTGCAACAACGAAACTGCAATTGGCAAGGTTGACGCCATTGCTTGTATAACTACTGGTAACGGTGGTTTGTTGTGCTGCAGAAGCCACGATGGTGATGACTTTGCAATATTGCGATTCTTGGGCAATGAGGGTGTAAGGTATGCCGAAACCACTATAGGATTGTGCATAAGATACCAACACAGCTTGTGCAGGATCCCATTCGGGAATGGCACGTATGACGCCTGTGGGAGGTGCAGTGGAGGTGAAGGCTTTGCTAGCAACATGCGGCACATATAATTCAGAAGAATCAAGCATGTGATGGGCATGCATAAATTCAAAATACTGATCTGTGTTTTGAGCCACAGTCATAAACATCGTTGTCATGGCAACGAAAATTCCAAGTATGATTTTCTTCATAAAAAATAATTTTCTACAAAATTAAAGATTATTATGATAGGAAAAACGTATTTACAATAATTTATGAATGGGGAAGGGGGAGTGGGGAATGAAAAATGAAAAATTAAAAATGAAAAATGGGGAGGGTTCTAATGTTAGATTGTTTTATTGTTGAATGGTTAATTGAGTTAATTGGTTAATTGAGTTGAGTAGTTAATTGGTGGAATAGGCAGAACCTAAATAAAATTCTTCAACTTAGGTACAGCCAAAGGTGAAAGGTGTTTGAACAATAACCATTAATTTTATACAGCAAAAACAAATGTTTCTGCATCTGTTCGATTTAAAGGAAATTTTATATTCTCTTCTTTCATACCTTCCAAATGAAATTGAATGGCTTCTACGATATGTTTTTCAACGACGGGTTTTGTTTTGCCTGTTGCTATACAGCCAGGCAAATCGGGAACATAAGCACTATAGCCTGTTTCGGTTTTTTCGAAAATGATTAAATATTTTAGCATGATTTCTATTCTTTTATTAATTGTGCTTGTTTTATAATACTATTTACGGTCCCTTTAGCGATATCATCACTCATTTTATGTGCCGCTATAGTGACTAATCCTTTTTTAATTTGATGTTTATATTGCATGTGACTTCCTTTTTGTCGAACAAGATACCATCCATCATCTTCAATTAATTTTATGATTTCAATTACCTTCATTTGCTTTTTTTATTTGACATTACAAAATTACGCAAAATATTTATTCTACAAGAAATATTTGCCAAAAAAAAAGGAAGAGTGCGAAAGGAGACTTCAAACAACCCCTATCACTTCATAGAAAACACCCCAATTTGCAGTCCCATTCCCAAATCCCAATTTCTATACTCAAGCCAATCGGCTGTAACATAAATCGAAATAGGTATCTTTTTGCGATGGAGCACATATCTCAATTTCAAAGAAGGTATAGTATTCTCAACCACCTGTATGCCTTCTTGAAATGGATGAGAATAGTAACTTTCATATTGTTCCGAATTATCAATAAGAATTCTTTTATGATGGTCTTTCAAAAAAAGAATCAACCGAGTGCCTAGCAGTGCGCTAAATCTTTTATAGGTATAACAGAAATAAAAAGGTATCTCCAGACTCTTTTGGGTGTATGAAATTTCTTTATAGTTTATATCCCAAAGCAAGTATTTTGTATTAAAGGCATGCAGGATATTTATCTCGTTAGTGTCGCTCGTAAATATGTATTTTGATTTGCGCGAGAAATACATCAATCCGCCTTCAAAACTAAAATCCTTAGTGATTTGCAGTGCCGTGGTGAAACCTACATGAAAACCAAAGCCCGGTTGATATTTATAACTAATGTGGGGAGTACTACTAGTATTAACGGAAGTAACCCCACGTTGGAATATGCTTGTATCAAAAGGAAAATTCTTTTTGCCAAAATCAGCAATATAATTACTGCCCGCATACACAGCCAAACTAAATCGGTTTGTCATAGTGTTGGTGGCGGTTGGGGTGTCATGATAGTGTTGTTTGGCATTGGCGGCTACGGTTTTGGCACTATGATTCACATGTTGAAAGCCTCTTTTCACACTATGAAAAAACCTATCCAAGATAATGCTGTCTCGTGGAGGAGATTGCTCCTGCGCCTGAAGCGAAGCCGCAAGGAGAAAAACCAAAAGGATAAGAAGTAGGTGTTTCAAGTTTGATTATGTTTTTTTGAACATAAGCACTTGTTGCAAAAATCATTCCATTTTGGTGATTGGTTAATTGGTTGAATGAGTTAATTTGTTAATTGAGTTGATTGGTTAATTAGTTAATTAGTGATATAGGCAGAGCCTATATACATATATTCAACTTAAAAAACACTCCGAACAGCATGAAATCATTGGCTCTCATTTGCTCTCCATTGGCTCTCATTTGCTCTCCATTGGCTCCCATTTGCTCTCCATTGGCTCCCATTTGCTCTCCATTGGCTCCCATTTGCTCTCCATTGGCTCTCGTTTGCTCTCCATTGGCTCTCATTTGCTCTCCATTGGCTCTCATTTGCTCTCCATTGGCTCTCATTTGCTCTCCATTGGCTCTCATTTGCTCTCCATTGGCTCCCGTTTGCTCTCCATTGGCTCCCGTTTGCTCTCCATTGACAACCATTTGCTCTCCATTGACAACCATTTGCTCTCCATCTAATAAAATTCATGGTGCATTGGCTCCCATTTGCCCTCCAATTTAATTTGTATAATGCAGATATAGTAACTGTTATGGTTAATTTTGTTCCAAGTCTGCAACTTCGAACTTTGTTATTGGCAGTTTTCAACTCCACGTTCGGCTTGGTCTCTGCCTCTATTGGAAATATTTTAAAGGCTTGTTCCTATTTATATATGCCATTAGTCAATTTGTTAATTGAGTCAATGGTTGAGTAGTTTATTGAGTAAAATGGGAGGTAGCATCTAGACAAATATTTTGTCTTATGCACCACTTAGCCGACCCGACAAAAATATAGGCAGAAAAGATAAATTCAACCCACAGAAATACCCTCCAATTTCATCCGCCTAAAACTTTTTTTTTACAAAACATCACTTATATAATAAAAACTCTATACCTTTGATGAAAAATTTAAAACGACGAATTATGAGAAAATTCAATCACTTTATATTTTTAGCTTTATGTTTATTATTGGCATGTAATAGAGAAGACATTTCAAAAGACAAACTTCTTACTGATGAAGATAAATCATGGAATATTTATCATGTAGGAGATACGATTAAGCTTTTAAGCAATTTCAATCATAAAAAATATTATAGGGTTAATGAAATTAAGCAAGGAATGTATGATTATACTTTTGATAATTCAAAATTTGAATATATCACTATAGTATCATCACGAGTTGATACTGTATTGCCAGGGGGAAAAGGGAATATTATTTTACGTTTAGGAAGAGATTGTTGTTATAATCTGTCTTATTTTAGAATCGTAACATCGCACGGAGAGTTTTTTATGGCTAATCCTTTCGATTTAATTAATAGAGCATGACACTTTGAAGGTAAACAATATTATTTATCATAACATATTAAAAGTCGCAGGACAACAAGATACATTAATAAGTGGATGGTTGAATCGGATTTATTATCAAAAAGAAAAAGGTTGGTTGCGTTTTGAAAGTAACACAGGCGAAACATGGAATAGAATAAATTGATTAAAATTTTATAGTGCAATTTATTTTAGGGTTTTTAATAATTTTGCTCGGAGAAAAACTTCTCTATTTAAAAAAAACTTATACCTTTGATGAAAATTTAGAGCCTAATGGAATTTAAGTACGAATTTGAAACTTTCTAAACCCAACCGCTTATGAAAACAATAAAATACACGCTGATATGCCTTGTCGCTTTTTTGCTATGGAACGGGATAGTGAAAGGGCAAAGTGATAGTGCAAAATATAAAAAGTTTCAGGTTTCGGTTAGCTATCATAGGGATTATATTTTGACTGCGTTTATTGTTGAAAGTGCTTCCCGTATTGGTCCAATATATAAATATGAAGTTGATGCCTTTCACAATGCATACTTTAATTATAGTCTTGAAGCAAACTTTAAATATTATCCTCAAAAGTTCTATTATATTAAATTAGGCATGCTTTACAGAAATCAAAGCAGCTCTGATGGCTATACAGTGTGGAAAATAAATCATAGAACTGATTACGGAGATAATAACGCATCACTTCGTTATATTGATGTTCCTATAAGTTTTGGTTTTTCTTTCTTAAATAAAAAAGTTGTTCGTCCGTATATAGAAGTAAGTATTAATAATGCGTTTATTTATTACGAAAAAATAAATTCTATCTATCTTGATAACCCTTCTCAGGGTTTGTATTTTAAAAACGATACAATGATGGTAGATAAAAAGCTAAAGTATTATAATTTAAAAGGTGGAGTAAGCGCAGGCTGCGAGTTTCATATTAAAAAGCGATATGTTGTTGGAGTTGATGTCAATATTAGAACAATACCTATTTTTCAAACAAAAGACCTTATCATTAATACATTCAAATACTCCAATTTTGGTTTCGGGCTTAGCTTTGGCTATGCGATAAAGTAATTATTTGAACAATTTCTAAACTTAGCACCTGATAATGATTAAAACTTTCTAAACCCAAAAGCTTATGAAAACAATAAATTACACGCTGATATGCCTTGTCGCTTTTTTGTTATGGAACGGGATGGTGAAAGGGCAAAGCGATAGTACTAAATATAAGAAGCATCGGATTTCATTAGATTATAGTTGCGATTTTATTATGCGTGAATTTGATGAAGACGGTTCTACGCATTATAATCTTCTTTATGCTTATAAGTTAAAACCATTATATCATTACGAATATAGCTATAGTATTGGTTTTCTGTATAAATTTTATCTAAAGAAGTTTTTTTTTATTAAATCAAGTTTATATTACCGAGACCAGGTTAGTAGAATCGGTCTGCATGACGTTAATATAAATGGTACTAAAAGGTTATCGGTCGGAGTTAATAAAACTCAGCTCCGGTACTTTGACATACCAATTGGATTCGGTTTTTCTTTTTTTAATAAACGAGTTGTGCGTCCGTATATAGAAGCAGGTTTAAATACTTCATTCCTGTTTTATGAGAAGATTGACTGTAGGTTCCCCGACTATCCTTATAACGGGCATTCTGAAGAAAAAGTTATTACAAGCAATCAGATGAAGTATTATAATTTAAAAGTCTCGATGAATATAGGATGTGAGTTTTATATACACAAGAAGTACGTATTAGGTATTGATTTCAATATGCGAACGATACCAATTTTTGAACAAAATCAAAACACCATTATTTATTATTTGAATTACTCAAACTATGGTTTCGGGCTTAGCTTTGGCTATGCGATAAAGTAATTTGGTTTGTAAATCCTAAATGTCTTAATGCCTAAAAGCCTAAAAGTCTAAAAGCCTAATAGCAAAAAGCCTATTTTTTCAAAAAAATATCTTGCAGAATAAAAAATCTTTTTACCTTTGTTGCGATGAAAATTTTTTGCACCCTATTCGCCTTTTATATTCTAAGCCTCTGTGCCTATCCATGTCAGGACAACGGAGAGCATGGCGATTATGCGTCGAAAAAAATAGAGAAAGCAAAAACATGCAGTGGTCATGAAGATGAAAGCTGCAGTCACAAATGCTCTCCCTTTTGTTTTTGCAACTGTTGTCAGGTGAACACGGTGGTTACAGTCCCCATACATCTGCAAGACATGAGCACCATCCCTCAAATGTGTTTCACACCCTATATCGTATCACCATTGCCCGAAATAGCGCTAAGCATTTGGCAACCCCCTAAGATTTTATAAGATCCAAATTCCAAATTCCAAGCTCCAAATTCCAAGCTTGAGCCCATTTCCTGAAGACACAATTTTACCACAAAGACACAAAGGCACTAAGAAACACAAAGATTTTAAAGCGTTTCTTATAAAGAGCAACAATACTTTGTGATACTTATTAAGCTTAATTCTCACTTCGTGCCTTTGAGTCTTCGTGTCTTAGTGCCTTAGTGTCTTGGTGTCTTAGAGCCTTTGTGCCTTTGTGTTTAAAGGCGGCAGCCACCCTTGGTATTTGGAATTTGGATCTTGGTATTTGCCTGCCCGACTGCGTCACGCAGGCGGGGATCTTAATCCTCGCAAAGTTAATGTGCCTTTCTTAAACAAAAGCACGGTCTTACTTAAATAAATAGAGTATTCATCAAAAAAAGCAATTGCAATGATAGAAAAAATCATTAAATTTTCAATATACAACAAACTCATTATCGGTTTGTTTGTGTTTGCCTTGGTGGGGTGGGGCATTTATTCCCTCACCAAGTTGCCTATAGATGCTGTGCCTGATATCACCAACAATCAGGTGCAGATTATTTCAATTGCGCCTACGTTGGCAGCAAATGAAGTAGAACAATTCATCACCTCGCCCATCGAAATCTCTGTGGCAAACATCCCCGACAAAGTGGAGTTGCGTTCCATTTCGCGATTGGGTTTGTCGGTGGTGACGGTTGTGTTCAAAGATAATGTGGATATGTATTGGGCGCGACAACAGATTTCCGAACGCCTGAAAGAAGCCGAGGAACTTATCCCGCCCGGAGTCACCAAACCTCAATTAGCTCCCATCTCAACAGGCTTGAGCGAGATTTATCAATACGTCTTGCGCGTGAAACCCGGCTACGAAAGTCGTTATGATGCCATGAAACTGCGCACCATACAAGATTGGATAGTGCGGCGCGAGATGTTGGGCACCGATGGTGTGGCGGATGTGAACAGTTATGGCGGCTTCTTGCAACAATATGAAGTGTCGGTGAATCCCGAACGCCTAAAAGCGATGAATATCACCTTGACCGATATTTTCACTGCGCTCGAAAAAAACAATCAAAACACGGGAAGTGCTTATATTGACAAAAAACCGCAAGCCTATTTTATCCGCGGCATAGGCTTGGTTACGTCTTTGGAAGATATCGAAAACATCGTGGTGAAAACCACCGATAATGGGCTGCCTGTGTTGATTAAAGATGTCACCACTGTGCAAATGGGTTGTGCGCCTCGCTATGGGTCATTCATAGTGGATACCCTTGGCGAAGCGGTGGGCGGCGTGGTGATGATGCTCAAAGGCAAAAATGCGTCTGAGGTGATTGATGGGGTGAAAGAACGCATCACGCTGATTCAAAAGTCGCTGCCCGAAGGGGTGAAGCTCGAAGCCTTCTACGACAGAACCGAGTTGGTGGATAGAGCCTTGAACACCGTTTCGAAAAACCTTATCGAAGGCGGATTGATAGTCATTTTTATATTGATTATCCTGTTGGGCAACCTGCGGGCAGGGCTTATTGTTGCCTCTGTCATTCCCTTGTCTATGCTTTTTGCTATATCTATGATGAATTTGTTTGGCGTTTCGGGCAATCTGATGAGCTTGGGTGCCATTGACTTTGGTTTGATTGTGGATGGGGCGGTGATTATTGTGGAAAGTGTGGTGCACCGAATAACGCAAAGTCGAACGCACCATCAAGGCATCAAAATGCTGTCGCGCGAACAAATGGATGGCGAAGTGTTTGGCTCTGCCAAAAGGATGATGAATTCGGCTACCTTTGGTCAAATCATCATCTTGATTGTTTATTTGCCCATATTGGCTTTGGTAGGTATCGAAGGCAAAATGTTTCGTCCGATGGCTGAAACCGTAGGCTTTGCCATCTTGGGAGCCCTCATCTTGTCGCTCACCTACGTGCCCGTTGCTTCTGCCTTATTTCTCAGTAGAAAAACAGAACACAAACCCAACTTCTCCGACAAAATCATGCGCGGAATTCATAAAGCATTCGACCCCATGTTGGAGTTTTCCCTGCGACATAAGATATCGGTGGTTATAGTGGCAGCGGTCTTATTCCTGTCGAGTATCTTTCTGTTCAACTCCTTGGGCGGCGAATTTATTCCTACTTTAGAAGAAGGCGATTTGGCTTCGGGCGTGATGACCTTGCAGGGTGGCTCCCTATCGAACACCATTGAAACGGTGGAGAAAGCAAATAAAATCATCATGTCGAAGTTTCCCGAAGTGGAACATGTGGTGTGCAAAATCGGCACGGGAGAAATCCCTACAGACCCCACTCCAATGGAAACAGGCGATTATATAATGGTGATGAAAGATAAAAGTGAATGGACAAGCGCCAAAACACGCGAAGAGATGCAGGAGAAGATGCAGACGGAATTGTCCGTCCTGAAAGGGGTGGTGTTCACACTGCAACAACCCATTCAGATGCGTTTCAACGAATTGATGACAGGCTCCAAACAGGATGTGGCTGTGAAGATATTTGGCGATAATTTGGATACCCTTGCCAAGAATGCTACTGATGTGGAAAAACTTATTGTAGGCATCAAAGGTGTTGAAGATATCAATGTAGAAAAAGTGACGGGTTCGGGTCAGGTTCAAATTCATTACGACCGCAAAAAGATAGCGCAATACGGTTTGAATATTGAAGATATCAACCTCTTACTCAAAACAGCATTTGCAGGAAGCACGGCAGGCACGGTCTATGATGAAGAAAAACGTTTCGATTTGGTCGTCCGATTTGATAAGGAGTACAGAAATGATATCAATTATATCAAGAGCCTCTATGTTCCTTTGCCCAACGGAAACCAAATCACCCTCGACCAATTGGCTACCATCGAAATCAAAACAGGAACAGCTCAGGTGTCGCGCGAAGACACCAAACGCCGCATCACGGTGAGTTTCAATGTGCGTAACCGCGATGTGCAATCCATCATCGAAGAAATAAAAACCAAACTCGATGACAAAAGCCAACTGAAGCTTCCCCCGGGATATTATATCACCTATGGAGGTCAGTTCGAGAATCTCGTGGCAGCCAACAAACGATTGTCTATTGCGGTGCCTGTGGCTTTGTTGTTGATTTTCATTTTGCTGTTCTTTACATTCAAATCCCTAAAACAATCCTTACTCATCTATTCTGCCGTTCCGCTGTCCATGATAGGAGGTGTGGTCGCCTTGTTTATTCGCGATATGAATTTCAGCATATCAGCAGGCGTTGGTTTCATTGCTTTGTTTGGAGTAGCGGTGCTCAACGGCATAGTATTGATAGCGGAGTTCAATCGGCTCGAAAAGGAAGAGGGCATCATGGATATCTATGAGCGTGTGAGGAAAGGCATCAAATCACGTTTCCGTCCCGTACTGATGACGGCAGCCGTTGCTTCCTTAGGATTTCTTCCGATGGCGCTTTCTTCTTCTGCGGGAGCTGAAGTGCAGAAACCATTAGCTACGGTGGTGATTGGTGGTTTGATTTCAGCTACCTTGCTCACGCTTATTATTCTCCCCATATTATACATACTCTTCTCAGGCAAAAGAAAAATCACCCTCGACCCTGTGGTCAAGGCTTTGCTCTTGCTCTTTTTCTTTGGCGGCTTTGGCTTATTGACTTCCGCGCAAGCGCAAAACAAAACGCCAAAGACTTACACCCTTGAGCAAGCTATTCAACAGGCTTTGGACAACAATGGCAACATCAAATCGGCAGCCTTGCAAGTGGATTATCAAAAGAAGCTGAAAACGGGCAGTTGGGAATTTGACAAAACCGCTATTGATTATTCCTACGGGCAAACCAATTCATTCAGCAAAGATAATGGCATCACTATTTCCCAATCGTTTCCGTCTATATTTCAAAACGTGGGACGCTGTCAGCTTGCGGGCGCTTATGTGCAGCATGCCGAATTTGGTTTGGCGGCTTCCAAAGCGGAGATTGTCAGCAATGTGAAATCGGTTTTCTACCAACTTGTCTATAGCAGCGCACGGCTCCAATTGCTATTGTATCATGATTCTATCAACGAGAATTTCTTGAAATCGGCAGAGATGAAATCGGAAAAGGGCGAAAGTCCCTTGCTCGAAAAAGTAGCAGCGCAGACGCATTGTGTTGAAATCAAAACGATGATAAACCAAGTGCGCTCCGATATCATCATCTATAAACAGCAGTTGCAGGTGTTGATTGGCGAAACTTCGCCCATCAATATCGCGGATATGCCTTTGGGGAAGATTGATTTCTCGTTTCAGCCCGACAGTGCTGCCATGGCTTCGAATCCTGCCTTGGCGATGATGAAACAGGAAGTTGCCATCAGCAAAAAGGAGACGTTGGTCGAAAGGCTGCAGTTGATGCCCGATGTGTCTGTTGGTTATTTCAATCAGTCGAACAAGGACTTGGATAACGCATCCCGATTCACGGGCGTGCAAGCAGGCATCGCTATCCCCTTGTTCTTTGGTTCGCAAACAGCCAAGATACAGGCGGCAAAGATTCAAGAGAAAATCGCGCAAAGCAACCTCGACTACTATCACACGGTGGTGAATGGCGAATTCCAAACCTTATGGCAACAGTATTTGCAATATAAAACCAATATTGATTATTACGAAAGCACTGCCTTGCCCCAAGCTACGCTCATCATCAAACAGTCGGGCAAAAGCTATATGGCAGGCGATATTGACTATTTTGAATATAGTTTGAACCTCGACAAAGCCTTGGAAATAAAATCGAACTATTTGTTGGCGCTCAATGGCTACAATCAATCCATCGTGGCGATAGATAAAATATTAGGTAAAACGAAGTAATCTTAAATATATAACATTATGAACTTTATAAATAGAAATAAAATGAAATCAAAACTGTTTTTACTACTCATTGTTCCTGTTTTTTTCGCTTTGAGTTGCGGAAATAAGAACAAATCGGCTGAAGAAAGCGGCGCACCCGAAGTGTTGCCCGAAAACACCGTTGAGATGAACGATGCCCAAATCAAAGCCTCAGGCATAGGCTTGGGCAGCATAGAGCATCAAATGTTGAGCACCGAACTCAAAGTGAATGGCTTGGTGAATGTTTCGCCTCAAAACCTTGTGTCGGTTTCTGCCATCATGGGAGGCTACATCAAGAGTTTTGGCTTGGTGCAGGGCAGCCCCGTGGCTAAGGGACAAGTGATAGCCACGGTGGAAAATCCTGAGTTCATCGAGCTGCAACAAAGCTATCTCGAAAGCAAAAGCAAGCTCGAGTATGCCGAAACGGAATATAATAGGCAGAAGGAGTTGTTCAAAGAAAATGTGAACTCAGCTAAGACCTATCAGTTGGCGATGTCGGAATACAAAGGCTTGCAGTCGAAAGTGTTTGGCTTGGAGCAGAAGCTGAAACTTATAGGCATCAACGCCGGGACGCTGCAATATGAGAAAATCTCAGGCAGTGTTGCCATCGTGTCGCCTATCAGCGGCTATGTTAAATTGGTGAACGTGAATGTGGGCAAATATGTGAACCCTACGGATGTGATTGTTGAAATCATCAACACACAGGATATGACGCTCGAGTTGACGGTTTTCGAAAAGGATATCAACAAGGTTAGCATAGGCGAGCAGATTAGCTTCACGGTGCCCGACGTGCCCAATAGCGTGCATCAGGCTAAGGTGTATCAGGTGGGCAAGGCTATCAACACGGACAAAACGGTCAAAGTGTATGCCACGATTGATGATGCTAAAAACAAGCTCCTGCCGGGGATGTATGTGAATGCCACTATCAGCAAAGCCAACGATTCGGCTACAGTGTTGCCCAACGAGGCGGTGCTTTCTTTTGAGGATAAAAACTATATCTTTATCTTTTTTGAAAAGAAGAAGGAAGGCGACAAGATAGTGACCCTCTACAAACTGATTGAGGTGGGTAAAGGTGTTTCGTCGAATGGGTTCACTGAGGTGATTCTGCCCAAGGATTTTGATTTGACGAAGAGCCAAATTGTGGTGAAAGGCGCTTATAATTTGCTCTCTGCGATGAAGAATGCGGGGGATATGGCTTGTTAGCGTTAAAATACCAAGGGGGAAGACCCAAATTCCAAGGTTGAAGACCCAAATTCCAAGCTTCAAGCTCCAAGTACCAAGGGAGAAGAGCTAAAATTGAAGAATTAAATAGTAAGTTGCAGGGTTTAAGCTGCAACTTGCTATTTATAGGTTTCGAGTTGTAAGAATCAGGTAGTGAGAATGAAGAGATAAGGAGCAGGATTCAATTAGAGAATATGGGATGGGGATATATCGGTTGGCGAAGCAAATAAGTGGTTTGGCGAAGTGAATATGTGGTTTGTCAAAGCAAATAAATCGGTTGTCAAAGCAAATAAATCGGTTGTCAAACCAAATAAATCGGTTGTCAAAGCAAATAAATCGGTTGTCAAAGCAAATAAATCGGTTGTCAGTTCAAATAAATCGGTTGTCAGATCAAATAAATCGGTTGTCAGATCAAATAAATCGGTTGTCAGATCAAATAAATCGGTTGTCAAATGGAATAAA
>CAIOYH010000191.1 GCA_903862465.1 uncultured bacterium | reverse complement strand
CGTGCTCCAAGTGAGTTTCGATCGCAAGAACCTCTCTTATTTTGTGCGCAATGAAGAAGACAAACTCAATATGCTGCTCAAGATTGCCATCAAAAACAAAGGTACGGGCATCGTGTATGTGCGCAATCGGAAAAAGACCAAAGAAGTTTCCGATTTCTTAAACAAAAACAAGGTGAGCGCCGATTACTATCATGCAGGGTTGGAACACAAAGTCCGCGATCAAAAACAGAACGCTTGGTGGCGGAATCAAAAACATGTGATGGTTGCCACCAATGCCTTTGGGTTGGGCATAGATAAAGCCGATGTACGTTTTGTGGTGCATCTAGATGTGCCCGAGAGCATCGAAGCCTATTTTCAGGAATCAGGACGGGCGGGACGCGATGAGAAGAAGGCGTATGCCGTGTTGCTCTATGAAAATGCGGACGTGATGGATGCTTACAAGAATTTTCAAGACGCCTTTCCCCCGAAAGACATGATTCGGAAAGTGTATGACTGCCTGTGCAACTATTTCCAATTGGCGATGGGCAGCGGGCGCGATACTAGTTATAATTTCAACATCATCCAATTCTCCGATCACTATAACTTATCCTCGAGAGTGGCATACAATGTCATCAAGTTTTTAGAAAAGGAAGGCTTCATACTGCTCTCCGAATCCTTTAACGAACCTTCGAAATTATTTTTCAGCATCAACAACACGGAGCTATATAAGTTTCAACTGCAAAACCCGCGCTACGAGAACTTCATCAAACTCATCTTGCGGCTTTATACCGGTCTATTTAACGATTATGTGAAGATAGACGAAAGCGACATTGCCCTGAAAATGAACTTCACCTTAGAGCAAACCATAAAGACCTTGAAAGATTTGATGGTGCAGAATGTGTTGCACTACGACCAACGTTCTGATTTGCCTGCCATCATCTTCACCTCCGAGCGACAAGACAGTCGCGACATATTGTTGGCAGACGAAAACTACAAGATACTGAAAGAAAACGCCCTGAAACGCTTGGAAGCCATCACCGAATATGTGTCGGAAAGTAGCAAATGCAGAAATCAATTCCTGTTGGACTATTTTGGAGAATCGAACAGCAAACGTTGCGGCATCTGCGATGTGTGTGTCAACAGGAATCAACTTAGCCTGTCGGAACTCGAGTTTGATAAAATCGTGGAACGCATCAAACCGCTGCTCCGTCAACAGAGCTTATCCTTAAAGGACATCATCGAAAACCTGAAAGGCATCCCCGAAGATAAGCTCATCAAAACATTGCGATGGCTTACTGATAATGACAAAGTCATCTACCAAAAAGATGGAACGTATAAGTGGAATATGTGATTGGGAGTCCCTAAAGTGCTTAGAGTACTTTAAGTGCCTAAATTACTTGGAGTATTTAAAGTGCCTATATTACTTGTGATTGAGTTCTTATTGTCTTATCAGCTTCTGTATCGAGACTCCTTTATCTGAATAGGCTTTCAGGATGTAAACACCGTTGGGAAGATTGCTTACGTCCATTTGTGTAGCATGATCAGTGAGCTGCAAAGTCTTTAGGATTTGTCCTTCTATGTTTATTATTTCAATTCTTGAATGCAATGCTGATTCAATAGTGATGTTATCCTTGGTTGGATTGGGATAAATAGTGAGCGTTGCAACATCAGCCATCTCTTCTATAGCAGCAGGCATACAGCTTTGCAAAGGTGCGCCCACCGTAACAAACAAAGAGTCCACCGTGATGATACGATAGGAACGATTGAAAGCAGCCGCGGTTTGCACATAACGCGTTTCGCCTGTCCAATTCTCGTTCACCGCATTGCCGGCTCTGATGGCTACCACATTTTTATGCTCATGCCCCGAAAGGACAATATCCACATGATTGGAATCGCAAATATTCAAAAAGGTCTGCCTGTTGTTCAAGATGGAACCATCTGCCCCATCCACCACAGTGCCCGTGTCGGGCGAACCGTCGGAGTTGGTGCCAATGGCATTGACAGGAGGATGATGCATCACAATGATTTTTCTTTTATTGGCATTTATGCTTAGCGAATGCCTCAGCCATGCACATTGTGTCATGGAAAGTCCATGACCTTCGGGACTGGTGATGTTGATGTCTTCCCAAATGGGACGGTCGTCGTCATATCCGCTGCGTAGAAATATGATAGCCGCATATTGTGTGTTGACCACATAATCAGAATCGGGACCTATATAGTGTGGATAATACTGAGGTGTGGCATTCGATAAGGGCGGGATGAGTGTGGTGTAGTATTCATGATTGCCACCCACAAAATAGATAGGAATGGTTTGTGCCGAATCAATAAAATAGCTGCCATTGGCGGGATAGCTTTGCGAAGGAGGATACAAATATTGCGTTAGCTCGGGATACATGCCCGAAGGTCCATTGTTGCCTATGTTTGCCACATCGCCACTCACCACCACAAAAGCCGGCTTGGGGTTGAGGTTGGCAAATTCTTGTATGTAGCATTGAAACGTCACCGCATGGTTGTCGCAACTATTCACGTATGAAACGGCATCGGAAACATGCAAATCAGTGATATGGACAAAAGAATACTGCGCTCTGACGCTTTCCGCAGAAAAAAACAATGGCAAGCTTGCCAAGCAAAATAATAGGAAGTGTAAAATTTTCTCTTTCATAAGTACTCCTTTTTTAAAAGTTATGTATTCAATCTTATTATGCAAGGTTTTTTTTCTACAACCACAGCAAGATAAGCTTCTTCGCAAGAAGCAAATGATTACCGTCAGCATAACGCGAAAATATTTCATGCAAAGTTAACATTAATTTTATATTGGGGTGAAAAAAAAATGAAAAATTATCAATGGGAAGAAATGTTTCCCGCTGATTTCGCGGATTGACGCGGATTTTTTTTCACCACAATAGGCACATAGAACACAATAGATAAATTTGAGGGAATCATAGAAACGTTGGTGAGGGGCGGAAAGTCATTCGTGGGATGCCGAAAGTCATTCGTGGGATGCCGAAAGTCATTCGTGGAGGCGGTTTGGGTTTTGGTAGGTGTGGCGGCGGTATTGGTGAGGGTGGAAATGTTATTGTCGGAGGGGGGTAAAGTCATTGGCAGAGGTGGAAAACCTATTGGCAGGAGGGAAATCGTTATTGGTGGGAGGGAAATCGGTATTGGCAGGGTCGGAGAATTCATTGGTGGGAGGGAAATCGTTATTGGCAGGGGTCGGAGAATTCATTGGTAGGAGGGAAATCGTTATTGGCAGAGGGGGTAAAAGCCATTGGTAGGGGTGGAAAAAGCATTCGTAGAGGGGTGAAAAGTCATTCGTAAGGGGGTGGAAAGCATTTATTTTTATTGATAAAATATTTTTCGAAACGACATCATGCTTATTATTAGGCGGTTAAAATTCATTTCATCAAAAAAAATAAAAAATGTTGTTTGAGCAATAGAAAAAAGAAAGTTTTTGCTTTGCGAAGATGTTTCTAGCGCGTAATCGCAGAAGAAGAAGCAAGTATTCTTTGTGAGTTTACCTAGTGCTCTTTGTGGTAGTAAACAATATATATATATCTTTGTTGTCTGACAACCTCCAATCTCTGCCTCTATCGTTTCCATCCTTTTAAGCTATGCCTTCCAAAAAAATATTGTAACCATAAAACAATCTAGCAATATAACTATTGCTCCCTCCTCCCCCATTTTTCATTCAAATCCGCATAAGGGTAAATCCCCTTTCATGTGTATATATGATATCGCATAGAAAAATTTTTGATGTAGATATGAATTTAATATTAAATTTGCACTCGAATTTAAACAGATAGCGAAAGAACGATATTTCATCCATAGCCGAAAGGATTTCTGATGGAATGTCGTCTAAAAATAATATAGCGTTTAAATTGAATAAAAATATAACAAAACCAAAGTAAATTATTAAGTAAACCAAATCTTTATGAACAAGAAAATCTTTACACTTCCCCTTATTTTATCACTATGTCTCTTTGCTTTTACGCAAGCCACGGCACAACAATGGGGTTTATATACCCTTTATGCCACCAAAAACGGCACGCAAGCATTTCTGGTTGATACGGCAAACACACCCGTCACCTACAAAACATGGAATTTTGCTTCTGACAGAAAAACTGTTTATTCCACCTATATGACGCCCGGAGATACTATCGTTAGAAATTACAAACCCGCAGCAAACACATGGAATACAGGTCCCATTCATGGGGGATTGCAGAAAGTGCGTTGGGATGGTACGGTGGTTTGGGATTGGACCTATTTTTTGACCAATGGCTACAGCCTTCATCATGATATATGTCCGATGCCTAACGGAAATATTTTATGTATATCGTATGATTACCGAACGGCTGCAGAAGCCACGGCTGCAGGTTCTTCTACTGCTGTGGTTATGTATTGTGAAAAAATCATAGAAGTACATCCAACGGGTGTGGGAACAAATTCTGCTTTATGGGGAGGCACCATAGTTTGGGAATGGAAACTGTGGGATCATCTGTGTCAGAACACGAGTTCAGCCAAACCAAATTATGTGACTTCATTCGCCACCAACCCACAATGGTTGAATATCAATTATGCCGGAACAGGCAGCGCCCCCGACAAATGGCACATGAATGGCATAGATTATAATCCTACCCTCAATCAGATAGTGGTGAGCATGCACTTCATGAATTCTGTTTTTGTGATAGACCATAGCACCACTACGGTGGAAGCAGCAGGTCACACGGGAGGCACATCGGGCAAAGGTGGTGATTTTCTGTATCGTTGGGGCAATCCTGCTTCGTATGGTGCTACAGGAACAGCCATATTCAATGTGGTGCACGATGCGCATTGGGTTCCTAGCGACAATGTCAATTATCCTAATTATTTAGCCGGATTCAACAACAACTCAGGCACGGGTAATTCAAAAGTGGATATTTGGAATCCGCCTTTAGCAGGGAGCAATTACACACTAACGTCGGGTGTTGCCACGCCACCAAGTTATGGTTATGAATTCACATCCGTATTCACCTCCAACAACGAAGGCAATTCGCAACAATTGCCCAATGGAAATATGTTGGTGAACAACTCTTTTGGAGCCGTTTATGAAGTGAATGCAGCCGGCACCCAACTTTGGACCAAAGCAGCTACGAATTCTTCTCATGCTTACAGATACTCATTATGCTATGTGAGAGGACCTATTGCCACGGCAGGCGCATCTTCTACATCAGTGGTATCGGGCACGCCTGTCACATTGAGTTCATCGGCTTTGTCGGTCACAGAAACTAATCCAACTTACATCTACTCATGGTCGCCTGCCACGATGACCGATCCAAATATCGCTAATCCTGTTGTTACACCAAACTCAACCACGACTTATACCGTATTGATAACCAACACTACCTTAGGATGCACCTCAACAGCATCTGTGACTATAAATACAACGGTAGGAATCCATGAAAATGACAAGGTTGCCAATGTAACACTATATCCAAATCCTACTTCCGGCATCATTAATTTGAGTGAAGACTTTGTTGGCAATGAGGATTTCGATATCGTGGTCAGTAATTCTATTGGGAAAGTTATATTGCAAACCAAGAATGAAAAAGCCATAGACCTTTCAACCTTCAGCAATGGCATCTATTATGTGATGATTCGAGCTAAAAATATGAATAGTATAAATAAGAAAGTTATTTTAATGAAATAATCGCTAAGGGTAAAAGCCATTTTATGTGTAAGTGTATTATAGAATAATTAAAATCTAAAAATGATGAAATCAAAAAATCTATCCATTCTGATCGTTTTCTTACTATGTATTTTCTCTGTGAAACAAGGAAATGCCCAACAGTGGGGCTTATATACTTTATATGCTCCTATTAATAGCACCCAAACGTTTTTGGTTGACACCAATGGCACCACTTACAAAACTTGGACACATTCGTCGAGCCAAAAGACAGGCTTCTCGGTATATTTAATACCCGGGGATACCCTGCTTCATCCTGTTGCTTATCCTACAACACAACTTACAGGCGGAGGCATGACGGGCGAAGTGCAGAAAGTGACTTGGGGTGGCACTGTTGTTTGGGATTATGTGTATTCTTCGTCCACCTATTGTTTGCATCATGACGTTTGTCCTATGCCCAATGGTAACGTGCTGCTGACCTGTTATGAAGTGAAATCAGCAGCAGAAGCTACAGCAGCCGGATGTTCGCAAAGCATGATTATTTGGTCAGAGAAACTTATGGAAGTGCATCCAACCGGAGCCACCACGGGAACCGTAGTTTGGGAATGGCATTTGTGGGACCACTTGTGTCAAAATTCAAATTCGGGCTTACCGAATTATGTGAGCTCCATTTCACAAAATCCACAATTGATGAATATTAATTATAACACTGCCAAAGATTGGATACACATGAATGGCATTGATTACAACAAGACTTTGGATCAAATCACCTTCAGTTCGCGCACTATGAACGAGATTTATGTGATTGACCACAGTACCACAACGGCTCAAGCAGCAGGTCACACGGGTGGCAACTCAGGCAAAGGCGGCGACTTTCTCTATCGTTGGGGAAATCCTGCCGCTATCGGTCTCACAGGAACTACGGTGTTTAATGTGGTGCATGATGCACATTGGGTTCAATCAGACAATCCTACCTACCCTAACTACTTATGTGGATTTAATAATGGTGGTGGTGCAGGTGGCAAATCGTGTATAGACATTATCAATCCTCCTTATAATGGATATCTGTATTCCTATACGCCCGGAGTAGTATTTCCACCGACTACATATTCTTACAGACATACAAGCACCTATACTGCCAATTCCAATGGCGCATCACAGCAATTGCCCAATGGCAATCAATTGGTTTGTATTTCTACGTCGAACTATATCTATGAAATCAATGCAGCCGGAACCACCCTTTGGTCGAAAAGCTTGACAGGCGCTCCTGCTAATGCCCTGCGATATAGTCTATGCTATGTGAGAGGACCTATTGCCAATGCTACTGCTTCGGTTGGAACTATTTGTACGGGTTCATCTTTAAATCTGACATCTACAGGTGTATCTGTTACAGAAACTAGCCCGACTTATACGTATTCATGGGCTTCAAGTCCTGCGGGATTTACGTCAACTGCGCAGAATCCATCTGTCACACCCGCAACTCCGGGAAATTATACATACGTAGTAACCATAACGAATACAACTTTGGGATGTTGGGATACTGCAACCGTTAAAGTTGTGGTTAACTCATGTACAGGGATTGAGGAATCATCAAATTCTATGGAAGAATTGAATCTATTCCCAAATCCAACAACGGGTATCATAACTATCGGAGAAGACTTCACCAATAGCAATAACTACGAAATAATAGTGTGTAATGCTATGGGGAAAATAATTTTTCAAGGATGGAACTCAAAGACGATAGACCTTTCAGCATGTAGTGAAGGCATCTATTATGTTGCAATTAAAACAGAAAACTCGAATATCATCAATAAAAAAGTAATTTTGATTAAATAAATACCTTAAACACTTAATATCATGAAAAGAATTCTACTTACAACACTCTGTGTTTTACTCCTTGGAGCCGGGACTTTACTAAAAGCTCAACTATTCACCAATTATACAACTGTCAACGGACTTCCCGATAACTTCATTTGCGGTGGCGTTGCTGTTGATATCAATAACAATAAATGGTTTGGCACCTCTGCCGGCGTTGCAAAATACGATAACGCTACATGGACTACTTATAATACCACGAATGGTTTGGTTGACAATTACACTACCTGCATTGCTGTGGATAAAAACAACAATGTGTGGGTTGGTACAAACTTAGGTGTCAGCAAATTTGATGGAACCACCTGGACTTCCTACACAACAACCGATGGGTTGATTGATAATGGCGTTGTTTACATTGCAGGAGATAATGATGGCAGCGTTTGGTTCGTAACGCCGGTAGGTGCGTCTAAATTCAATGGAACCACTTGGACAAATTACACCACCTTGAATGGTTTGCCCACGGATGTTCTGTTTTATGTTGCCGTTGAACCATCAGGAAACAAATGGTTTGGCACTCAAATGCAGGGAGTTTCTATCTTTAACAACACAACCTTCAGCAATATCTCAAAAGCAACGATGGATAGTTTGGTGGACGATAATGTTTTTGCCGTGGCTATTGACAAGTTGGGACAAAAATGGATAGGAACACGTTATGGCATCTCGAAACTTGGCACATCAAACAATTGGTTGACAAACTATCGTCCTGTGAATGGAATTTACAACGAATGGGTTCATGATATAAAAATAGATTCAAACAACCATGTTTGGGTCGTTTGCTTTACGGATTATAATATTGAGGGCGGCATTTCTGTTTTTAATGGCACTTCATGGCAATCCTATTCCATTGCCGATGGCTTGGCTGACAAACAAGTTATTCGTTTGGCTGTGGACAAAAATAATGAGGTTTGGGTAGCTACGGGTAATGGTGTATCAAGGTTTGCGAACCATGTCGGTATCAGCAAAAATCAAACAGAAGTACCTTTCAGCGTTTCTCCCAATCCTGCCAATGATGTATTGTATATCAACCATGACAATAATGCTGCTCGTCTCTGCATATACAATCTTTTAGGTTCTTTGATTAAAGAGTATGCACTCACAGGCACTTCAAATAGTATTGACATCAATGATATACCTGCAGGAATGTATGTAGTTCAGCTCACGGATAAAAACAACAATTCCTACTCGACAAAACTTATCAAGCAGTGATTCGAAGCTTCATTCACCGACTAAGATATCTGCTATTACTGATGGCTATCAGCTATTCGTATGTCTCAGCTTATGCGCAGGATGATTTTTATGATATTAACCATGTTAGTGAGATTCGCATCACGTTTCAAGAGAGTAATTGGCGTTATGTTTTAGATAGCTTATTTACGAATTATGGCGAGAGTGGTCGTTTGGAAGGCAATATTGACATAGATGGTCAAGCTTTAAAGAATGTAGGCGTCCGCTACAAAGGCTACAGCTCTTTCAGCAGCAGTGAAGCCAAGAATCCCTTCAACATTGAATTAGAATACGCCATTAACAATCAAAACCACAAAGGCTTCACAAAACTGAAACTTAGCAATGTGATTCACGACCCTACTTTTATTCGAGAAGTACTTTCATATGAAATTGCACGTAAATACATGCCCGCTTCACTTGCCAATTTTGCTATGGTATATATCAATGATACATTGTTGGGGCTATACACAAGTGTAGAAGCTGTTGACACGAAGTTTATATCGAAATATTTCCCTTCTCACAACAATACTTTTGTGAAAGGAAGTCCTGAACAATTGCAATATCCTTTTGGGCAAAATGCAAACCTTGCTTACACGCATGGCACAGATTCAAGCGGATATGTACCGTATTATAAATTAGAATCCGATTATGGATGGTCTGATTTATATAACTTCATCAACATCCTGAATAATGACACAGCCCATATCCCGAATGTTTTGAATGTTGACCGAGCCTTATGGATGCATGCTTTCAACTATAGTGTATTGAATTTGGATAGCTACATTGGATATTCTCAGAATTACTATTTATACAAAGATGATTTCGGGCGCTTTAATCCTATCCTGTGGGATTTGAATATGTCTTTCGGAAGCTTCCGCAACTCAGATGGGACAGCAACCAACCTCACCATAAACAAAATCAAGCAACTGAATCCGCTGCAACTCCTCACCACCAATTCCTTTACGCCTCGCCCGCTGATTAAGAATTTGCTTTTAAACACGACTTATCGAAAAATGTTCTTGGCACATATCCGTACAATTATTAATGAGAACTTTATAAACAACGAATATTACACAAAAGGAAAGGCAATTCAAAACATTATTGATTCCTATGTTCAAACCGATACCAATAAATTCTATTCTTATACCGATTTCTTGAACAATATTGACACCACCACAGGTTCTATATCCGATCAATATCCCGGCATTCGCGATTTGATGGAAGCCCGAATAGCCTATTTAGACAGCTTCCCCGGATTTCATGGTGCCCCTATTATTTCATTGGTACAGCATACCCCTACTACGCCTACAAAAGGCAATGATGTATGGATAACTGCAAAAATAAGCGGTTCAAGTTATGCCTTCTTAGAATATCGTCAAAAAACAGATGATATCTTTCTGAAAACAATGATGTTTGACGATGGAAATCATAACGACGGACTTGCAGGCGACAGTATTTTTGGCGCAAAAATCACTGTCAGTGGCAACGCTATTCAATATTATATTTATGCTGAAAATGCTTTGGCAGGTATCTTCTCACCCGAAAGAGCCGAATATGAATTCTTTTCGATTCAACCTAAGATTACTCCGGGGGATATCGTGATAAACGAGTTCAACCTAAATTGGATAGAGCTTTTTAATAACACCAATGAAGATTACAATTTGAATGACTTATACCTATCAGATAATAATGCAGCTATCACGAAATGGGCTTTGCCTGACACCCTTCTCCCTTCTAAAACATATTTAATTGTTTGGACAGATGCAATCAATGCTTCATCCATTTTGCAAAGCAACCTCCATATTGCTGACTTTGGTGGGGAATTATACCTTTCTTATGATGATGTTGACATTGTTGATTCCATAAGATATGGAGAAGTGGAACCGCTAAAATCCATTGGCAGATATCCAAATGGCGTAGGACCTTTTGTATATATGCAACCTACGGTCAACAAAATCAATCAAATTGGGACTACACAAGGCATGGATTTATTCATCTTCCCCAACCCGACACGGGATATGGTTTACTTAGAGTTTCAAAATGACGGTGCGCCTTATACTATTGAAATAATAAATACTAATGGTCAAACGTTATCCAACAATTATTATGATAAGGATTCTGACACTATGTCTGTTACTGCTAAATCCATAGATATATCTACTTTCGCTAAGGGCATCTATGTTATCAAACTTATTTATAAAGATTACGTATTAACGAAGAAACTCATACTATTTTAATAACCATTACCATTAATACCTATCCATAAAACCATCACAATTATGAAAAAGACTTACTTTATAGTATCAATATGCTTAGCGCTACTCATGGCTGTTAGTTCCTGTAAAAAAGAAGCCGGCTCAGGGGGCACCTCTTCCATCTACGGAAAAGTATTTGCTAAAAACTATAATTCAACTTTCACTGTTCTTCAAGAACAATATTATGCGCAAGATGTTGATGTTTATATTATCTATGGCGACGACAAATCGTATTCCGATAGAGTGCGTACAAGCTATGACGGTACTTACGAGTTCAAATATCTTCGCAAAGGCATTTATCATATCTATGCCTATTCCATAGACTCCACCCTGCAGACCAATGCGTTTATTCCTGTCATCAGAGACGTGGAAATCATCAAGAATCAACAAGAGAATGAGGCTTCGGAAATTGTAATATTCAACTAACATCCACATGAAAAGTACTACAATTTTATGCATCAGTCTATTGCTCGCCCTTGGTTTGCAAGCGCAGAGTAAAAAAGAGCTTAAAGCCAACAATATCAAATCCATTACGGTTTGGCAAGCAGATGCCAAAAACAGCAAAGTGGATGGCTTTAAAGAATCCTATGAAGAGTTCGACAAAAATGGACGCACTATCGTCAAAACTGAATACAACAAGGAAGGCACTGTTACGAAGAAAGAAACCAACAAGCGAATAAAGTTCATTCTGTCACAAGTCGTAGATGTGTCAGACACCCAAACCATAGAGCCCAGCAGACCCCCTCAATTTTGGCAGCCCTGTATAGATGGAGTTCATCCGAAAGAATTTTTTCGAGATTTTGATAGCGGGCGGAGTAACAACAGCGGCTATCGCGCGTATGCTGTATCCAGACATTCGTGAGCGCGAGAAACGGGAGATGGGAATCACAGATATCCATGAAGCAGGTATCATCCTCTATGAGCTGCTGTCGATACCAATTATCTTCTTCACGACACGACTGATTAAGAATATCTATCTGACAATCTATATAGTGGCCTGTGTAGGCATCTCCCTGTACTATCTCTGGAACAAATCGG
>CAIOYH010000190.1 GCA_903862465.1 uncultured bacterium | reverse complement strand
TTGTTCATGAGTTCGAGAAATAGAAATAGGGTGGAAATGTTGCTTTCACTTTTTACCAAAATATGTTGGTTTTTACGAATACGGTTTATTAATGTACCTAAAATTATACCAATAACAAGATTGGAAAACAGAGTGATATAATCATGAAGTTGGTGGATTTGAAATGTAAATAAGGGAGGAATGAAAAAATAGTCCCAAATTAATGCGCTGCAAATGGCAAACCAAATAACAGGTCCTCTCCCAAAAAACAATGACATGCAAGCAACAGCTAAAAGAAAGAACAAACCGACTGTTTGATAGCCAATTAAATCGCGAAATGGAAAACATAATCCTGAAAACATTACGATTATTAGGGTTGATACTATGTATTTTTTAAAAGTGGAATTGGCATATAAACCTGATTTTACTCTTCTTTTTGGCTTTGCTTCTTTATCTGTATTAACAACATAAACATCAACATTACCACTTTTATCTATAATCTGATCTACTAAACTACCTCCTTTTAGAAAGTTGTGTAACAAGCTTTGTTTTGTTTTGCCGATAACAATTTGAGAAACGTTGTTTTGATGTGCCGCTCTTATCAATCCCGGAACTATATTCAGATCAATAATATGAATAATTTTAGCTCCCAATTCTTTGGCAAGTTCCAGATTTCTTGCTAATGCTTTTCGATTTTTTTCGGAAAGGGTTTTATCTAAATCAATGCTTACGGCAATCCATTGCGCACCTAGATTATAAGCCATACGACGTGTCCACCGAATCAGTTTTTCAGAACTAGGGCTTGGGCCAACCGCTACCAAAAGTTTTTCGGTAGTTTTCCAAGTTGCCATGATTCTTTTGGCGTGCATATAATCGAGCATGTCCATATCAACCCGTTCGGCAGTTAGTCGAAGGGACATTTCACGCAGAGCATGCAGATTTCCTTTTCTGAAAAAATTGTGGACAGCAGAAGCCGCTTTTTCGGGTACATAGACTTTGCCTTCAGCCAATCTTTTTAATAAATCGTCGGGAGAGATGTCAATAAGTTCAATTTCGTTTGCACTTTCGATGATAGAATCGGGGACAGTTTCGTTTATTTTGATACCGGTAATTTCCATAACGGTTCCTATACGGCTTTCTAAATGCTGCACATTAATGGTGGTATATACATCAATTCCATTACCAATAAGTTCCATTACATCCTGATAACGTTTTACATGCCGACTGCCAACCACATTGGTATGTGCAAGTTCATCAACCAGAACAATTTTTGGTTTACGAAGAATGATGGCATCTAAATCCATTTCTTCGAGGATTACATTTTTGTAAGGGACTTTTTTTCGGGGAATAATTTCTAATCCTTCGAGAAGTTGCATGGTTTCGCTGCGTCCGTGTGTTTCGATATAACCCACAATAATATCTGCACCTTCTTTTTTGATTTGATGTGCAAATTGCAACATGGCATACGTTTTGCCGACACCTGCACACATGCCAAAAAATATTTTCAACTTGCCTCTGTGTTTTTTCTCTTCATCCTTCTGAATTGTTTTTAATAATTCGTCGGGATTTGGTTGAGTTTCTTCTTCCATAAATTGTATTATTTAGAAATTTTATCCAAGGACAAATTTAGTAATAAAACATTAATGCGCTCTTCGCCAAGAACAAAAAATTGTCGAGGTTCTTTTAGTTTAGTAATAATTTCTTGGATTTTAGTTTCATCAATATTTCGGGCTTTGGCAATACGTTTTATTTGAAGTTTAGCTGCCTGAACGGAAATATGAGGGTCGAGCCCGCTTGCAGATGAAAAAATCATTTCGTTAGGAATTTCAGATTTATTATAAATCATGTTTTTCGAAGCAAAGTTATTTTCGATACTAAAAGTTGTGTCGCGCAATTTTTTGCTTGTCATACTATAATTTGTACCTCCGGAAGGCAAAGGATTATAATTAATAGCCGAAGGGCGAGACCAGAAATATTTGTCGCTTACGAATTTTTGACCGATAAGTTCGGAGCCTATATTTTGAATAAAGCTGCCATTGGCTTTAGTAGGGAAAAATAATTGAGCGATTCCTGTAATCAATAATGTATAAAGAATACCCGTTAGTATTGTCATTAACAGGAGCATTTTGATTGAAATAATTAGATTTTTCATGACTAAACGAGATGTAAGAAGTTAATAATAATATCAATAAGTTTGATGCCCACAAAAGGAGCAATTACCCCGCCTACACCATATATAACTAAGTTGCGGGCAAGAATAGCAGAGGCACTAAGCGGTTTGAATTTTACGCCTTTCAGGGCAAGAGGAATGAGCGCAATAATGATTAAAGCATTGAAAATTATGGAACTCAACACGGCGCTTTCAGGACTGTGAAGATACATGATATTTAATTTTGATAATGGACCCGACACGGCTCCAAAGGTATATAAACCTGCAAAAATAGCCGGGATGATGGCAAAATATTTAGCAATATCGTTGGCAATGCTAAATGTGGTTAAGGCTCCACGAGTCATAAGCAATTGCTTTCCGATTTCAACAATTTCGATTAATTTGGTTGGATTGCTATCTAAATCCACCATATTGCCTGCTTCACGTGCTGCCTGAGTTCCAGTATTCATGGCAACACCGACGTCGGCTTGCGCTAGTGCCGGAGCATCATTGGTGCCATCACCAATCATTGCAACAAGTTTGCCCAGAGATTGTTCTTCTCTGATTTTACGAAGTTTATCTTCAGGTTTTGCTTCAGCTATAAAATCATCCACACCAGCCTCGGCAGCAATTGCACCGGCTGTTAAAGGATTATCGCCAGTAATCATTATGGTTTTAATACCAATTTTGCGTAATTGGTCGAAGCGTTCTTTGATTCCTCCTTTTACAATATCTTTTAATTTAATTACTCCGATTGCCTTTCCATTTTCGGCAACAACCAAAGGAGTGGAGCCTTCCATAGAGATTTGAGTTACCAGATTTTCCAGGTCTGCCGGAAATGTATTTCCAAGTGAAATAACGTAGTGTTTTATTGAATCAGCAGCACCTTTTCGAATTGAATTGACGAGTTTTTGATCTACTGAAATATCAATACCGCTCATGCGGGTTTGAGCCGTGAAAGGAATGTGATTAATTTGAAAATGCGACAAATCGCGTCCTCTGATATTGAATTTTTCTTTAGCCAGAACCACAATCGACCGACCTTCGGGTGTGTCATCAGAAAGTGAGGCTAATTGTGAGGTTTCGGCTAAATGATTTTCAGTATTTCCTTCGGATGGAAAGAAGTCGGTAGCCATACGATTGCCTAGGGTAATTGTACCAGTTTTGTCGAGCAAAAGCACATCAATATCACCTGCCGCTTCAACGGCTCTGCCGCTTTTTGCAATAACATTATGACTGATTAATCTGTCCATTCCACTGATGCCAATAGCACTTAATAAACCACCAATCGTGGTAGGAATCAGACAAACTAATAATGAAATGAGTATCGGGATTGAGAGATTTATATTGTCGCCTGAGGCGTTTTTAGCATACAAAGCAAAGGGATACAGCGTAACCACAGCCAATAAAAATATTATGGTAAGCCCTGAAAGCAAAATGGTGAGTGCAATTTCGTTGGGTGTTTTCTTGCGTTTTGCACCCTCCACCAAGGCAATCATTCTGTCTAAAAAAGTATTTCCTTGTTCGGAAGTGATTCGAATGATAATTTTATCACTTAATACTTTTGTACCACCGGTTACAGCACTTCTGTCGCCACCGCTTTCACGAATAACGGGAGCAGATTCGCCAGTAATTGCAGATTCATCTACTGTTGCAATACCCTCAATTACTTCGCCATCGGCAGGAATCATATCATTGGCTTCGCAAATAACAATATCGTGGAGTTTAAGTTGGGAAGATAAGATTTGAGTTTCCTTTCCATTTTCGAACAAACGAGCAAAAGTATTAGTTTTTAATTTGCGCAAGGATTCTGCTTGCGCCTTGCCACGACCTTCAGCAATAGCTTCAGCAAAATTTGCAAATAAAACAGTGAACCATAACCAGAGGGTGATTTGAAAATTAAAACCGCTAAAATGTCCTTCAAAGATATCTTTTACGAAAAGAAAAGAGGTAAAAATTGCACCGATGAAAACCACAAACATAACCGGGTTTTTCAGTTGTGTTTTTGGATTCAATTTTCTTATTGAATCAATTAAAGCATTTAAAAGTATATGCTTGTCAAAAAGACTTGATTTGTGTTGATTATTGTTTTTCATGACATCAAGGAATTAAAAAGTTTTGCCACTCAGCATTAAAAAATGTTCGATTATGGATCCGAGAGATAATGCAGGGAAATGTGTTAAAGCCCCAACAATGAGAATAACTGCAATTAATAGTCCTATGAACAATCCAGAATCTGTTTTGAATGTCCCGCTTGATTGTGGAACGATTTTCTTTGCTGACAAACTTCCTGCTATTGCCATAACAGGAATAATAATTGCAAAACGCCCTATAATCATTCCTATACCTAACATTATGTTGTAGAAATTTGTGTTAGCGTTTAAACCTGCAAAAGCACTGCCATTATTGGCTGCGGCGGAAGTAAAAGCGTAAAGAATTTCTGTAAATCCATGCGGTCCTGTATTTAATATGCTAGATAATCCTGCAGGTATCATCACCGCAATAGCGGTAAAAGCTAAAATAACGAAATTAGGGGCAAGAACTGCGACAATAGCCATTTTAACTTCCTTAGCTTCTATTTTCTTTCCAAGATATTCGGGAGTTCTTCCCACCATAAGTCCGGCGATAAAAACCGTTAGAATTACAAAGATTAACATGCCATACATTCCTGCTCCAACACCACCAAATACGATTTCGCCTAACATCATGTTTATTGTAGCAATCATCCCAGACATGGGCGTTAAACTGCTGTGCATACAATTGACAGCACCACAGGAAACATCGGTGGTAATATTAGCAAATAAAACGCTATTCATAATGCCAAATCGGGTTTCTTTGCCTTCCATAATTCCGGCATGTTGTAAAACAGGATTATTGGAATACTCGGAGTAAAGCATAATGGCAAAACCAACAATGCATAAAATGAACATTGCGATAAAAATAGTCCAACCTTGTTTAACAGAACCAATCATTTTTCCGAAAGTATAAGTTAATGCCATTGGAATAATGAGTAAAGCGAACATTTCGAGAAAATTGGTAAAGGGTGTGGGATTTTCAAAAGGATGGGCACTGTTAGCATTGAAAAAACCGCCACCATTAGTCCCTAACATTTTTATGGCAATTTGAGAAGCTGCGGGACCCACAGCAATAGTTTGTTTTGCTCCTTCTAATGTATTAACTGTTGTGTAATTATCAAAAGTTTGTACAACTCCTTGAGAAACTAGCATTACAGCAAGGATAATGCTTAAAGGAATAAGAACATAAATAATAGAGCGAGTTAAATCAGCCCAAAAGTTACCTAAGTCGTTGGTTGTTTTATTCTTTAATCCTCTGATTAGTGCTAAAATTACTGTAATTCCAGTTGCTGCGCTTAAAAAGTTCTGAACCGTTAGACCTAACATCTGGACTAAATAACTCAATGTAGTTTCACCTGCATAGCTTTGCCAATTAGTGTTTGTGACAAAACTTGCAGCAGTATTAAATGAAAGTGCAACTTCAACATTACCTAAATGCTGTGGATTTGCAGGAAGCCATTTTTGGATTAGCTGAAGAAAAAACAGAAATAGAAATCCAATAAAATTAAAAACCAATAAAGAAATGGTATAAGATTTCCAATTCATCAGTTCGTTGGGTTTGATACCACAGATTTTATAAATTATCTTCTCGAACAACCGAAAATATCTTATAGGATTCCAATAGCTCTTACTAAGTTGGTCAGAGAAATCACCTGAGAAAACCTTTGCCATGTATTTTCCAAGTATTGGTGTTAATACTATTAGAGCACCAAAAAACAACACAATTTGTATTACATCAAATGTTTTCATAGTTTTAAAATTTTTCTGGATTTATCAGAGAATAAACCAGATAAGTAAGAAGTAAAAGGGCTAAAATTAAAGAAACGACTATCATAAATTTTGAATTTAAATTTGGTGCAAAGATATATTTGATGCTATAAAGAAAATATAAAGAAATAATGTATGAATATAAATATTTTATTAGGAGTTTTTATTTGGTTATAAAACTATATTAATACTTTCTCCAAACTGTCTGAAAACCAAATCAATTGTTATGTTTTTATTGAAAATAGTGATTGCCATTAGGTAATGAATTGAGAAGTTACCGTTAACTAATTAGGGTAACTCTAGGCTAAGATGGCAGAAGATTTTCTGCCCCTACATGGCATGGGAATTAATGGGAGGATGAATGGAAATGTTGATTTAGAGTCTAGCGGATAGCTAGTTGGCAGGAGCGCCAAGGATGGGAGTCCCGACTTCATCGGGATAAACTCCAAACCCACAGCGGCGCTTATTCGCGCCGCGAGGACTAATAGCGGACAGCCTGACCCCGTTATTTTCTGACGGGGGGCGCCATAATAAATGAAAAAATGAAAATGAAAAATGAAATTTTTTTTGAGGCGGTTCTTAGTGTTTCTTAGTGGTCTTAGTGTCTTCGTGGTTTCTCCTTAGTTGTTACACAGAGATTCACAGAGCAATAAGAGATACACAGAGTTGTTAGCGGTATTCGTAATTCGCAAATTCGTAATTCGTAGGGGGACCTTGGGATTTGGTACTTGGATCTTGGTATTTGGATCTTGCTCCTAGTACAGTCTCTCCCCCAAAGCGAGTTTCAGTTTGTAGAGGTTGGTGATGTATTCGATGCGGGCTTTGAACAGTAGTAGGCTGCTTTCGGAGATGGTGGTGGCTGCGTCGAGGATGTCCATGTTGGTGATGGAGCCTGCTTTGAAGTTGGCTTGGGCGAGGCGATAGGCTTCTTCGGATTGACTCATCTGTAGGGTGTAATGGGCGATTTTGCGGAGGGAAGCTTTGATGTTTTCTTGGTTTTGGGCAAGCTCGTTGGCGATGGTTCGTTTGGCGAGTTCGGTGTCGTAGTCGGTGATGGTGATGTTTGATTTGGCTTGCAGTTTGGTGTATTTGGAGCGCAAACCGTCGAAGATAGGCACTTTCAATCCGATGCTTGCCACGAAATTGGCTTTAGGCATGTTGAGGTCGGGGATGTATCCGTTTTTGGCTCCGCCTGATAGTTGGAGGTTGAGTGTGGGGTTGTTCTGAAGTTTCACTATCTTATATTTCAGCTCCGCCATAGTGGTTTTTTGCTGCGCGAGTTTCAGCTCGTCGCGATGGCTGAAGGCAAAGGCAAGCATAGAGTCGGCGGGCATAGCAGGCGGGGAGGCATCCAATTGTTGTTTGACGGCGAAGGCGGTGGAGGCATCTTGTCCCATCAAGGAGTTCAATTCGGAGAGCTGATTGCTCAGGGCGGTGTGCAGGTCAATGCCTGCACTTTCCACGTTGGAGATTTTCACTTGGGTGGAGAGTATCTCGTATTGAATGCCCGTGCCCGACTCTTGTTTCTTTTGGACGAACTGCAGATGCTCGTTGAGGGTTTTCTGCTGTTCGAGATTGATGAGGATGGCTTTTTGCAGATATACAATTGAATAATAGACAAGCGTGGCGCTGTAGGCAAGTTTCTGTTTCACCTGTTCGAGGGTCTCCTGATGGAGGTTTTTGACTTCCTTCGCCATGGCGATATTTTTGGCGGTGCGTCCGAAGTCGTAAACGGATTCATAAGCATTGATGCTCGCATTATAGTTGTCGGCAGGGAAAAGCTGAAAGGTGCCAAAGCCGGGAAAAGTTAGTTCTTGGACGGGTCCGAGGCGGGCGTAGGAAGCTGTGCCATCAATAATGGGCAGATAGGCAGTTTTTGCCAAGCCGATGCCTGCGTTGGCAGCGTTGATGTTTTCGGCGGCGCTTTTCACAGCAGGATGATTCTCCATCACCTTTTTGATGATGTTGGTCAAGGTGAGCGAATCGCTCGAGGTTTGGCTGTTGGCAGTGAAGCCGATAGTGATGGCTATCAGCGTAAGCACAAAGGTCTTGCATAAGGTATTTATGGTATTCATACGTTAGGTTTTTTTGATGGTTTGTTTTTTCTTTCCTTTCAGAAGGAATACGGGCAAGCCTCCGATAACGGTGATGAAAGCTGCAATCAGGAAGTCGTCGTTGATGCCTTCGATATAGGCTTGTTTGCCCACGTTGGCAATGATGGCAGCCTGCCCTTGCTTGGCGGCATTGGGGTAGGAACTGCCGGCATTGTGCACCAATTGGGTGCTGATGTTTTTCGACACGTTGATGTAGGTTTGTGATTTGGGTTGTATGGATTGGGAATACATCTGCGAATGATAACCGACGCGAGTAGTCAACAGCGTGGCAAGCAATGCCACGCCCAAACTGCCGCCCAATTGGCGCACGGTGTTGGAGACACCCGAAGCCTGCGCCATTTTCTCGCGGGGAATGGACAGTAAAGCCACCGCGCTCAGAGGTGTGAAGACCAATCCCAACGCTAGTCCACGCACATAAAGCGATAGCATGATATAAGACCGTTCGGTGAGGAAGGACAAGAAGGAATTCATGTAAAAGCTCAAGGCGAGCAACACCACCCCGATGAGTATGGGCAGTTTCGCACTGAATTTGTCGGATACTCTGCCCGAAATAGGCGAAATTATACCTTGTATGATGCCCACGGGCAGGAATACTGAACCCGCCTGAACCGCCGTGTAGCCTAATGAGGTCTGCATATAGATTGGCAAGAGGAAAGTGCTGCCGAACATGCCCATACTGAATATCATCAAGGTTAAGGTACTCAAACCGAAGTTGCGGTCTTTCAGTAAGCGCAAATCTATCATGGGCTCTTTCACAGTGAGTTCGTTGGTGATGAATACTGCTAAAGCGACGATGGCAACGGCGAAACATATCAAGATGTAAGGCGCGGACCACCCCTGAGAGTTGGTCATGGCACTGCCTTGCGATAAGGCATAGAGGGTCAAGGGCAGAAAGGTGGCAACGGAGATAAACCCGATGAGGTCGAAGCTGCGCAACTTTAGGTTCTTATATTCTCTTTGGATGACGATGGTGGCTAATATGGCGAAGATGCCCACAGGGATGTTGACGTCGAAGATGAGTTGCCAATTGAAGTTGTCAATGAGATAACCGCCTATCAATGGACCAAACGACACCGAAGCGGCGGCGGATATAGCCCAAAACCCGATGGCGATGCCGCGTTGATGTGGCGGAAACTCACGGGTGATGATAGCCATGCCCAAAGGCTGAATGATGCCGGCTCCCAAACCTTGTATGACGCGGGATATGATAAGCATATTGACATCGTTAGAAACGCCGCAGAAGACTGACCCTAGCGTGAAGAGAAACAGTCCGTAGATGTACATGCGTTTGTAGCCGAATTTGTCGGCAAACCAACCCGAAGTTGGCAGCATGACCGCCATGGAGAGCATGTACGCGGTGATAACCCATTCAATTTTATCCAACCCAACACCGAAAGACGCCATGATTTTAGGCAAGCCCACGTTGACGATGGTGGCATCCAACACCGCCATAAACGTGCCGAGCATGACGGTGGCAAGCAACCACCATTTGTAGTTGATGTTACTCGGATGAAAACCCGAGTCACGATTTCTGACAAACCGCCGGATGCGATGCGAAGGAGTGATTCCTTTACTTGCCATGCTAATCTTTCACGATTTTCACCTCTGCCGACATACCGGCAAGAAACTTATAAGCACCCACTTTATCTCCTTTATCGGTTGCATCTATCGAAATCTTTATCGGAACGCGCTGCGTTACTTTGGTGAAATTGCCCGAAGCATTGTTAGGTGGAATCAATGAAAACTGAGAAGCTGTGTTGGAACCCGTGCTAAAAACCTTTCCACTAAAGTTCACCCCTTCAAAAGCATCAATAGAAAACAACGCCTTCTGACCTATATGAATCTTCGCAATACTCGTTTCTTCTAGATACACTATCACCCAATAGTTCTCATTGTTAGTAATGGTGAAAATAGATTGCCCTACTGCAGTTATATCGCCCGGCACCAACCATCTCTTTGCGATGATGCCGTTCATGGGTGCATACAATTTCGTGTTCTTGAGTTGCGTCTCTATCAATGCCACTTGCGCCTCTGCGGATTTGATAGCGGATGTTGAACTTTCTATCTTCGCTTTCGATACATTCAAGGAGGACTCCGAAGCATTGAACTGCGCCTGCGCAGCTTCCAATGCTTTGCTCACGTGGTCGTAGTTTTCTTTGGTGATGATGTTTTCCTTAAACTGAACCTTGGCTCGGTTGAAATCTTCAGTAGCCCTGTCAACACTCACTTGCAACACCTTCAACGTCTCCTGATCATAATTATAACTAGCTTCCGTCTGCGCTTTGGTGGTCACGGTTTGATTCATCACAGCTACAGCTTGATCGCGTTGTGCCAACAAATCCGTCGTATCCAATATCGCCAACAACATACCTTGCTTCACCGAATCGCCTTCTGCAACATATTCCGCAGCAACGCGTCCCATAATCTTCGAACTCACCGAAACACTTTCTGAGTCTATATATGCATCGTCGGTCTTTATGTATTTTATGTACTCTTTATACCAAAGAAATCCAATCACTAATACAGTGATTAAGACAATAATCAAAGGGATATACACCTTGCGGTTTTTCTTTTTCGGTTCTACTACAATTGGTTGATCTTCCATCCGTGTTATTTTATTTTTTTAGATTTATATTTCGTTTAATTCTATAGGTGGTAGTTTCTTGAGCACATCACTTACGTTTTGCAAGGAAATCGAAAACAATTTCAATTCCGATTCCGATAGCGACATCAGTCGTTTTATGGTTTGATTGAGGTAGTTCTCCTGATTCTTCTCAATAAATTTGGTGCCTTTTGCTGATAGTTTCACCATCACGATGCGCCTATCTTGCTTATCCGATTGTCGCAGTACCAATCCTTTTGCAATAAGTTTATTAATCAGTGCCGTTACGTTTGGTTTCGATATCAGAAGCGTCTTCCCTAAATCTGACATCGAAAGCGCATCATGTTTTTTCAGATAAAGCATCGCATAATAAGCACCCGCAGTGATGTCCGAATTCATCGCCACAGGTTTCCCTAGCGTTTTGTAGAATAAAGGTTTTATTGAGTTGATGTTTTCGGCAAGCGCTCTGAGTTGGCTGTCGTCCATAATTCTGTTCATTTTTTTAATGGTTACAAAAGTAGAACTATTCCGTAACATAACAATACCATAACTGAATTATCGTCAATGATACATATCATTCGATTCTCATAACACCTTGAATAGCTTTAATCTTGGCAATTTATATCTTCGCATCATTCGCCCGTCAAATATTAGCTTCGACAACCAAAAATTCTTCTATGTGATACTACATACAAAATATTAAATAGCGACTACATCAATTGTGTATCTGATTCTGTAAAAAAACGCAATCTATACTATTACTAGCCCGATATTTTTTGCTTTAAATTATTCTAAAGTTTAACAGAAATTTCTTATGCCAAACAAAAAAGATAACATGGTTAAGCCTAGCTTATAAAAACACATTCTTTGCAGGGGTTTTAGGAAAGATAGAATTACAATATTCTATTAGCGTAAGCTTGTCAATTTAGTCAGCTTTTACACTTGACCTTTAGCCACAACAACATCCCCGATAAAATTTGTTCTTGGATAGGTTTATTATCATCAATGAAAATTTCCTCCACGATGATGTCATTTTTGATATATTGAAAGGATTTTGATGGAGCATTCAGAACAAGCATCGGATTAACCAACACATTGTCTTTATTCTTAATGGTAAAAACAGCTTGTTTATCATCAAGGTAGATAAGCGTGAAATAATAGATTCCCTTACATTGGTTTTTTGATGTAACCTTAAAGATGCCTCCGTAAGCAGGTCTTTGTTTGCCGCAAACCACAGAGGATTGCCCTTGGACAAACTTCTTTAGCGTGATGCTAAATCCATCTGAATTTATATGTTGACAAAAGGCAGAACATGAAAAAAAGAGTAAGAAAATTACCGATAAAAACTTTCTTACTCTTTTCATATTAATTAAATGAATATTTTTCGGAACAATCTATTTAACTATTGAAGCGTCTTCAACAATAACTTTATAAAAGTAGCCGGCACCATAATCTTTATCAAGAATTACTTTCCCTTCAATCGTAATCATATCACCAACTTTCACAGTGCTTGCAGAGGTTAAAGTCAAGTCAAAGTCGCCATTGTTTTCAGTTCCGTCCTGAATATGTATCCAGTTTGTGTTCATAATTTCGGGACTAAATTTAACAACCTTCCCCTTTATTTTTACTGTTTTTCCTTCGTACTGATCCTTTTTGGCAAACAAATCAGCAATGGTAATACCGCCCGCTGCCGGAGCCACTTTAATGTTTTGTTTTTCCAAAGTAGGTTTGTTTCCTTGCATGGGCTGTTGGTTGCCTCCCATAGCCGGTGCTTCATTTTGGGTTTGTGTCGCCGCGGGAGTCATGTTAGGGTCGAGACTTAATTCGTTAATGAAAAAGACCTTAGGAAAATCGCGATTCAACTCTTTGCTGTGAAAGTTCGTCATCTCGATACCATCTTTATAATAATATGTTTTTCCCACTTCCGCTTGCATGGCAGTAACGGCGATCCAAACATCAGCATCACCTACTTTCATGCGTATATAAGTGTAAGGTCCGGCGGCTATTGCCTCTTGAACAATTCCGGCATGTATGCCGGCGGGAAGATTGTTGGTAGTGGATGTTTGTTGCCCCGAATGGCAAGATGTAATAAAAAGCATGATGCTTACTAAACTCAAAATAACTTTCATAATTTGTATATTAATATTTTCGTGCAAAATTAGTCAAAAATATTTATTTCGATGCAGAAAGAAAAATAATTTTGAAGCATAATCGTCATATTTAGTGCAATTAACCATGCTTTTTTATTGATACTTATCAATACTGAGCATAAAAATTAAAGGATACATTATTTTTATCCATTAATAATAAGTGGTTTATACAGCTTATATTGATTTTAGTTTTCAATGATAAGTTTTGGCAGGCTATTTACATAGTTTTCATAACTAATTTTTTCGTAATTTTGTAAAACATTTCTATATTGAATAAAAACATGTTCATGACACACTATGTAAGGCATTTTATTTTCGTTTGGATGCTTATTTTTTCATGCTCTACGGTAATCAAAGCGCAGACCACTTCTGCTGATTTTGCTCATCAAGCGAGTATAACTACTGATTTAAAAGCTCCATCGAGAATTGCCATAAACACTTCGGGAATTGTTTTCGTTGCCGATGATTTTACTAAACAAATCAAGAAGTTTGATAATTCAGGGAATTATCTTGGAACGCTTGACTATATAGGGAAACCTGTTTCTTTGGCGTTTAGCGATGGTAATATTCTCTTCGTTGGCGATGGCAAAAACAATAAAATTACAAGAATTGATGGAGACGGCAATCAAACGGTAATTTATTCGGGTATTATTTTCCCCTCAGATATGGTTACAAGTCCTGATAATTTGCTGTATGTAGTGGATGGCATTACGAATAAAGTCCTTGTGATGGATTTCGGCGGAAACATCATCAGAACCATCGGTTCGGGTATTTTACTTGCGCCTAGATGTATAGCATTTGATAGACAAAACAACCGCATCATTGTTTCAGAACATGGAGGCGTTGGAACAAGTTTTAATTTGCATGCTGAAATTAGAATATTCGACCTCATTGGAACTCTTATCAGCACCTTCGGTGGGTATGGAAACACGGATGGAAAGTTCTATCGCATACAAGGAATGACCATTGGGCAATGTGGCAATATCTATGTTTCGGATGATTTTCAGGGGGCGATAAGTGTATTTAAACCTAATGGTATTTTTATTACAAAGTTTGGTCAGTACGGCACCAACAATGGCGAATTGAATGTACCGATGGATATTGATTTTGACGCAAATCAAAAATTGTGGGTGAGTTCGTTGAACAATGGAGCCATGGAAGTTTATAGTATCACGAATCTATTGCCTACATCAAACATCCCTGTTAGCACGCATAGTATTTGCGACGGCGATACTACATATATTCCTATTTCGTTTACCGGAACAGCACCCTGGACATTCACTTATACAATAAATGGCACCTCTCCTACCACTATTTCAAATGTAACAGACAATCCTTATACTATTACCACAACTAATGCAGGGAGATATACTGTTAGTGCATTAAATGATGCTACCAACACGGGTGCTTGCTTTACGGGGAGTGCCAATGTAATTGTTGACCCTACGCCCACGGCATCGCTAAGTAACCAAACTATTTCTACTTGTTCGGGCACTACAATAGATGTGCCTGTTAATTTTTCAGGCTCCAAACCTTATAGTTTCACATATACGGTTGATGGTTTAAGTCCAACAACTATAAATAATATTTATGCTGATTCCTATGCTATTCTTGGTGCTACTTCCGGAGTATATACGCTTACTTCGGTAAATGGCGGAGGTTGTAATGGAACAGATTTTACAGGAATGGCAAATGTCTCAATAAATCAAGCACCCACTGCCCTTATCAGTAATTCAACTATAACTTTATGTGCTGGGCAAAGCACAGATATACCAATTCATTTAACAGGAACTGCACCTTGGAATTTAACATACACAGTTGATAGTGGTAACCCGATTAGTGTGAATAATATTCTTGATAATAATTATTCACTTACAATATCAACTGCCGGAACCTATCAGGTATCTGCCATTTCGGATGCCAATTGTGAAGTAGGAACTTTTTCTGGAACAGCTCAGGTAAGCACCAACCCTATCCCAACAGCAGCCATCGTGCCCAACACCTCAACGCTATGCAGTGGCGAAACAGCAAACTTGGATTTTATACTGAGCGGCATCGGACCATTTAATTTCAGTTGTACTGTCAATGGGACAGATACTATCTTCTTCACCGGAATTTCTGCTAATAATTATTCCATTCCAACATCTCAAGCCGGCACCTATAGCTTAGTTTCAGTTTCAACGGGAGGTTGTTATGGGGAAATTCTTCCAGGTGATGCTGTTATAAATATTAATCCTGCCCCAACGGCTGCCATTACAAATGAAAATATCGCTATTTGTGAAGGTCAAACAACTGATATATCTTTCGACCTAATTGGGAGTCCGCCTTGGAACCTTACTTATACTGTTGATGGTGTTCCTGTTACAGAGAATAATATAATAAGTTCGCCCTATGTGATTGAAATAGGCACACCTGGGACTTATCAAGTAATTTCTCTTAGTGATATGATATGTAGTAATTATACTTTTAGTGGCAGTGCTGTTGTTACAATAAATATTCCTACTATTGCCGAATTCAATTATACAGTCAACAATACAACTTGTACGTTCAATAATGTTACACAGAATGCTGACACCTATCTTTGGAGTTTTGGCGATGGGCAAACAAGCAATCTGGCGAATCCTACCCACACTTATAGTAGTGAGGGGACCTATTATGTGAGTTTGACTGCATCGAATGCATCTTGCAGTGAGGTGATTGTTTATGACACCATAAATCTAATTACAACGTCTATTGAAGAAGTGAATTCTTCTGTTTCTGTCTCAATTTATCCAAATCCTACGAATGGTATTTTTACATTAGAAATAAACAATCCTAACGCTAAACCAATTAAAATAGACATAGTCAACTCTATTGGTCAAGAAGTTTATGCTAAGAATTTGAATTCAACAAAATATTCCGAACGTATCAATTTAGGAGGAATGGCTTCAGGGGTTTATTTCATCAAACTATTGCTACCAGATATGACAAAAACTACCAAATTAATTTTAACTCATTAAAAAATAGTCTAGCATGAGACATTATTATATCTCAAAAAAATCTATGAATATACTGAAAGGTGTATTTCAAATAATAGTTGGGTTAATCTTTGTTGGTAGTAATCCGAGCTTTGCGCAAATTACCCAACCCATTGCTTGGACAAAAGCCTATGATCAAGTATCCGGTACGTGCACAGGCTATTCACTTTCTGTTGCAGCGGGTTTAAATCGCATGCTTATTGTTGGCATAACAAATACTACAACTGGTTCTGCAACACAAGCAAACCCGACAACTATTTCGTATGGTGGCGTAACCTTGACATTAGCTACAACAAATGGTACCACGAGCGGGAGGACACACACCTGGTTATATTATTTAAAAGATAATGCGGTTATGGATGGCACCTCCCGATCCCTACTTGTTACTTTAGCTAATACACAGGCAAATATTTCGGTATGGTATTCTGTATTTGCCGGAGTTGATCAGGCTCCTGCAAGCTATACAGTAGGAACCGGTATTGGTACTGCTGCCGGAAGCGGTCCTACACAATTAAGTGCTGCAATGGCTGTGAATGCAAATCAACAGGCGGTATATATTTCAAGTATGTATTGCGCAAATACAACAGTGCCCACCTATACAATTAATGCAAATTGGACTTCAGGAGGTAATAACTCAAATAATAATGGTACCATAGGTTGGAAAACTGAAGTAGCAAAACGTACAATTTCAGGTGCAAATACAACAGACAATGCTACTACCTCTGCTATTACACCTGCGAATCAAATACGTTGGGCAATGTCAGCAATGAGCTTACCTATGTATGTTCCCCCTACTCTTACTGTATCGAACCCTACCACATCCGTAAGCGCAGCTTCTGTTTGTGCATCTTCATTAAATGTACCAATTCATGCTTTTAATATTATCAGTAGTGGAACTACGGGCACATTAACAAATTTTCAGTTTACCACAACAGGCTCCTACGTTGCTTCTGATATAACAAATTTTAAAATATGGTGGAACAGTACAAATAGTTTAGCTTCGGCTACCTTATTGGCAACAGACGTAACCCCTACCGGTCCGGGGATACAAACGTTCACAGCTTTTTCGTTGAATATTCCTGTTGGCACCTATTATTTCTGGATTACTGCGGATATTGCATCCACTGTTGGTGTTGGGAATACCCTTACTGTTAGCGGTTCGAATTCAACAGATATGACAAGTACTGCAATTTTAGCAGGTGGACCCACCACTGCCAGTGGAACGCAGACTTTAAGTTCTGCACCTACGGCAGTATTAGTGAGTGGAGGAGGTACATTTTGCGGAGGCACTACTACGTTAAACGCAAGTGGAGGAACAGGCGGAACAATATATTGGCAAAATACCACAAGTGGAGGAACATCCACTGCAACACCTTCCTCAAGCCAAACGGTGGGGGCAAGTGGAACCTATTATTATAGAGCTTACGATGGAACTTCTTGTTGGGGAACTGAAGGAAGCACAACAGTAACCATCACCACTGTTCCCATTGCTGTTACGGTTAGTGGCGGTGGTACGTTTTGCGGAACCGCTACCTTAACAGCAACAGGCGGCACAGGCGGAACTATTTACTGGCAAAATACTACTAGCGGTGGAACTTCAACAGCAACCCCTTCTTCAAGTCAGGCGGTTGCCGCTAGTGGCACCTATTATTTCAGGGCACTTAATGGCACATGTTGGGGTGCTGAAGGAAGTGCAACAGTTACTATTAATCCATTACCAACTGCTGTGACTGTTGCCGGAGGAGGTAATTTTTGTAGTGTGCCTAGCGTAACTTTAACCGCAAGTGGAGGAACAGGCGGCACTATTTACTGGCAAAATACCACCACAGGAGGAACTTCAACAGCAACGCCATCAAGCTCGCAAAGCGTGAGTGCTTCGGGCACGTATTATTTCCGTTCCCGAACCGCTTTAGGTTGTTGGGGAACTCAAGGTAGCGCTACGGTTACTATGGGAACAACCCCTACTGCAGTTACCGTTACAGGTGGTGGAAGTTTTTGCGCAACTAGTGCCACATTAAATGCATCAGGAGGAGTTGGCGGCACTATTTATTGGCAAAACACCACAACAAATGGAACTTCAATAACCACTCCATCTTCAAGCCAAACGGTTGCTGCGAATGGTACGTATTACTTTAGAGCTCGTGATGCAGGAACATGTTGGGGAACTCAGGGCAGCGCAGTAGTTACTCTTAACGCGATACCAACCATTACATTGGGTACAAATCCTACGATATGTTCTGGTGTTACATCAGCAAATCTAACCTACAGTGCAACAACCGGAACTCCTAATCAATATAGTATAGTGTATGATGCAACGGCATTGACACAGGGGTTTATTAATGTTACAAATGCAACGTTGATTGCAAGTCAGATTGTATTAGTTGTACCTGCCGGAGCCATTGGAGGAACCTATAATTATACAGTAACAGTCAGAAACAGCACTACAGGATGCGTAAGCAGTTCGTATGCCAAAACCATAACCTTAATTCCGCTTTTAGGTTCTCCGGGCACAATTACAGGTGCTCCCGTTGTTGCTCCAATGCAAACGGGAGTTCTCTATAGCATTACAGCAATGACCGGAGCAACTAGTTACACTTGGACAGTGCCTACCGGATGGACAATCACATCAGGAAATGGAACTAATTCTATAGTGGTTACTACCGGCATTGGTGGACAGAATGGTAATATTACCGTATATGCGACCAATTCGTGCAGCACAAGTTCTACACCCAGTTTAGCTGTGAGCGTAACTGTACCTCATAATAGTTGCAGCCAATGTCATATCACCCATACATCTTACGGAACCGCACTTGCCATTGTGAATGGCAATGCCAATTTGTGCATCAGTTGCCATAATCCGGCAGGTACTGCGTATCAAAACCCGATGGATAATGCTATGAAAGCGGTTCCCGGTGTTAGTGGAACATCGCATACTTGGGATGCCTTAGCGGTGAATTATAAATATGGCGCAAGCCTTCCTGCCAACACGGATATGCTTACGCGTTTAGACAATAATCATTTTATCTGTTCCACCTGCCATAATCAACATTCGGTTGCTTCTCCCAACTTTTTGCGTATGCCGAATGATGGTGATGCGCTATGTAAAGAATGTCATTCGGTGCGCAATGTAGGTCGTTATGTTGATAATCCCGGTGTAAATATCGGTAGCCATCCGGTTGGGCTTACGTATAATGGTTCTGACCCACGTTTCTTTTCTAGTCCTCAAACTCCCATGACGTTATTAACTGCCAAAGTAGAATGTTCCAGTTGTCATCAGCCTCATAATTCCACTTCTACGGATGGTTATATTCTTCGCATGAATTATAGTGATGATTTGTGCAAGAAATGCCACGTTTCCTTAGCTCCTCGTAGGAGTTTGGTTCACGAAGGGATGAGTTGTATCACCTGTCATATCACGCATAAAGCTGGGTTGACCAACATCATGCTTATTCGCGACACTATCAATACTCCTAATAGCGGTTTGAAACCCGTGGTGTTTGTGGCTCGGGCTTCCGGCTCAGATTATGGTGCAGCATCTAGTCCGTTTACAGGCGTTTGCGAAGCATGCCATACCGCAACAGATCATTACTCCAATACTTCGGGTGTTACTAGCGATGCTCGTCACGTTCCTGCAACGCAGACTTGCATCACCTGCCATCCGCATGAAGATGCTTTTTATGCACAAACCAATTGTTTGGATTGTCATAAAGCAATTACGGATAAAGCAGGCGTAGGTCCTTCGGGAGGGAGAAGACAAATTGTGGATGCCAATGGTAATGGTACGGGTTTGGGTGGAGATTTTAAGCGCACTTCTCATCACGTAACGGGCTCGGTGCCCAATGCTACGGATTGTATTTTGTGTCATTATATGGGCGACCACATGAGAGGCGCCGTGAAGCTGATGGACCCTGATTCGGGCTACCTGAAAGTGATTACCTATAATCCCTTAGTTCAATCTTCGGTAGAAAACTTCTGCATAAATTGTCACGATGCTGATGGGGCAGGTGGCGATGTTACTCCGTTTTCTGATAATGTTACTGTTCCTATCTTTAATAAAACTTTGTGGACTGCCTCGGCACACAAAGCCCATCCTTACACCTGCATGGATTGTCATGATAATGGACATGGTTCGAACAAAAGCACCTTGTTGGCACCATACGATTACACAGGTTTGGGCACCGGTACTGATGTGACGAATGAGGAAGAAGGCTTCTGTTTTTCGTGTCATGGTGCGGGTGGAGAAGCATCAGTTAAGGTTCACCTTTCGTTTGCAAACACCAATACCGCAACGGCAATTAGAAAGCACGACGTAACGGCATCGTACAGAAAACACACCAATGAAGAATATTTGGGCACCTCCTTTGGTGGCGCCAACCGTCATGTGGAATGCGTGGATTGCCATAATCCGCATAGTGCAAAAGCATACACGGCTACCGTGGCACCCACCATTTATAACGAATTGATAGGTGCTTCGGGTGTGAACCCTATATACACGGGTGCAGGCGCACCCACCGGATTCACCTATCTGGATAACGCCACCTATGAATATCAAGTTTGTTTTAAATGCCACTCTAGCTACACCACTTTGCCCAGCTATTTGCCTGCGGGATGGTCAGGAACTGCTGATGCCGTGGATGGACTCAAGAAACTGACTACAGGCGGAACCAACACCCAAATTGCCGATTCGCGCGATATGGCACAAGAGTTTAATCCAAGCAATGCTTCTTTTCATCCTATAATAGCCGCCGGGACTAACTTAAACATCAATGCAGCTACCTTCCAAACGGGTTATTCTTATACCTCAAGAATGTATTGTACGGATTGCCATAACGACAACCAAAATGCTACGGCGGGCTATGGTCGCGGTCCGCATGGCTCGCAAAACCTGCATATTTTAGATGCCGGAACAGGGGGTAACTCAGGATATAAATCTGTGCATAATGCCGTGAATACTTCCACCACCGATTTCTGTACCAAATGCCATCAAGCGGCTTCTTATATCTCTGGCAACACAAGCTCGCGCTATGGATATCATTATTATCACGTGGCGAATAAAACTCAGGAAGGATGCTATATTTGCCATGATTCGCACGGAAGCGAGCAGTTGCATCTTATTAATTTTAGCAGAAATCAAACAGGGGGAGCCTGCATCACGGCAGTAACCACAAACACGCAAGCCGCCTTTGTGCATGCTGCCGGAACCGCTGCAAACACTTGCAATGTAACCTGCCATGGAACCTCTCATGGTGGTGGAAAATCTTATAATCCCGCATATAATTAACCATAATATTAAAAAAATAAATCAGCAGGATATGAAAAACCTTTTAATATTATTAGCCTCTTTGCTCCTTCCAATCGTATGTTTTTCGCAGACAAAAACTGAAGGCGTTATAGTGGATATCGACGGCAACGTATATCATACCGTTACCATTGGCGACCAGATGTGGTTGAAAGAGAACCTGAAAGTGACCAAATATAATAATGGCGACCCCATCGTATTGGTTACGGATACCATTGCATGGACAAAATTGAAAACCCCTGCCTATTGCAACTACAACAACAATGAAGCGATTGCTCAGGAATATGGACGTATGTATAATTATTATGTGGTGGTTGACGACCGCAAGGTGTGCCCCACCGGAACCCATGTGCCCACGGATTTGGAGTGGGAAATGTTGTGCAATTTTTTGGGCGGAAAGATGGTGGCAGGCGGCAAACTGAAAGAATCGGGAACCGAACATTGGAACAGCCCAAATGTGATGGCTATCAATACCCGAAATGGCGATTACTCTGAAATATCTCCTTCCGAAAGCGGATTTAATGCGCTGCCGGCAGGCAGACAATATCATAGTTGTTATACATTTTTGGGGCTTTATACCGAATTATGGTCCACCACGCCCTGCGAATATGACACCGATTTGGTGTGGTGCAGATATCTAACGTTTAGCTTGCCGCATTTTTGCCGTTTCACGTATAAAAAACACTACGGACTTTCCATTCGTTGCATAAAAGATTAGCGGAGAAATCTAACGCAATCTTTTTCATATTTCTTCTTTGCTATCGCGATAAATAAATCCATTTCATTGTACTTTCAATGCTATTGTTGGATATATGACTTGCTTTGTCCCAATGGTACATCATCAATTTGATTCATTGAGACCATCGGCTATAATTGCCGTTCGATATTCCGCGTAGCGATATAATTTTACATGTTTTTCGGAGAGAATAATATCAAATGAGGCGTTTTATTTTTTTGTGACGAGATAAAAGATAAAATGATGTGTTCATATTTATCCACATAATGATAACACATGAATACATGTGTGCACATTAAATCGCTATTAGCTAATATATATATACACGTGTACGCATTACATATATATTTGTTATTGTATATATACATGTGTTCGCGGTTGTTTTCGTTTCATTATGTTATGTGGACATATGTACATATCAATTCACATATCGTGAAGCTATATCTACACGTGTATTCATTTATTCTTATGACGCGAATATATATATCCACATGAATTTAATTGTTCCTATTTTAGCTCACGATACATTCATATAAATTTATTTATTTTCAAACTGTAATATGAAAAAACATTCTCATTTTGTGTAATTTGTCGCTGACAATAGCTCATCATCAGATAATCAGGATATATTATTATGAAAAATATAGCCCGTGTATCAAAACTATATTATATCTTTGCCGAAAATATAGAAAAATCAATTCCTTTTTTTATAAATCCATGTAGAAATGAGCAAACTCTGGCGTTTTATAGTCAATCCAATTTTGAATGCCACCAAAGGCAGTTACTCCAAAGCAAAACAGATATCCATCTATCACGATGCCGCTCTTTTTGCCGGAATTGACATACCTTTTGTGGCTGCGCTCTATGCTTCCTATCATCCGATTCACGAGGCTTACGAAGAGGCTTATGCCAAATGGGATGTGCAAGGCGGTATCAAAGAAGGTAGCACGTTGAGCCGTAAACAACTGCTGAAAGAGCTTAGCAGCACTAAGATTCGCGACTGGGACATAGCGTTTCAAAACGTGTATCGCAGAGGCACGCCTGAGTATAAAAAACTGCTGCCAAAGTTTCGCAAACCGTTCCAAAAAGGCAAGCAACTGCTGCGTATAGAACACGTGGCAGCACTTGGCATAGCCATTGGCAGCGACCCTTTGTTGGCTACAGTTAAAGCAGATATTGAAGATTTTTATACAATGATATCAACAGCAAATTCCGGTCAGGATGGCAACAAATCTATGGTGGCAAATTTAAGCAATACATTGGAGCAGGCGCGGGTGGCGATGTGCATTGCGCAATATGCCAATTTGGGCATTTTCATAAGTCAATATGCCTCTAATCCGAAAAAATTGACACCTTATTTCGACAAGGAAGCCATCATGCGTCGGGAACAAGTTGTTTTCACAGGACATGTGAAAGCATTAAAGTCGAAATTTATTTGCAAACGTACTTTTGCTGCCACAAGTCAACTAAAAATAACCAACAAAGGCATAACCGCTTTGATTTTTTATATAACACTGATGAAGGGAAAAGTGCCCGAAACATTGTATCAATTGGTATTGCCGGGCACCCGTATCACCATCCTTGCCACCAACCTAGGCGACATAACCAACAAAATGCTTAAAGTGTATAACCCCGACGAAACGGGAAAAGGATGGTTTGAGTTGGAGATATTGTAAGGATTAAATTCCAAATACCAAGCTCCAAGTCGCTTTATGTCTTAGTGTCTTTGTGCCTTAGTGGTTTTCTTCGTAGTGGCAAACCTTGGAATTTGGATATTAATTCTTGTACGCTCTTTCCCCATGGCATCCCGGGTAGCACGAACCGCCTCCCTCCACAGGTTTATAGCGGATGGGCATCTGCCAATTGCCAAAAGTTGTAGCATCATTTAATAGATGCATATTAGCTGACCCATGCACATTATGGCAGACCGTGCAAGCTCTACCTTTTTTGCCTTGCAGATGCACAAAATGCAGGTTCTTGTCTGCATTTCTAAATTGAGTGGCACTTGTTGTGGTGGCTTCGGTCAATAGTTGACTATCGTGGCATGTAAAACATAAAGTATAATTTTCTGTTTTTCCTTCGGCATAAATTCCTTGCGGGAAGTTTTCTTTCAACAGAAACTGATGATTCGAAGCGTGAGGATTATGACAAGCAATGCATCCTCCTGCATCTATGGCACCATGTATCACTTTGCTATTATCGAGCAGGGATTTCATATTTGGAATTTGAATACTATCGGTAGTAATAATTTTATTATGACAACTCAAACATAAGTCTTTTCCATCAGCCAAAAGCATTTTATCGTTAGGCGATGAGTGAGGTGAATGGCAAGATGTGCACGATTTTTTTGAGCGCACCGCCCCATGTGTTACTGCCGACGACTGTATGGTAGTCTTCAATTCATCATGGCATGTAAAACATAAATTCGGAACCGTATCAGCCAACGAAAATCCAATTATTTTTGGTTGAGGATGCTCCTTGCCGTTAGCAACATGGCAATTGTCGCAACCTTCAGCCACGGGATGTATCACTTTTTCTGCGACAAGCTGCTTATGACAATCCAAGCACTCCGCCTTCGTTTGTTTGAGTTGAGGCGAATTCCATCCGAAACCCAAAAACAACACATAAAAGAATAATTGAACACCACTCATAGCTGTCGTTTTAGATTAAAACTTACGTGAAATTTGAACATATCCACCATTATAATTGATTTGTTCGCTTAAATAATTGCGTCTATATAACTGATAGCCTAAAGAAAAATACATTTTCCGTATCGAAGTGGTGACGTCTGCCCCTGCCATCAACAAGTCTAAATTCACACTTTGATAATCCTCGTGCATATAACTTCCCTGAATACTAATCTTTGTTCGAGAATGTATGGCATAAGAAAGCATAGCCGAAACACTTGCAAACTTTTGTTTAATCAGCCCGTTTGTCAAAGTCATATACCGCAAATTCCCGTTTAAAGAGCCTTCCAAATGCTTGAAAAAGTGTCCTTGCAATTGCAAAAAGTAATTGGTGGAATAATAAGGAACAATATTGCTTTTGTAATCATCATACTCCACGCCACCCGAAACAAACTTATAATTGACACGCATTCCCAAGGTATTTTGTGTAAAGGTGTTTAATTGCAGAAACTCAGTTCGAACCAATTTGATATAATCCTGCTCATTATAATTGTAATAAAACTCTAGAATGTTTTTAAAGAAAGCAAGTCGTGCTCCAAAGCCATGCGAGGCGGAATTATAGTGGTAATTGCCCGGCTGCACATACGTATAGCTGATATAAACCGTCCCACCGTTTGTGATTTGTCCTCCTGGAATACGTTGGATTTCTAAATAATTCCCTTGCTTGATGAGCATATAATCCAAATTGTTTTGATAGAAGATAGTTCCTGTGATATCCGTAACATTGAAAGTCGAAAGTTCAATATACGGTTTGTCAATTAAGGTTATTTTGCCATCTGTCAATGTATATTCCTCATTAATTACATTGATACTGGTGGAGGAACTTTCGTGGTCTTTATGGTTATATGCAAATTTATAGGATAAGCAAAGATTGCCCTTCCAAAAAATCTTTTTCGTATAGCGCACGTCAAAACCTATTTTGCTTTCGGATCCTTTGAACTGACTGTGGGAAGAATAATTGTATCCGCCAAAAACATCTGTACTTAAGCTATTGAACAATTTATGTCCAAGAACAGCATTTATGCTATGTTGATTCAGTTTTTGCCAATCTTGTTCGATGTGATAAAAGGCATAAGTGGCATTCAGGTTAAAATTCTTAGGCATCTCTGCCATAAAGTTTTCTTGATTGCTGATTCGCGTATAATTGGAACTAATTTTTCTACCGAAAGCACTCGTGATAACATTAAGACGGTAGTGTTTATTTTTATCAAAATGCACTTCATCGTTCAAAATAAGTTGATCCGTAATGCTTTTACTTTTGTATAAATCATAATCATCACGTGCAAAAACAGCATGAGAATACGTCAAATCATGCAAATCCCATTTTGAGAAACGAGTTTGTATTCGGCTTCTCAACTCACTCTGATTGCAATTTATAGTTCTCCCTGTTTGTATTTCTTTTTGATACCATTTCCCCACATCATAGTTCACTGAAATAGGCGCATACTTATTCACGATGTTCAAAAAAGCACCATAATTTTTGCTTCTCGACCGAATATCTGACAAGTTCTCTCTGTTGCTGTAATTCTCATTAAAAGTAAGATTGCCACCAAAGGTAACCTTCTTCTGATTCAGAAATACAGCTCGAATATCGAGATTTTTCATGGTGTTCACCTCACCCAAATCCGGCATAATCAAGTAGCGTTCATGATGGCTTTCGGGATTATATTCAGCGTCAACATCCAATAAAAGGAAGCTCGGATTCCAAAAATAACCACCCGCTTTAAAATGAAGTCCTCCTGAAATATTTGTGGATTGTTGTTTATCCTTTACGCCGTTTCGCCATGTGATTTGATCTCTATAAAAGCCTTTCAATTTTAATTCTCCGCCAAAATGGTTTAATGCGAAGAACTTTCCTTTTGGTCTTCCGTCGTAGATTGCATCGGTGTAGGGATTCAAATCTCGGACACGCCCCCGATATCCTTGTGAATACACCTCATGTGAAACAATAGAAACAAACAATATGGCTAATAATAATCTCATGAGCATGAATTATAAGAAATATTGATTATCCCCACCGTGTGGATTATGACATTCCGTACAATTTGCTGTTCCAATATCTGTATGAACTTCATTTTGTTTAATGTCTTTTATAGTATGGCAATATAAACAAACATCTTGATCTTTTCGTTTCAATAGTTTGGGAAAATCAGCATTGTGTGGATTATGACATCCGATACAATAGCCGCTTGCAACAGGTCCGTGCAGAAACGTAAATTTCGTTCCAAAATCATCATGACATTGATAACAGATTTTTTGTAAAGGAGCGGAAGAGAAACTTACAGCGTATTGATCATGACAAGCTTTGCAGTTATTCTCCTTAAATGGAGGGTGAATCGAAGCTGTAGTCTTGATTTCTGCTACTACTTCCTTATTAGTAGAGGTGTCAACAACAATTGCCTTAATAGGTTTTGAAATGCTATCCGAAACAACCTCTTGCGGAACGCCATCAAATAAAAACGAAAGTACCTTAAACTTATTCTTTGGCGAACAGCAAGTAAACGCTGCAACAAGAGCAAATAAAATTAGGTAGTTTATGTTTTTTTTGAATCCTTTCAGCATCCTCTAAACGTAATAAAACTATTAATTCTTTTTATTTTTTTTCTTTTCTATAGGTTGTGATGTATTGTTGGCTCCTGCCTTATAATTTGGATTCAATTCAATAGCACCATAGACAGACAATTTATCGGGACCGTACTGATTTGTGACCAACAATATATATTTTAATCTATACTTAGGATTCACATACTGTTGAAAATAGGCGAGATTATCATAATCCAACGTAATTTTGGCAGGCAGCCACATATCTCCTTGCCTGTTATAAGGTCCTCCAAAAGCCATTAAAAGCTTTCCTTCTTTATTAAATATCTGAGCATTCTCAAAACTTGCATCCACCACATAAATGTTGCCATTCTTGTCAGCACAAATTCCTTTATTTCGGCTAAACTGCCCCGGACTATTTCCAAAGCTTCCAATGGTCTGCAAATATTTTCCACTAATGTCAAACACCTTTACATTAAATCCACCGAGGTCTGACACATATACTTTATCGTTTTGTACAAATAGATTTACAGGAGAATATAAATAGTCCTCATCGCCTTGTGCCGCTTCCGGAAATGTGAATAATAACTTGCCTATTGAATCTTTGTCGTAAACATAAATTTTATTGTTCAGTACGTTTGCAACCCAAATCTTGTTTCCATATATAAATACGTCTGTTGGTTTAAACTTCTCCTTCTCCCCAAACGAATTCAAATATGCTCCTTTATTGTCAAATACCACTATTTGTTTTCTATCGCCATCTGCAATATATAAATTATCTTTTTCGTCGAGATTGCAATTCAAAGGGCTTTTTAGTTGACCATTGCCTTTGGGAACAAAATAACTGAAGGTTTTGTTCTCCAAGCCTATTATCTCTACCCCGGCAATCCCATTATCGCAAACATAAATTTTCCCATTGTGGATAGCCACTCCATAAGGCTTGAAAATGGTCAATGGTTTGTTTTCGCCTAAAATAAATTTGGTAAATTTCGACTGCTTTACTATATCCTGCGAACCACTATAACGAGTAAGAAATTGAATTCTTGCCGTATCAGGCGGAATGGGGTAAATTATAGTACCCTGGGGGACTACGTGTTTATTGCAGGAGTAAAGAATTACTGCTAAGACAAAAAAAAGAATATAACGATACACTGAGTTATTCATTTTTGATAAAAATTTATCCATCTGTGCAAAAATTAAATACTATTTGAGTTCCGCCAAATGAGTTGGATATAAAATAAAAAAGGTGTAATTACACCTTTTTTATTTAACTTTACTAATTTTAAAACAATCTTATTTGTTGTGACATTTTAAACAAAGCTGACTTGCATTGTTCGACATTCTTTGGAATTTTGTATAAGTGTTGTTGTGTGGATTGTGGCACGATGCACATTGCATTTTGTGATTGTATAACATGTCATCATCAATATGACCACCTGAAGATAAGCCCGACAGTGTAGTTACAGGATTGTATAATCCACCATCGGTTGTGGCTAATGTTGCATCATATGTAAATGATATTGGATGGTCGTTTGAAAGGTTAGTTCCTATTAAAGTAGTTGTACCGGGATATTCTGTTCCCAAAGTACCACTTACAGGAGCCTGAGCACCAATAAAATCATTCAAAGCAACTGTACCGTCATGGCAGCTTAAACATAATTTTGAATTTCCATCAGGTCTTGTTCCGGGTGTAGCATTAAATGTTGAAGAAACTGCACTCGTGTACATCGTGTAAGAAGATGTTGTCGTATCGTGACTCCATAAAGGAGCTTGCGATATTGTCATAGAGTTGTGGGGTGTGTGACATGTTCCACATAATTTGTTTGTGGTTCCTGTGTTCCACAAATGGCTCGACATGTCATGTGGTGTTCCAGTAATCTGCCCAAAGGATACCTGAGCTAAAGTCGCTAATGCAACTCCTAAAATAAATGTTCTAATTTTCATTGTTTTCATTTTTAAGTTAGTATTAGATTTAATTGTTCATTTTCTTTTTCCGGCAAATTGAAAATTTTTACAAAGATACTACATTCCACAGTTGGCGCATTAAAGTTTTAGCTGATATTTGTCAAAATTTAGAAAACTTAACACTCTTACTTTTAATGCATATATCTCCAGAAAAAATAGTATAGTTATTTACATAACATATTATCTGTTATTTAGGTGTTCTAGTACCTATTTCTGTAATCCAAATTATTCCGAAGAGAGAATTTTGCTGTGAACAATAATTCAATCTGTTTAATTTATTTTTTTAATTTTGCAGTTATAAATCCGAAATTAATACTTTTGTTTTGAAAGCAACACATTATTTTATATTACTTCCATTCTTTTGCTTCATCACAGCCAATGGTGTTTTAGCACAAGACTCTGTTGTTGGCAGGAATTTTAGGAATGATAGTTATATTAGTTGGGTGAAAGAATTTCCTTCTTTAAAAACGGATAAGGTAGTTTCTAGTAAAGGTGAAAAGTTTAAAAATGTTGTGTTTGGCAAGAGAAATATTCCGAATATTAACAAACCCATGAATGTGGTAGCTTCAAATCCTGACACTTTTATGGTGATAGATCAGGCAAACGGACTTATATTTCAAATTCAAAATATGTCTTTTGATGTCCCAAAACATCTACGAAAAAGATTTACCGATTTCACCTCTATGGTGGGAATATGCAATTTTAAAGATGGTGGAATTCTTTTTACGGACTCCCACTTAAAAAAAATATACAAGATTAATGAAGACAAAACAGAATTATCAACTCTCAACGATTCGCTCGATTTGATGCAGCCCACCGGAATAGCCTATTCAAATGCTACAGATGAGATTTGGGTTGTTGAAACCGCTGCACATAGGATATCTATTTTAAATAGTAAAGGAAAATTGTTGAGACGAATTGGGCAAAGAGGCAACGGCAACTTGGAGTTTAATTATCCTACATTTATTTGGATAGATAATACAGGAACAGCTTATATTGTGGATGCCCTTAACTTCCGCATACAAATATTGGATAAAAATGGGTCTTTTGTTTCGAGTTTTGGGAAGATAGGAGATGCAACAGGTTATTTAGCCCGCCCGAAAGGAATAGCAACCGACTCCCGAGGTAATATTTATGTGGTGGATGCCTTGTTTAACAGTGTTCAGATTTTTGATAAATCAGGAATGTTTTTATATAATTTTGGTTCTCAAGGACGCTATCAAGGTGAATTTTGGATGCCGGTGGGCATATTTATTGATAAGAAAGATTTTATTTATATTGCAGACAGTTATAATTCAAGAGTACAGATTTTTCAATTAAAATATGATGATAAAAAATAAGAAAGCTATGCAAAAACACTATCTACTTTTTTTGTTTTTAATTCCTTTTATGGTTAGCGGACAATCGGTGGTAAATTCTGTTCATAATCTTTCCGTAAGAGGTCCGGGAACTATAAAAGCTCAAAGCGAATCGGAGATTTGCATTTTTTGCCATACCACTCATACATCTGCGCCTATTGCTCCCCTTTGGAATAGAAATAAATCGGGAGCAGCTTATTTATTATACAATAGTTCTACCTTAGATGCTTTGCCCGGACAGCCTGATGGCTCTTCAATTTTATGCCTGTCGTGTCATGACGGAACTATAGCTTTGGGCAATCTTATTTCGAAACCCGGTGTTGAATTTAATAAAGGTGTGACTACTATGCCCATCGGCAAATCAAATTTGACTACGGATTTATCTGACGACCACCCAATTTCATTTGTGTATGATGCTGCCCTTGCTGTAAAAGATAAAGAGTTAAACAAGCCTACGGATATAATGTTTCCGGTGCAACTTGAAAAAGGGAAACTGCAATGCACCTCCTGTCACGATCCGCATAAGGACATTTATAATAATTTTCTTGTGGCTACAAATCAATCATCCAACCTATGTCTTTCTTGTCATAAAACTAATAATTGGATGGCAAGTTCCCACCAAACATCCAACAATACTTGGAATGGGAATGGTGAAAATCCATGGTTTCATACCCCATATACCACTGTGGCTACCAATGCTTGCGAAAATTGCCACAATCCTCATAATGCGGGTGGCAAAGAACGCTTAATGAAATATCGCAAAGAAGAAGACAATTGCTATGATTGTCATAACGGCAATGTAGCAACAACCAATATTCAGCAGCAGTTTGTGAAATCATATCGGCATAATGTTTCGGGATATGTTGGAGTGCATAATCCGATTGAAGTGGGCATACCCAAAGATAAACATGTGGAGTGTTCCGATTGTCATAATGCACATGCTGCCAAACATGCAGACGCCACTGCCCCCAATGTAAAAGCTTCGAATGCAGGAGTTCAAGGCATATCGCAGGCAGGCACGGTGGTGGAATCGGTGGCTTATGAATACGAAATATGCTATCGTTGCCATTCGCAAAATGCTGTCACACCCAGTTCAGTAACACACGTGATTGCACAAAATAATGTTCGGATGGAGTTTGACCCGGGAAACTATTCATATCATCCCGTGGCGGCTATCGGCAAAAATAATAATGTGCCGAGTTTGATTTCTCCTTTGACCACCACGAGCATGATTTATTGTTCCGATTGTCATACTAGTGATGGCGCCAATTCGCCTGCCGGTCCGCATGGCTCTATATATCCACAGATATTGAAATCCAATTATAATCGCTCAGCGTATTCGCCTGAATCGGTGATGGCTTATGCCCTTTGTTATAGCTGTCATGACAGGAACTCCATTTTGAGCGACCAAACGTTTGCGTATCACAAATTGCATGTGGCGCAGCAAGCCATTTCGTGTGTGGCATGTCACGATTCCCACGGCATTAGTAGCAGTCAGGCAAGTCCTCAGAGTAGCACTCATCTTATTAATTTCAACACTGGCAAAGGTTTTGCTCAGGAAGCCGACGGGTTGTTGCGCTATGAAGATACGGGCGAAAATCATGGCAAGTGCTATCTTACTTGTCATGGAAAGAAACATTCGGGCTTGAGTTATTAGGATAGATGGCAAAACCAAACGAGTTAAAACTTCCGGCGATCCAATTTCTTTTTAGTAAAGGAAATTAAGACCAAATAATGTTTATAGATATGTGTGTAGATAAAGTAAACTCGCTTGAAAATATTAATATTCAAGCGAGTTTTTCGTGGAGCTGGAGGGATTCGAACCCTCGTCCAAACAAGTAGCAGAAGTGCTTTCTACATGCGTAGTCCTTAATTAATTGTCGGGAGGGGGCTAGAAAAGAACCGTCTTACCACAACCGTATCCCCTTTAATTTCACTCATACATCAGGGCGCTGCACAAGCTAGTTCTGCATTTACGATGCTTCTTACGGGACACAGCAGAACAGAGTTTCCCGGGAAGCAGCCACCGCCTAGTTCTAAACTAAGCAGCTAAGGCGTAATTGTAATCGTTGCCATTTGTGTGGCGTGAGAATTCGTGTTAACGGGCAATATTCACAACGCCCGACATGCTTACAAGTCCACTAGCCCCGCTGTCAAAACCGGTCAGCCCCTTGATGTTTGCAAAGATACAACATTTTTTGCAGATGTGTATCGCTTTGCGTCAATAATCTTGCAAATTCTTTACATAAGGTATCATTTCATCCATAAACTTCAAGAAATCATCGTTTAGGTCTTGATAATGAATGTGGATTTCTTCCGCAGCTTCGTGGAGGTTGGGGGCGAAACGCGTTCGGGTGGCTAATCCCCTGAAGAAATTCTTGAAGCTATTCGCATCAGCATAATAGACAAGCCAGTTGGAGGACATCATGTGAGGCAACATCCGCTTCATACGCATGGGTAAGATAGGATATTCCGTTAAGACTGCGGCATAAACCCTTTGGGCGAAGCGTGGCAAGGAATCTTGGTGAAAACGACTCCAATTCGCTGCCAAAAAATGATCGTAAAACATGTCAACAATGATAGTGCCATATAAGCCAAACTTATGGTCTATCCTTTTCACGCTTTCTTTGAAATAAAAATTGGAATCGGTGAAGGCATCTATCTTATGATGCAGGCGGATTCCCTTTCGAATCTCGTCGGAATAGCGATGGGCATTGCCTTTCACGGTGTCGGCTATGAAGTTGCCAATCAATACATCTTTATCATCAAAAGAAAGATATGCATGTGCCAAATAATTCATCAGTTCATCATTTATAAATACTAAAGTATCACGAATTCATGGAATACCTAAGCTAACGGATGAACTCATTTTTTTATTGCCATGGTTGATTTGAGCTTCCCATCCACAGAAATAAAAAAAGCATCAAAATTATTTGCCTCAGCTTACTAATTTATGGCGAAATATTGTAATTTTGCCGAAAAATATTCACCATGGATAGTATCACATTTAAACAAACCATCTTAGCCGGCATCCCCGACAAATTGCCACCCGCGCCAGTTTACGACGTAACAGTGAACCACGCACCCAAACGTAAAGACATTCTTTCCGCAGCAGAAAAAAAGCTCGCCTTACGCAATGCGCTTCGCTATTTTGAGCCCAAACATCACGCCATTTTAGCGCCGGAATTCCTCGAAGAGCTGTTGACTTACGGCAGAATATATATGTATCGTTTCAGACCAACGTATAAGATTTTTGCACGGTCGATAGACGCTTTTCCGCATCAATCGGTGCAAGCCGGAGCTATCATGCTTATGTTGAGCAACAACTTGGATGATGCCGTAGCGCAACATCCTCACGAGCTAATCACGTACGGCGGCAACGGAGCCGTGTTTCAGAACTGGGCACAGTATCTGCTTACGATGCAATACCTTGCGACGATGACCGACGAGCAAACGCTTGCTATGTATTCGGGACATCCCATGGGTTTGTTCCCCTCGCATCGCGACGCACCACGCGTGGTTGTTACCAACGGGATGATGATTCCAAACTATTCGCAACCGGATGATTGGGAACGGTTCAACGCTCTAGGCGTATCACAATATGGGCAAATGACAGCAGGCTCTTTTATGTACATAGGTCCGCAGGGTATTGTCCATGGGACGACGATTACTGTACTGAACGCCGGGAGGAAAATTGCGCAGGCAGGGGAAAGTTTGGCAGGTAAAGTGTTCGTTACCTCAGGGTTGGGGGGCATGAGCGGCGCGCAACCGAAGGCTGCCGTTATAGCCGGCGCCATAGGCGTGGTGGCTGAAATCAATCCCAAAGCAGTAGAAACTCGTCATTCGCAAGGATGGGTTGACGAAGTATATACGGATATCAACCTCCTATTGGCACGCATCGCTCAGGCACGCTTGGCGAAAGAAGCCGTATCGTTGGCGTATCAAGGCAACATCGTGGATCTTTGGGAAGCCTTCGTGGCGAACGCCATCGCTATAGAAATCGGCTCTGACCAAACGTCCTTGCATAACCCCTGGGCAGGCGGATATTATCCCGTAGGCTTGAGTTTTGAAGAATCAAAGGTGATGATGGCTGACAATCCAGCCTTGTTTAAAGAAAAAGTGCAAGCATCTCTTTGCAGACAAGTCATAGCCATCAACGCACTGGCAATGAAAGGCATGTATTTCTTCGATTATGGCAACGCCTTCCTGTTGGAAGCTTCCAGAGCAGGCGCCGCCATCATGAAACCTAACGGGGATTTTATCTATCCAAGCTATGTTCAAGATATTATGGGTCCGATGTGTTTCGACTACGGCTTCGGTCCTTTCCGATGGGTGTGCACCTCTTCCCTACCCGAGGATTTAGACAAGTCAGATGCCATCGCCATCAGCGTATTGGAAGAAATCATTCAAACATCACCGCCAGAGATTCAACAACAGATGATAGACAACATCCGATGGATACGCGGCGCTAAAGCGAACAAGTTGGTCGTTGGTTCACAAGCACGTATCCTTTACGCCGACGCCATCGGGCGCATCAAAATAGCAGAGGCTTTCAACCGTGCCATCGCGCTTGGCGACATATCCGCGCCCATCGTCCTCGGACGCGATCATCATGACGTGTCAGGTACGGATTCTCCTTACAGAGAGACGTCGAATATCTATGACGGGTCGCGTTTTACTGCCGACATGGCAATCCAAAACGTGATAGGCGACTCTTTTCGAGGCGCTACGTGGGTTTCTATTCATAATGGTGGCGGCGTTGGTTGGGGAGAGGTGATAAATGGCGGCTTTGGCATGTTGCTCGACGGCTCACATGATGCTAAAAGAAGACTGCAGTCCATGCTTTTTTGGGATGTGAATAACGGTATTGCCAGACGGTCGTGGGCTAGAAATAGTGGGGCTGAATTCGCTATCAAACGGGCGATGGAACTAAATCCACAATTGAAGGTTACTGTAGCGAATCATGCGGATGAATCCATCCTAGACCAACTGTTTGATTCTTAGTAAGACGTTCACCATTTATTGGGGGGTGAAGTTGCGAACTTTGTTCTGCATGGAGGGATTCGTTGTGCTTCATCTTTTAAGTCTCATGTTTCATCTTCCAAGTCTCCAAGCTTCAAATACCAAGCTCCAAGGAGGAAACCACGGAGACTCCCGACCTTCCAAGCATTGCTGAATATATAAAGGTACGGGACAAGACTAAGTTCACTAAGGGACACTAAGCGGAACAAGAGATTTTGATGATCGTAGTGGCACGGCTTGGAGCCGTACTAGGACTTTAGGAGGATTTATTTTGTCGGGGCGCGACTTGGAGTCGCACTCCGACTTGATTTCAATTAGGCAGAGCCTAAAAGGATAGAGGGGACGGAGGCAGAGACTGCTACCGGACGGGTTGAAATAGAAAAAGCTTACGCTCTTTTCATGTTTGGGAGATACACATGGGACGCTCGTTGTATCGATGTGAATTGGCTGCGCAACGAGTTGAACTGCCTAAGCATCGAGTTAAACTGCCTGCGCGTCGATGTGAACTGCTCTTGCGTCGATGTGAAGAGCCCTTGCGTCGATGTGAACTGTTCTTGCGACGATGTGCATCGCCCTTGCGACGATGTGCATTGCCCTTGCGTCGATGTGAACTGCCCTTTAGTCGATGTGCATTGCCCTTGCGTCGATGTGCATTGCCTTTGCGTCGATGTGCATTGCCCTTTCGTCGATGTAATTTAACTGAATTTTGGATTAAAAATGAAATTTTGTATAACGACTTATATCTCCCCTTTCATATTTAGACTGAGGCAAATATCTACCAAAAGGGTCAACTAATTAATTGGGGAAATAGGCAGAGCCTATATGAATATCTGCGACTTAGGCACAGCCTAAGCCGGGCGTGGATTTCCTTTATTATTTTTAGCACATACCGGACACCACTGATTTCTGTTTTTTGTATGGGATGGAGTTGCTTTCCATTGATGCCCATTTTTACATTCCCACAATAAGTGGCTACTACTATTAATATATTCTTCCGATAAAAGTTTACCTCCCCTTTCTATGGCTATTTTACGATATATTTCTATGTCATCTTTGAATTTCTCAGCCATACCCTTATATTGGCATACAGGGCACCAGGATTTTCTTGTTTTTATACGTCCGCCAGCCGCTTTCCATTGGTGTCCCTCTTTACATTCCCACAACATTTGTGTTCTGCTGCTAATATATTCTTCCGATAAAAGTTTACCTCCCCTTTCTATGGCTATTTTACGATATATTTCTATGTCATCTTTTAATTTTTCAGCCAAACCCTTATAATGGCAAACAGGACACCATGTTTTCATATTTTTTACAGAGTCAGGGTTTGCTTTCCATTGATGCCCTTCTTTACATTCCCATAACACTGGAGTATGGCTATTAATATAAACATCCGACAAAAGCTTTCCGCCTCTTTCAATTGCTATTTTACGATATGTTTCGATATTGCCTCTTAGCTTTTCTGCAGTTTCTTTATAAGCGCAGATACCGCACCATGATTCAGAATTTTTAACAAGCCCCGGTGTGGCTTCCCACCGATGCCCGTTTTTACATTCCCATAAAAGTTTTGTTTCCTTATTGATATATACTTCAGATAAAAGCTTACCTCCTCTTGCCTGCGCAAGTGCACGATAGATCTCTATTGAATGTCTTCTGCTATCTGCCAAAGCTTTGAAACTACATTGTTGACACCATTGACCTCTAAGCATAGCGCCTCCAGTCAATAAAAACACATGACCTTTATCGCATCGAAATTCTATTTTTATTTTATCGTCAAAATATTCTTTTGACAAGCATTCGCCTCCTCTTTCTTTGGCTGCTGCACTTAACACTTCCAGATGTTTTATAGGCCATTCCTCTTTACTACATTCCGGACACCACTTACCTTGGTTTATATTATATTGAAGTTGAAACCACCTGTGACCTTTTGAACATTGGAATTCCATTTTGTCCCTGCTTGTTGTATATTCAGAAAGGATTACTCCTCCCTTTTCCTTAACTATGGTCCTGAGATCTTCTAAAATTCTTTCAGTAAGTTGATTTTTATAACACAGCTCGCACCAGCATCCGTTCAAGATCGTTTCAGGCGTGGTTTCCCAAACATGACCTTTCGCACATTTGAATTGCAATTTTGTTTTGCTGTTAACGAACTCATCGGATAAGCATTCCCCTCCTTTTTCTTTTGCAGTAGCTCTTAGTTTTTCGAATTTTTCTTCTTTACTGTCCCTATGCTTTGTACATTGTGGACACCAACTACCCTGTTTAATTTTAACGGGAGTGGCTTCCCATACATGTCCTTTTTCGCACATCCAGCCTAGCTTGGTATCCTGATCCCAATATTCTTTACTCAGGCATTTGCCATTATTGCCGGATGCTAATAACTGCATATCTTGTATTGTATGTCGTGCTGCCATTGGTTTTATTGATTTATTGGTTATTAATTTGATTTAGTTTTTTAAGTTGAATAGTAAAAGGCAGAGCCTTTAAGGATAGCGGCGACGGAGGCATAGCCTACCGCCGAACGGGATTTTTTTGTTTTTTTTATTCTATGATAATATCATATTTGTTTTATTTCTCCATCTAGCATTTCAACGACAGGAGTGTAGAATATTTTTGAATAATCACTTCCCCTAAAGGTATGTATAGGAACAATATTCTTTGGATTGATAGCTGCGACCATTTGTTTTAAAGTTTGTGTGTCAGCATGACCGCTTGTATGTATTGCTTCAAACGCAAACTTTCTACACATTAAATAATCAATGAATTTCTTAGTAGATGGAGTTTTTAAATACCCTTCCCATAGTGAATATATTATGTTACCCCCATCAATTCCATTAATTCTTTCTAAGTCTTTTTTCATGGAAGGGCGAACAATCATCACAATATTATTTGCATGAGTCCCTATTTCCTCTTTCGTGATTTTGTATTTAGTAAATTTATAAGGGATTTCTTTGTTTCCTTTATCAAATAACATTTTAGTCATTCTATAAGGAAACATAACTTTTAAATTTTTAAAACTATCTGAAGGATAAGGGATTTTTGCATAACTCGACAGTACATCTAAAATTGCAGCAATATAAACATCTACAACTAAAATTTTTCCGGTTCTTTTACAAGCTCTGAAAATGGAAACTATTCTGTCAATGTTTTGCCCTGATGTATAAATTAAGTTTATTTTGCCTTCTTGTTTAAACATCTCTATGAATTCATTCTCAATTTTTGTTTCAGACTTAAAAGGCTTTGTGACTCTTCCAATAGTGGTACCTTCCAACAATAAATAATCCACATTCTGAGGAGCGTTATGCGTAAACCATTTAAAAGCATTTGTTTTCCTGCCATGATTTCGAAAATCACCGGAATAAAAAATTCTCTTTCCATTGGCTTCTACTAAAAATGAATAGGAATCAAAAGCAGAGTGGTCAGCCCAATAGGGTGTAATAGAAAGATCTCCAATTTGGAAAGTTTTCTCTTTTTCGAAATAGATAGGATTTACAATGTTCACCTTTTGAGACATAAATATATTACTGATTTCAATAATTTTATGTGCTGCTTCGCCTATATAGGGCTTGATATTTCTATTAATATAATTGCTTAGCCCATAATGGTCTTGGTGCGGATGTGAAATAATTACGCCATCAATCAAACTGTCAGCGTCCTTATAAAGTCCTTTAACATCCGGCAGAACTCCTTTTGTAATTAATTCTTCAACAGCTAAATCTTTATATTTTTTGAAATCAAACTCCTTACCATCCTTTTCAACTAAAGGCATACCAAAGTCAAGCAATATTCTTGTGCTTGCTGTCCATACTTCGACGCATGAACCGCCTATTTCTTGAGTGCCACGATGGATTTTAAATTTCATTAAAATTGATTTGAATGTTTGTTATAAAATTCTTCCAAATTAAAAACACCCTCAATATATATCCCATAACCCATAAAATTGGAAGTTATAAATTTTGCAGAAGTAGCCCCGCAATTATTAAGCTCTGTTTTAAGTTTGGTGCTAGCAGGGTCATGATTTGCAATTAAAAATGCCAATTCAATATCTTTAGCAAATTGAACAATTTGATTTGAATTCTCCGTTGAAGAAAGGCATGGTATCAAACCTAATGCTCTTTTTTGGCTAAAAACAGTAAGCATTTCTTGTTTAAAATTTTCTAAGATAGAATCATTAGAAACAAAGCTATGAAAATCTTCTAAGTGTTTTTTCATACCCGAATATCCTGAAAGAGCTTTATCACCATATTTCATTTCAATTACAACCAACTTTGGTTCTTTAGATTTTGATAGCTTCCTATGTGAAGCTTTTGATAGCCACTCAACAGCTACTAAATCAAACCTACCTTTTGCATGGTTATCGTATTCAATATCAATAATGAAATAATCAGTCCCATTTGCAATTGAAGAATAATTGTTTTCTCTAACTACTAATTGTTGATACTCTCTTTCCTCTTTTCTATGTTTTGAAAAATAAAAATCCATAGCTTGTTTCATCTTTGGAAAAAACAAATCACAATCCTTATTTGCTTTAAAATCTTTTAAATGATTATTTGAACTTGAAAAATAATTCGGATCAAATTCAAATTCATATTTATTTTTAGCGACCTCTCTAATTCGTAATATATTTCCACCTCTATAGTAAATATTCACATAACCCGCGCGAATTTCAAGGTCCAAAGTATTATCCTTATGAATATACTCTAAAATCTCTTTTAAGATGCCTGATTTCAGGTCATCAATAAATGTATCACTTAATTCTCTTTTCATAATTGTATTTGTTTTGTTTTTAATTTTCTCTAAAGCATAATATTTATAATTTCTTTTGTCCTTATTTCTTATAATCCAATACAAATCTTCCGCCTGTTGCTGATCATAGTGCTTAAATATTTTGAAAGTTTGATATTTAAATGGTTGATTTTTATTCAAATCTAAAAAAACATCAAGTGATGGACTACATGTATCACGAAGATAAATATAGGTAAACAATTGTGCAAGCAGTTCTAAATAAAAAGATGGTGTTGAACCAAAACTTTCCCATATTTTCCCTTTATCATCTTGAGTTAAATGATGAACAGCATGAAATCGTTCATGAATTTTTACGATTTCAATTAATTCGGGAGTTTGTTGATAATAAATGATCTGTTTTTTATTAGAGCAATACTCGCCTAATATATTAATTGTGCGCATTTCCTTCTTGCATGAGGGCAAATCTAATAACAATTTTGACTCCTTAATTTCTTCAATAGTTTCTACTTCTTTTAATCTGCTTTGTAATCTTTCAAAATAACCATCGCATGGTTCAATTGGGAAAAGCTCTTCCCTTACTTTTATTTCATTAGAATAATTTTCAGAGACTTGATGATTTGTTATCAATTCGTTTGGATCAAATATTTTTATCAGCATTGTCTTTTCGGTTTTATTAATTAACTTCATGTATTATATCATTCCCTTCATAATCTGTGACAACACTATTCCATCCTTTACAGATATACGTTTTTTCTTCCTCGGTAGGTTCCGTTTTCCAAGTTACAATTAGCGTGCCTTCAAAATCGTAAATGCTTTCGATTTTTTTATAAAAATCTTCATTAGCATTCAAATCAGCTAAGGCTTGGGCATAACCAAGTAGCATGTGAATTCGTAAAACTCTCCAATGTTTGTCGTCGCTTGCCCCGTCCCCATCAATAATGAGGTCATAAGGATACATATCTTCCATAAGTTTTTTCTTATATATACGCTGAAAAATAAAAAATTGTGTGCGAAGATAAACATTTTCCTCAAACCCCTTACCAAAATAAACTCCACTCATCAATAAATTTACTCCTCCCATCCAAAAAAAAAACCTCCTATCATTTCATTCGGAACGTTCGTTACTTCGTTCGGAACGTTAGATATTTCAATCGGAACGTTCGTTATTTCAATCGGAACGTTCGTTATTTCTGTTGGAACGTTCGTTATTTCTGTTGGAACGTTCGTTATTTCTGTCGGAACGTTCGATATTTCTGTTGGAACGTTCGATATTTCTGTCGGAACGTTCGTTATTTCTGTCGGAACGTTCGTTATTTCTGTCGGAACGTTAGATATTTCTGTCGGAACGTTCGTTCCGATTGAAGGATGGTCTCGATTAACTTTTCATTAATTTGTAACGTACATTATAACAATGCTTTGAAAAAACTAAAGGTTTGCTGTCTGCAAGCCTTTACGCATAAGAAAAAGTAATTATCATAAAGTCGGAGTGCGACTCCAAGTCGCGCCCCGACTACAATCACCTGTTCGGGTACAGTCTCTGCCTCTGTTGCCTCTATCCTTTTAACGCTTTTGCCTAAAACCCCGAAGGGGTGCCATTATTATAGAAGAAACAAAATGAAGCGAGATAAAACCCCGAAGGGGTGATAGTATGTATGTCACCCCTTCGGGGTTCGTGATAGCCGTTGTATTCGTATTATAATACTGTCATCCCTTCGGGATTC
>CAIOYH010000189.1 GCA_903862465.1 uncultured bacterium | reverse complement strand
ATCACGACCCCGAGTACCATGAAAAACTACTTATGTTTAATAAAATGATAGAAATGGTTCATATGAATGCAAAAAGTAGGCAAGCCATCGCTCTTCTAGAAAAAAAAATGGAAACTTTATTGGTTGAAAAACGAAATAATGCAAGTTGTCCAACCTGCGGGAAGGAGAGCCCGGTAAGTATAATTGGTGAAACAAAACATGATGATTTAGATCTTAGGAGTGATAGGGTCATTTGCTCGGTATGCAATCATGAGTTTACGAATTCATTGCCCAACAATTGGGAAGATAGGATTATTTTTCTAAAGTTTGTAATGGCGCTTTATACGAAATTTTCTAAGGATGAAAATCTAAAAGGTCTTGTTGACACTCCTATTGGTATGAAATCATTTATAAAAGAGACAAAAAAATGGATAAAAGTATATCAACATGACAATAAAGAATTAAGAAAAATGAAAACCCTACAAAAAGATGCAGAAAAAAGCCTTGAAAATTTTCACGATAAATTACTGTTAGCAAAATTAAAAGGTATGATTTGGGATAATAAAAACCATTTATTGAATTAATGATATAAACTATAGTATTTCTATACGTTGTGTTAAAGAATAATAGATTGATGGAAAGTGCAAAAAAAAAGAGTGCTAATAAAAAGCACTCTTTCTTCTATTAGTGACCCCGGAAGGATTCAAACCTTCAACCTTCTGATCCGTAGTCAGATACTCTATTCAGTTGAGCTACGGGGCCCTTTTGGGCTGCAAAATTAATACTTTTTACAGAGAAAACTCAAATTATTTATTTTATTTTTTTACTTAGACGGGGAAACCACCGCGGAACTTGCTGACAATATTCCCGATAGCTATCGCCGAAACGCTTCTCCAATTGTGGTTCTTCGTAGTTCACCACATACAATTGTTGAATGCGCAACCACGCCACAAACCACACCAACATAATCAACATGCCATGATACATCACTTCGCCTGCCAACACCAACGTAAGCGCCCACATCATCGGATGGCGGAAATAAGCATAGATATTCTTCTGCATAATCTTTTGCGGGGATGAGGTCACCGCGGGACTGCCTTTCCCAAACAGAAACATCAGCGCACCACTATAAATCGCCACGGATGCGCCAATCCACATCAACACCACGCTTATGATTTCACTATAGGGGAAACCATAAAAGGGCAAGTCGTATCTATCGGAAATATAAATCAGATACTGCGGAATAATCACCAACATGCTAAACGGACCCACAAAGCCATAAAGGCAAGAGTCGAGAACTTTTACGAAGAAATTAAAGGCGAGACGCAACATATCAGTAGGTTATAATTCAAAAAGCTTGGTTATGATTCATTTTAACGACAACAAATTTAAACTAAAAATGGATAGCAAGCCGAAAAAATATTACTTTGTGATAATTATATGATTTAAAAACACGAAATTTCTGTACTTTTGCACTCCGAATTTCTGCAACAAAACTATTGTAAAATTGATAAAGAAACAACTATTTAATTTTTGGGTCATCTTTAGAGGAAGCGTCTCGTTTTTGATTTTCGCTATCACGAGTCAGTTTTTCACGCTGCTTATTGTGCTGCCATTTTCAACCAAAAGAAGCAATACCAATCTGTTCTATGCGCGTTTGCTCCGAAACTTTACCGTCTTTTGGAATATCACGAATTTCAATATGCGGTTCAAACATATCAACCGTAGAAAAAACATCTTCGACACGCCTTCCTTAATTGTGTGCAATCATCAGTCGGTGTTGGATGCTACGGTGGCAATTGCATTCACTTCGAAGATGTGTGTCATAAACAACAATTGGCACAACAATGCGTGGGCGCGGTTTTTTATTTTGAAATACATACGTTTCTATCCGATAGATATGGAAAAAGATGCATTGGTTGAGGCATTGCAGCCCTCCATCGCTGCCGAATTTCCTGTGCTAATTTTTCCCGAAGGGGTGATGAATACCAAGGAAAATATCGGTCGTTTCCATAAAGGCGGGTTTTATTTAGCTTCGAAGTTGCAGATAGACATACAACCTGTGGTGATACATTATTCAAAGAATGTATTCTCTTGGAAATGGTATTTCATGAAGAATGGAAAGGTGACCATAAAATATCTCGATAGGGTCAAATTTGGTAGTAAAGAATATGGGGATAGCTATCAGGAACTAACAAAAAATGTTTCCACCATCATGCGCGCAGAATATCTCTCGTTGGCTACAGAAGCAGAAAAACAAAATGAATTAACCGCTAAAAACAAAAATTGAGCTAATTTTGTCGGCTCATACTTTTCTGAATGTTTATATATATATTATTAGGAATAGCTTCTTTACTTTTACTTTTATTGGCATTGTTTGCACTTGCTGTGCTGAAAATTCCACCTAAAGTACCAAATTTGCATCAAAGAGACCTGAAACCTATTCGGGTGGCTGATGATTTCTATGCCATCAACCGCAATTGGATTAAAAAGAATTCACACGGATTGTGGGAAATGTATATTGAAGGAGAGCCTTATGAACGCGGCTTGATGAATGGCATGTTGGCATCCAAGCTGATATATAATCAAGAGAAGTTTTTTGTTTCGGAGATTAAAAAGAAAGTGACCAACAAACTCTATCTGTTTTTCTTGAAGCTATTTGTGGCATGGATGAATCGGAAGCTTAACTTTTATGTCGGGAAAGAATATAATGCGGAAATCTATGGCGTTTCTCGTTCTGCGTCGCCTGAGTTTTCCTCTATCGGTCCGGGTTATATCCGCATATTGAACTATCACGCAGCCCACGATATTGGACATACCCTGCAATATATGAACTTTGTTGGATGCACTTCATTTGCCGCATGGGGCAGTAGGAGCGAGGACGGCATGTTGGTGCATGGTCGCAACTTCGATTTCCATGTGGGCGATGAGTTTTCGGAAGAAAAGATCATCACATTCTATCATCCTTCGGAAGGCGGCAAGTTTGTGATGATAACGTGGGGAGGCATGATTGGAACCGTTTCCGGGATGAACATTCATGGCATAGTAGTGACCTTGAATGCTGCAAAATCAAAACTACCTTCCAAATCTTTTACGCCTATTTCTATTTTGGTGAGAGAGATGTTGCAATACGCCACAAGCATCGAGCAAGCCGTGGAGATAGCCGACAAACACCGCATATTTGTTTCGGAAGCCATACATGTGAGTTCGGGCAAAGAAAATGCTTCCATCGTGATTGAAAAGACACCCTACGATAGTGCCGTTTATGCTCCCAAAGGTTTCGAATTGATATGTACCAATCATTTTCAATCTGAGAAGATGAAACATGATGCTTTGAACATCAAACAAATCAACGAAAGTAGTTCCATGATGCGGTTTAAACGCATGGAAGAGTTGTTTGGTCGTCACGAGAAGATTTCGGTTAATGTTGTTATCAGCATGCTTCGCGACAAGAAAGGAGTGGGCGACACTATTGTCGGCTTCGGTAATGAAATTGCTATTGACCAACTTATTGCTCATCATTCGGTGGTTTTCAAACCTGAAGTCTTAAAAATGTGGATATCTGCCGGACCTTATTGTTTGGGGAGCTATGTTTGTTATGATTTGAACGAAATCTTCCATCCCAATTTTGATGTCAAAAATCATCCTGAGATAACTGTGGCGCAGGATTTGGTTCCTGCCGATGCTCTTTTCTTTGATGGCGGGTATGAAAACTACATCCGTTTTAAAAAAATACGATTATCTTTGCATGAAATCAAAAAGCCAAGGATAGAAAGTCAAAAACTCATTGATGAATTGATTGCCCTCAACCCCGATAGTTATTTATCGTATTGGGAAGCAGGAGATTTTTATATGCACAATAAAATGTATTGTCAAGCGGTTGATATGTATTCTATTTCTTTAAAAAAACCGATTCCCACTCTCAAAGAGAAGGAAACGATAGAAAAGCATCTGAATATATCTCGAATTAAATGTAAGGCTTAGCACAAGTAAATGAAAGCAAATATAGAAATTCAAAATCAGTTCAAAACATGGCGGTGTTGCGTGATTATTCCCACATACAACAATGCCACGACCTTACGGAAGGTGATTGATGGCGTGTTGGCATATACTTCGGACGTGATTGTGGTGAACGATGGTTCTACAGACGACACCAAAAGCATTTTAGATGCTTACAGCGATCTGCATGTGATTCATTTTGCTAAGAATCGCGGCAAAGGATTCGCCTTGCGGAAAGCTTTTCGCTTTGCTTATAATAAAGGTTTCAAGTATGGTTTTACGATAGATTCCGATGGACAGCATTTTGTGGAGGATTTGCCTGTGTTTTTGGAGAAGCTGAAAGAAGAACCCGATGCTATCATTATCGGTGCTCGCAACATGAATCAAAGCAGTGTGCCCGGCAAAAGTAGTTTCGGACATAAGTTTTCGAACTTTTGGTTCCGATTTGAGACAGGGGTGAAGCTACCCGACACCCAATCGGGCTATCGTCTCTATCCGCTGCATCTGATAGGTAAGAAGCATTATATCACCCGCAAATATGAATTCGAGATAGAAGTGATTGTACGTGCTGCATGGCGCAACATCAATGTGGTTTCGGTTCCCATACAAGTTTATTATGCACCTCGGGAAGAACGGGTGTCACATTTTCGTCCTTTTAGGGATTTCTCACGCGTAAGTATCCTCAATGTTTTCTTAGTGCTCATTGCGGTGCTCATCGTCAAGCCGTTCAAGTTTGTAAATCTCTTAAATCGCAAGAATATTCGTGAGTTCTTTCAGAAATATATTATGCAAAGCAAAGAGTCGGACGCGAAGATTACCTTATCGGTCATGTTGGGCATGTTTATGGGCATAGCGCCCTTTTGGGGATGGCAAATGGCAGTCGCTTTGTTGTTAGCCATGTTATTTCGCCTCAACAAGGTGATTACTTTGGTGGCAAGCAACATCAGCATCCCGCCCATGATACCCGTGATTATCTATCTGAGTTATCTGTTTGGCGGTTTTGTATATAAACACGATTTGGTGCAACTACAATACTCCTCCAATCTTACCCTTGAAGCCATAAAGTATAACCTACTACAATATCTTATAGGCGCTTTTATCTTTGCCGCAGCCATAGCTGCAGTTATGGGCATCATTACATTTGTGTTGTTGAAAGTATTTCGCAAGAAAAGAGTGGAGGTAGGGTAGATGGTAAATGGTAGATGGTATTTGGTAAATGGTAACAGGTATAGGGTAAATGGTAACAGGTATAGAGTAAATGGTAATAGGTATAAAGTATACGGTATATGGTAAAAAGTAATCACATTTCGATATTTGGAGCTTGTAGCTTGGGATTTGGGTCTTTGAGCTTGGGATTTGGTATTTGGAGCTTGGTATTTGGAACTTGGAATTTGGTATTTGGATCTTAATAAAGAGTGGAACAGCATGGCAACAGTATTTTTAAAGATTTATGATTTCTTTGTGAGGCGCAAGTTTCTGCTTTTCGCAATCTTGTTTGTGTTGGTTGCGCTCTTTTATACCTTAGCCATACGTATAAAGTTCAATGAGGATATCACCGATTTCTTGCCTAAGACTAAAGGCGTGGAGAATATCACCGATGTGTTCAAATTGGTTAGCTCAAACAACAGACTTATTGTCATCATTTCTAAGGATGAGAACAAGAAAGCTTCGCCCGACGAATTGATTGCTTGCGCCGATAAGCTTTCGCAGGAAGTGAAGAACAAACTAATGCCCGATATGGTCAAAGATATGACCTACAGAATCAGCGAGGACCAAATGACAGGCACCTACGATGTTTTGTGGAACAATCTGCCCTATTTCTTAGACGCTACCGACTACGATAACATCGCCACCATGATGGACTCCACCAAGATTGATTCTATGCTGCAAAAAGATTATAAATTATTGGTCTCGCCTGCGGGTATTTTCATGCGGAAGTTCATTGTCAGGGATCCATTGGGCTTAAGCCGATTTGCTTTGCAGAAGATGAGCCTCTCGGGCATCGGCAACAGCTATGAGATGTTTAAGGGCTATATTTTCTCTAGAGATAAGAAGCATCTTTTGATGTTTCTCAGCGCCGCCAACCCCACAAGCGAAAGCTATAAGAACACGCAGTTTATCACCAAACTCGACGACATCATCCAAGATTATAACGACAAAGCAGGAAATGCCGCTATCAAGATACAATATTACGGTGCGGTGGCTGCTGCTGTTGGTAACGCAGGTCAGTTGCGTATTGATTTCTATATCACCATGGGAATCGCCTTATTGCTGCTGCTGATTTTCTTCGCTGTGTTCTTCAAAAACAAAGGCACCTTCTTTGTGCTGATGACTCCTGTGCTTTTCGGTGGTTTGTTTTCCTTTGGCGTTATTTATTTGATACATCCGCATATCTCATTAATCGCCATAGGTGCCGGCTCCATCATTTTGGGTATCGCCATCAACTATTCCGTGCATTTCTATGCCCATTATCGTCATGTGAAAAGCCTTCGCGTGGTCATCAAAGACCTCGCCTTGCCTCTAACCTTAGGAAGCACCACCACCATCGGGGCTTTCCTCGGGCTGATGTTGGTTAAATCGGATGTGCTGAGAGATTTCGGTCTCTTTTCGGCGCTATGCTTGGTTGGGTCGGTCTTGTTCACGCTTGTTTTCTTTCCTTTCTTTATCAAAACCAAGAAAGAGGTGGACGACCACATCCATAAAGATAATATCATTGACAAAATCTCTGCCTATAAGTTCGACCGCAACCCTTACATCCTTGGCGGCATTGTTGTCCTTACAGTTTTCTTTTTTATTATGGCACGCAAGGTGAGTTTTGAGGACGATATGAACAAATTGGGCTACACATCCACCAAACTCAAGCAAGCAGAGCAGACCTTGAGTAACATTTCCGACAGTTCGTTGCGCCAAATCTATGTGGTTTCGAAAGGCAAAACCCTCAACGAATCGCTAAAGAACAACGAAATCATCAACCGCAAAATCAGCCAACTGCAAGCCAAAAACATGATCAATCAGGTGGCGGGCGTTTCGTCGGTCTTGCTGAGCGACTCCATGCAAAACATCAAAGCACAACAATGGGAGACCTTTTGGAACCCACATCGCATCGACGATCTCAAGCGTTGGCTGTTGGCAAGCGGCAAAAAGCTGAAGTTTCGCGAGGATGCCTTCCTCGGCTTCTTGGGGCGCATCGAACATAAGCCCGAAAAGATTAACGCTGCCGATTTCGACTATCTTAAACAACAACTTGCCGGGCAATTTATCAACCAAGACGCCGACAATAATTTCGTGGTCACGGTGTTGAAAATCAATCCGCAGAAACGCGATGCCGTGGTGAAGGCTTTGCCCGAAGATCAGAACACCGTGATTGTGGAAACACACAACTTGCTCTCACATTTCATTGACGTCATCAACAACGATTTCAATACCATCCTATTAATTTCGTCCCTCTTGGTGTTTTTCTTCTTGTTGTTCTCCTACGGGCGCATCGAGTTGGCTATCATCACCTTCATACCCATGTTTATCAGTTGGATATGGATACTTGGCATCATGAGTTTGTTGGATATCAAATTCAATATATTCAGCATCATCATCTCCACTTTCATTTTCGGCTTGGGCGACGACTTTTCTATCTTTATCATGGATGGGATGTTGCAAGAATATAAGCGGCGCGGTGTGAAACTGCTCGACTCTTATAAAACGGCTGTCTTTCTGTCGGCATTCACCACCTTGATTGGCGTCGGGGTGCTGATTTTTGCCCAACATCCCGCCCTAAAGTCCATCGCCCTGCTGACCATCATCGGCATGTTTTCGGTGGTGTTTCTTTCTTATACCATTCCGCCCGCTTTGTTTCGACTTTTGGTCTATAAAAAAGATGCATTCCGCAAATTTCCGCTCACTGCCTACGATTTCCTGTACGCCGTCACCTGCTACACCTATTTCCTCACGGGATGTTTCATCACCGCCCTGTTGGGACTCAGCATCTATAAGATACTGCCCGTGGGAAGGAAGAATCGCCGTTGGTTATACCATATTACCTTGATGATAGTCTGTCGCAGTACCATGTATTTGATGTATTTCACGCGGAAAAAGATTATCAACCTTGGGAAAGATACTTTCAAGAAACCCGCCGTCATCATTGCAAACCATCAATCGCTCATAGATATTCCTTTGTTCCTGATGTTTTCCCACAAAGTCATCATGATTACCAACGATAAGTTCTACTACAATAAGTTTATCGGCATCATCGTGAAACTTGGCGGCTATTTGCCTGCCTCGGCGGGCTTCGATTTCATCGGCGACAAATTGGCGACTGCCGTTGCAGATGGTTATTCTATCATGGTGTTTCCCGAAGGCACCCGCAACAACGACGGACACCTGCATCGTTTCCACAAAGGCGCTTTTTATCTTGCCGACAAGATGCATCTCGACATTCTGCCCCTCGTGAGCCATGGCACAGGCGACTATATCGCCAAAGGGGAGCTGATGGGCAAAAAGAGTTTGATTACCGTCAAGTTCCTCGACCGCATTCGCCACGAGGATGCCGCGTGGGGCGAGGATTATTCGGCACGCGCCAAAAACATACAAGCCTTGATGCGCAATGAATATGAGCTTTTGTTGAACGAGCATTATCGCAAACCGAAGCAGTTTCGCGATATCGTCATCCGCAATTTTGTGTATAAAGGACCCATCGTGGAATGGTACTCCCGCATCAAGTTGCGCTTGGAACGCAATTATCAAGTCTATGATGAATTGATTCCGCGCAAAGCGAAAATCACCGACATCGGCTGCGGCTATGGCTATCTCTCCCTGATTTTGGGGATGGTTTCGTCCGAGCGACTCATTCATGGCATTGACTATGATGAAGAGAAGATTGAAATTGCCGAACATTGTATGTCGAAACCCCGCAACGTTTCCTTTTCGCATGGCGACATCACCGAATGTGCGTTGGAGCCTTGCGATGTGTTCATCTTGAGCGATGTGTTGCATTATTTCTCTGACGAAAAGCAGTTGCGCGTTATTGAGAAATGTATTCGCAACCTCAACCCCGGCGGGCGCATCCTTATCCGCGACGGCAACAGCGACCTGCACGACAAACATAAGCTGACACGCTTCACCGAGTTCTTCTCGACCAACATCGGCTTCAACAAAACCGACGACATGCAGCTTCATTTCCTGTCTGCCACACGCCTGCAAGCCATCGTCAGCTCCTTCGACATGAAAATGAGTATCATCAACAAAGGGGTGATGACCTCGAATATGCTTTTCTTGATTGAGAAGGAGAGTTAATTGGGTTGATTGAGTTTATTGGTCAATAAGGGGGCATTTGTTGTCATTAGGAGGTCATTTATTGTCATTAGGTGGTCATTGTTTGTCATTGCTTTTCGAGAACTCCGTTAGGGGTGAAATGTTTGTAGTCCCGACCAACAAGTCAGGGAAAAATGCACCCCCTCTCTCCTAAGCCCCTTTAGGGGCGAAATATATTGAATCGAAAAATCTTCTTCCTTTCTTCCTCCACGTCAATAGAACGGCAACACCTAACACGGCTTACCTTCTAAACCTTATTATTTTATTCTCTCATAAACCCACAAGCCTTGCTGACTGAAAATGCAACGGCTTATTTCATGTTTTGGGATGATGATTTAGGGTGATATTTTGAGCATTTTTTATGGCTTCGGATGCGTTGTTTTCAGCTTATATATCTATCGCTTTTTTGAGCTTGGAGAAAGGCTTTTCAGCGTATAAAATTCTTAGAATAATCGGAAAGAATGTCAGTATGACTATGGCGAAATTCACAATGACTACGGCGAAAGTCACATTGAGTATGGCGAAACTCATATCGACTATGAAGAAACTCACTTTGACTACGGCGAAATTAACATTGAATATGACGAAACTCACATCGAACATGGCGATTGTCACATCGAACATGGCGATTGTCACATCGACTACGGCGATTCTCACATCGAACATGGCGAAACTCACATCGAACATACCGATTCTTACATCGAAATCGAAAAAATAGGCTATAAAGGGGGTATTTGGGCTTTTGAAACCTAAAAATCGAAGAATGATATGACAAAATGTCTGATTTTTGAATTTTTAAGGCGTATGACTTTGGATGATTTTGTCGTAAAAATGGATGGAAAATTGGTGAAAAAACACATTTTTTTCTTACATAAAAAGGATGTTTTATATGATGATTTTATAGAGAAAAATTACAGCAGAAGCGAAGCATTTTTCTCACGTAATTTGTTGTAGAAATCTATCAAATTTCGAAAATCACACGGATAAACGAATCGAGTTTATAAAGTAGTTTTCTTTCTTTTTGCTGTGATGATTTTGTGTGCGAAGCTTTTTTGAATTACGAATTTCTGAATTACGAATTATGCTCTTAGAAGCTTTAGGTTTGGCATGTAGCTTTATGGAATTTACACGGAAACACAAAGAGCAAAAGGAGATACACTGAGATATGGAGGTATTCGTATATTTGTAATTCGTATTTTGGGTATTCGTAATTCGTAGTGGCAAGACTTGGTATTTGGTATTTAGATTTTGGCTTTTGGTATTTTGTGTATATTTGCACATTAAATCAAATAAAATCAATTCCAATAGCGTTATCCATCTAATGAAAAGAATTCTCGCAATTATAGTATCTTTACAAATCCTAACCGCTTCGGTGATACTACCGAAGGGCGATTTTGGTTTGTTGATGCAATTGCCGCGAATGATATCCGAGTATAAGCAACTGAATGGCGATGTGAGCGTGTTTGATTTTTGCGAAGAAGAATTTTTTGACAAGATGACTTCATTTAATGTGGAAGATGAACCCGCTGATAATCCTTTTGAGAAAGAGCAAAAGCCCGTGCCGATTGATATGGTTGTTTCGGGTGTTTATATGTTGTGTTATTACGTTGAACCGTCTGCTATATCTATGCTTCCCGTTGTCACAAAGGTCGAAAATAATACTCCTTATATCAAAACGTATAGAAGTACGGACCTGAATGCTATCTTTCATCCCCCCGAAATCATCTTGGGAGTTCTATAAATTATTTTTTCATCGTTGGACTTTGATTTTTAAAATGCTCATTTACTCGGGTAAACTGCGCTTTTAAAAACTTGTCCGCCTCGAAAAATCTAATTTCTAGAACCCCTCGTCTGTTGATTTTATCATTATTTCAAAATTAATCACGTTTGTATTGCATAATGCCTTACTTTTGTATTGCATAATGTTGTGGCACTTTCTTATCATTACGGTATGGGCGCTACGACATACATGTAATTGCAAACAAATATCTTATATAAACAATAAAATATAAATACAATGAAAAACATTATTTTAATAATAGCGGCATTCCTACTGATATCGAATGCTGCATTTAGTCAAAAGGTAGCGGAAGCAAAAGTTCCTGCTGAAGTAAAAACCGCTTTCAAAGCAAAGTTTCCAACTGCCACTAAGGTGGGCTATGAGATGGAAAAGAACGATTACGAAATCAGTTTTATGAAAGATGGAGCCGAATGTTCTGCGAATTTTGATAAAACAGGTAAGTGGTTAGAAACAGAAATAGAGTTGACTAATGCTCAAATTCCGGTTACTGTGAAAGCCACTTTAGATAAAGAGTTCGCGGGTTATAAAATAAACGAATCGGTGATATTAGAAACTCCCGGTGCCGCCAAGTTATACGAATTTGAAGTATCAAAAGGAAGCTCGAAATTTGAAGTTCAGCTTGCTGCCGATGGCAAATTAGTGAAGAAAGAACCTATTGGGAAAGAGAGCGAAGAAGAAGATTAATCGCTTGAGGCGTATTAAACATTGATGAAAGTTAAGATGAGACGCATTTTAGTAGCAAGCATTCTTTTATTGGGCATATTTTGTGTTGCCAAAGCACAAAATGCGTCTCATTTTACACAACCTATGGCTGTCAGTCTGCAAACTTTAATGGATAGTGCTTTTCAAAACAACGCTATCATAAAAGACAACGAGAATAAGCTTCGACTTGCAGAATTAAATTTGAAACAATCCGTTGCCGAATTGGCAAGCCCGAAAGTGTATGTGCAAAGCGATATTATGCTTGCGCCCTATTTGAATAATAATGGTGGATTTATCTCCGCCAAACCCGGCGACAAAGCCATAGGATATGATGTAAACATGTCGAATGGCGGACTCTACTCCGCCACTGCCAATGCGAGTTTGCCTTTGTTGACATCGGCGGGCAAAATGGCATATCGCAATGATTGTTTGGCGCAAAAAGCGTCCTTCTCCAACCAAATTGAACTCACCAAACATGAGCTTACACAGCAAATCACAAATCAATATATCGTTTGTTATCTATCGCAAGTGCAGATTACGTATGTTCAGAACGCGATAAACCTATTGATAGACGAAAAAGAAGTGGTGAAGACCCTTGTGGTGAATGGGCTTGCCAAGCAAACGGATTATTTGTTGATGGGTATCGAAATTCAAAATCAGCAAATCAATCTCGCGCAATATCTATCGGATTATGCAGATAATTTTTTACAATTAAAGTCCCTATGCGGCATAAAAGACTCCGCCGTTGTCATAATTGCAACTCCCAATATTGAAGCTTTGCACAGCAATGTTGATTCGAAGTTCTTGCAGATGTATAAAAGTGATAGTTTGCAAATCATCGCATCTCAAAACGTTTATAATTTGAAGTACAAACCGAGCCTTAACCTGTATGCAAACACGGGCTTAAATGCAGTGGAACTGCCCGGCATCCAACGTAAGTTTGGTTGGAGCGCAGGTCTCACGTTTAATTGGATGCTCTATGATGGCAAGCAAAAGCAATTGGAACAGCAAAAGAACGCTATCTTGTTGAACACTACGGAGACCTATAAAGCGAGTTTTTTGAAGCAACACGATGTGCAAAAAGTCAATGCCTTGAATAAAATAAAAGCTTTAGAGCATATCATTACGCAAAAGAAACAGCAGTTACAGGATTTTGAAGAGATCATGACTATGTATAAGATTCAACTCAGTCAGGGGCAGTTATCGGTGATTGATTATTTGAATGCCATTAGAAACTACAACGATTTGCTGCGCGATACTACCTTGGCTGAAACAAACAAAATGCTTGCGATTAACGAATATAATTATCTGAATTGGTAAAAAGAATAAGAATAAAATGAAATACTCAATTATCATAGTTGCTTTAGTATTCAACCTGCTTGTTGCCTGCAATCCAACGAAAAACACGGCAGCGGACGAACAAAAGAATATTCCTGAGGTGGAATGTGCCAATCCGCAAATCAAAACCCTCAACGAGTATATTGTGCTGAATGGAGTGACAAGCTTTTTGCAGAAGGAAGTGGTCAGAAGCACGGTAACGGGCTACATCACGGAAGTATTTCCTACGATGGGCGAGCATATCGTTCAAAATCAAAAGCTATTTGCCGTGAAAACCTCCGAGGCTTATGCCATGAATTCGGTGAAGGACACCAATTTGTTCACGCGTTCCATCTTCATCAAAAGTAATAAAAGCGGTATCCTTTCGGCGCTTCATGTGCAGCAAGGAACATACACGCAGCAGGGCGATGTGCTTGCCGAAATAACGCAACCCGAAAACCTCGTAATTCAGGTGAATGTGCCTTACGAAAACAACGATGTGATAAAGCTCGGAAAAGCCTGCCAACTTGTGCTGCCCGACGGAAAACAATTGCCTGCCACCATATTTCGCATCATGCCATTGGTGGATAAAATGTCGCAGACACAATCCGTTTTCGTAAAACTTTCCACTTATTCTGAATTGCCCGAAAATCTAAACGTCATCATCAGCATATTGAAAAGAAGTAAAGACAAAGCATTAAGTGTGCCCAACTCGGCTGTATTGACCAATGAAACGCAAGATAAGTTTTGGCTCATGAAATTGGTAAACGATACGCTTGCCGTCGAAGTTCCCATAACAAAAGGCATAGTAAATGATAGTGAAACGGAGATTTTAACGCCCATACTGCTGCCCAACGATATAATCATCACCAAAGGTGCGTATGGCTTGCCCGACAGTTCCGTTGTCAAGAAAGTGAAATAAATGGAAAAGATTTTCGTCCGATTCAAAAGCCCCATTGCGGTCATACTCTTGTTGGTCATCATCGGCGGGGTGTTTTCCTATTCGTATATGAAGACATCTTTATTCCCTGATGTAACATTTCCGAAGATTAAAATCATTGCTGAGAACGGAAGTCAGCCTGTGGATAAAATGATGGTGACAGTCACCAAGCCATTGGAGAATGCCATCAAGCAAGTGCCCGATTTGAAGATGATACGAAGCACCACCGCGATGGGAAGTTGCGAAATATCTGCCTATATCAAATGGGGTAGCGACATTGATATGGCAAAGCAACGCATGGAGGCGCTGATTGCTCAAATAAAAAACGATTTGCCTTCCGAAGTGCAAATAACGGTTGAGAAGATGAATCCGTCCATTTTGCCTGTGATGGGATTCTCCTTGCAATCTGATAGCAAGACGCAAGTGGAGCTTAAAATGATAGCCGAATACACCGTGAAGCCTTTCCTTTCGAGCATTGATGGCGTATCGCAAATCGCCGTGATAGGCGGCAGAGAAAAAGAGTATCGCATCGTTTTGAATCAACAGAAAATGAATTTGCTGAAGATTAGTACTCGTGATATCGCCAATGCAGTGGAACAAACGGGTTTTGTGGCTTCCAATGGATATACGATAGATTACAAACGTTTGTATCTAACCGTTACGGATGCCTCTCTCAAAGATAAAGATCAATTAGAGAATCTTGTGATTTTTAATGATACCAACCGACGTATCACCATGAGCGATGTGGCACATGTGGAGGTGGCTGCTCAAAATGAATATGTGAAAATCAAAGTGGATGGCAAAGACGTGCCTTTGGTTGCCGTGTTGAAACAACCCACCAGCAATTTGATTGATGTGGCTACGGATGTCAACAAACGCGTACAGGAATTGAATAAAATATTGCCCAAAGGTGTTACATTGAAACCCTATTACAATCAGGCGGAGTTCGTCAATGACAGTATCCGCAGCATCATTGATGTATTGTGGATAGGTTTGTTGTTAGCCATTGTCGTAGTAATTATTTTCTTGCGCTCTTTCAAGGCAAGCTCTGTGGTGCTTATTAGCATACCTGTTACATTAGGCTTAACCTTTATTGTGCTGCGGGCGTTGGGTTTCGATTTTAATATCATGACCATCGGTGCCATTGCAGCATCCATCGGTTTGATTATAGATGATGCCATTATTGTGGTGGAGCAAATCCATCGAACGCACGAGGAATTCCCTGAGCGAAAACCCAAAGAACTTGTAGGCAAAGCCATAAACTTTTTGTTTCCTGCCATGCTCAGTTCTTCTTTAAGCACCATCGTCATCTTCATTCCTTTTGTGCTGATGTCGGGAGTGGCAGGTGCTTATTTCAAAATATTAACCGAAACCATGGTCATCACGTTGGTATGCTCATTTGTGGTAGTGTGGTTGGGCTTGCCCGTGTTATATTTATTGTTTTCAAGAGATAAAGCCTTTTCCGACAGTGGAAAAAAACAATTGGTGAAGCACCGGAATTGGATTGTGTTTTTCTTGAAAAAGCCTTACATTGCCTATAGCTTCGTGGTGGTTCTCATTGCTTGTGCTGTGTATATCGTTCCCAAACTACAGAATGGATTTTTGCCCGAAATGGATGAGGGTTCCATCGTTTTGGATTACAACAGCCCCCCGGGGACTTCCCTTGAGGAAACAGACCGTATGCTTACTTCGGTGGATAAGATATTGGATAAGACTCCCGAAGTGGAAACCTATTCTCGACGCACGGGTTCGCAGATGGGCTTTTTCATCACCGAACCAAACAGTGGTGATTATCTGATTCAACTTCACAAAAAACGTGATAAGACTACCGAAGATGTCTCCGACGATATTCGGAAAAAGGTTGAAGCTGCCGTTCCTGCTTTGGTGGTTGATTTCGGGCAGGTGATCACTGACATGTTGGGCGATTTGATGAGCAGTGTGCAGCCTGTGGAAGTCAAGATTTTCGGTAACGACCACGAAAAGTTGAAAGACTTATCGAAACAAATAGCCGACAGTGTGGAAAGCGTTGCCGGAACCGCTGATGTGTTTGATGGAATCGTGATTGCCGGTCCAGTGGTTAAGGTGATTCCTAAGGAAGCTGACCTGCGGCAGTATGGCTTAAACGCCACAGACATACAGACTCAGATACAAGCTAATTTGGGCGGCATCGTGGTGGGCAGCATCCCCGAAAAGGAACAACTCACCAACATCCGCATGATTTACCCCCTGAATAATCAAACTTCTGTTGACCATCTGCTCCAAACCAAGATATTTTTGCCTTCCGGCGAGGTGGTTTCCTTATCCCATTTTGCTGACATTTCCATACAAAACGGCGTGGCGGAAATCAAGCGCGAAAATCTGCAGACTGTGGGTGTAGTTACCGCTCGATTGAACGAACGCGATTTGGGAAGTGTGATGAAAGATATACAGGAAAAGGTCGGCAAAATCAGCACTCCACCCGGCTATCATGTCGAGTACGGTGGCTCCTATGCCGAGCAACAACAATCCTTCGTTGAGTTGCTCATGATTTTGATTTCGGGTGGCTTGTTGGTTTTTTTGGTTGTTTTGTTTATGTTTAAAGATTTAAAACTCTCTTTAATCACCATATTCATTAGCATATTAGGTATCACAGGAAGTCTCTTGGCGTTGTTTCTAACCCATACACCGCTGAATGTGGGAAGCTACACCGGACTCATTATGATAATAGGCATCATTGGTGAGAATGCCATCTTCACCATACAACAGTTTTTGTCCGAACGACAACGTTCGGATGTAAGGGAAGCTCTCAGCTACGCCATCTCGGCGCGTTTACGACCTAAATTGATGACAGCCATCGGCGCTATTGTCGCGCTATCGCCTTTGGCAGCGGGCATAGGCACAGGCGCGCAGATGCATCAACCCTTAGCCATTGCAGTAATTGGCGGTTTGATTATTGCCCTGCCTTTATTGCTGATAGTTTTGCCGAGCTTTTTAATTAAAATGTATAAGGATAATTAAATCCTTTAATTCATTTGTTTGTCATTTAGAGTCATTAGGTCATTTGGTGGTCATCCCGACACTACGTGTACGGGACAGGTTTAAGCCTTTTGTTTATTGATAGTTATTAAGGGTCATTTAGTCAGATATGACTTGTCGCATTTCTGTTTATTCTTTTCTAATCTCTTATATTTCGCATATCTCAAACATCATTTTTTATTGATATGCACATTTATTAAAAAAAATGCTTGCACCTATCATTTTCTGTCGTACATTTGCAAATTATTTCAGTGATAAAAATGGTGTAGTAAAAAAAATAATCTAACAGCTTATGATCGGTAAGTTTGATTTTAATTGTGGTGGTTATATTTCTATCAAAAAAGATGGAGTGAGACACTTTTACACACACACGCCCCCCTCTTATCCTTTATTTCCTATGGAAAAAGCTCTTAGTGCTGCCCAACATAATAATTTGAATGATGATGCACTTAGCTTTCATCATCATGCAGCAAGTAGGCTTGAACAGCTAAACCTTTCTGCTGAAGAAAAAACCCATAATGCAGACCATTCAAGACATTTTATGATTCAAAACAACGACTTTTCAGACTTGCAAGTTAGTTCCGCAGTACTGAAAGTTCGTTTCGGCAGGCTCAACTTGCTTTCAAAGCTTGAGTTTGTTGGACCTATAATTAGAAATTAAAAGCTCTTCAATAAACAATCAAAAAACAAATAAACAAAAAATAGAAAAAATGAAAAATATCTACACATCAATTATTAGAAAAACCGCTGCGACGATAGTTGCAATGGTTATGATTATGCTTTTTAGCGTAAACTTGGAAGTGAAAGCGCAAAATGTTTCAACGTATTGCTTTTCTCAGACATCAGGACCCTACAATGCCATTTCAGGCACAGCTTTTACGCTTGCGGGCGGTACCACTGATGATGGCTATTCAGCCTTAACCAGCATTGGATTTAATTTTGTTTATCATGGCATAACATTTACTCAAATATCAGCAAATACAAATGGCTTTGCTCAGCTTGGAGTTACAGCATCTTCAACAACTACGTACGTTCCATTATCTTCTTTACCCAACTGTATTGCAATATGTGCCGGTAATGGGAAACTATTTGGAGCTCCTGTATGGTCACTTACAGGTACTGCACCAAACAGAGTATTTACTATTCAGTTTACCAATTATTACGTTGATAATGTAAGTACATCTAGTACCTTGCCTATGCAACTAAAATTATATGAAACTTCTAATACTATTCAAATATGTTATGGTGCAGGTGTTGCAGTAGATCATTTAAGAAAACAAGTTGGTCTTACCGGTGCTACTGTTGCGGATTTTAATTGCAGGAAAACTACAACTTCATGGGCAGCTACTATTACTGGCACCTCGAATGCTGATACTTTAACATACTCTTCTACTGTTTATCCTGCCAATGGACAAACCTACACATGGACACCTCCTGTAGCAATAACAACTCAACCATCAACAGCATCTCAGAATTTATGTCCCAGCGGTGCAGTCGCGCCCTTAACAATATCAGCCACTGCTACAAATTATCAATGGTACAGCAATACTGTAGCAACAAACTCAGGAGGAACACTTATCAGCGGAGCTACAAGCAGCAGCTATACTCCTTCGACATTAGCAATCGGGACTTTATATTATTATTGCGTTGTTTCTAATACTTGCGGTTCATCAGTAACCAGTACTGTATCAGGAGCAATAATTGTAGCAAATCCGCCAAACCCTACAAGCGTTACAGCCACACCATCTACAATTTGTAATGGTAGCTCAACCAACTTAAGTGCAACTGCAACGGGTTACACAATCAACTGGTACACTGTTCCAACTGGTGGAACTAGTATTGGCAATTCAGTAAGCGGAGCAAATTATGCAGTTTCACCAACGGCAACTACAACCTATTATGCAGAAGCAGTAGGCAACAATTTTACAAGCACAACGTATTCATATACCGGTTCTATTGTTACATGGACTGTTCCGGCAGGAGTTAACTCGCTTACCATTACAGCAAAAGGAGCACAAGGTGGACAATATAGTGCAGCAGCACCAGGCGGGCTTGGCGCATCAGTACAAGGCACATTCACTGTAACCGGCGGACAAGTTTTATCCATCTTAGTAGGACAGCAACCTGGTGGTACCGGTTGTTCGTGTATGCCTGGTGGTGGTGGAGGTACATTTGTTGCTTTAGGCGCAAGTTATACTACGGCTACACCCATGATATGTGCAGGAGGCGGTGGCGGAAGCTATACGAGTGGTGCAGGACAAGGAGGACAAATAACGAATGTTACAACCACCGGTGATGGCGGTGGACCTGTGCCAGGCACGAATGGTAACGGAGCAGCTTCCACATCATGCGGTGGAGGTGGTGGTGGATTTTATACTTCCGGTGGAAATGATACTTACTTTCCTACTTATGGTGTTGGGGGTCAAGGATTCCGTCAGGGCGGCGCCGGTGGCATAAGTGCATCCTATGGACCAGGTGGTTTTGGAGGTGGCGCTACGGCAGATTATTATAGTTCTTGTAATTTTCAAGCAGGCGCAGGTGGAGGATATAGTGGCGGTAGCGGATATAATCTTACTTCTACTTTAGCTAGCGGATATGGCGGTGGTTCTTACAATAGCGGCACAACCCAAACAAATACGGCTGCTACAAATGCAGGCAACGGTCAAGTAATCATAGCTTATTATACTCCCAGTTGCGCAAGTCCAACTCGCGTTCCTGTTACTGTTACCGTGATTCCGGGTCCTGTATTTTCAGTACAACCTGCAACAGCCACACAAACCTTATGCTTTAATAGTGCACCTACGCCTTTAACAGTTGCTGCTTCACCTGCAACATCATATCAATGGTACAGTAATGCTACAGCATCAAATACCGGAGGAACATTAATACCCGGAGCAACCAACACTACATATACGCCCCTTACCACAACAGCAGGCACGCTTTATTACTATTGCATTGCAACAAGTGGCTGTAGCTTTCCTAGTAATGTTTCCGGTCCAATTGCAGTATATCCTGCAAATGGAACACCTGTATTATCCGGCGGTTCTCCCAGTATTTGTTCAGGTGCTTCGCCCGGAACACTTTCAGCAGCAGGGTCGGGAGGTAACGGAACATTTACGTATTTATGGTATTTAGGCGGAGTTTCAACCGGTATCACTACTCAAACGTTTGATCCCGGTAGTTTAACAGCCAACGCAAACATATACTGCGCAGTTACAAGTTGTGGGGCAACTCAAAATTCTGCTACGTTTAATGCTGTTATCATTAGTGCACCTACTATTGTTACGGCTACACCGCCAACAATTTGCCCCGGCAGTTCAACAAGCCTTAGCGCCATTGAACCCGGAGCTACTATCACTTGGTACACCGTTCCAACAGGTGGAACACTAATAGGTACTTCAGCCAGTGGCGGCAATTTTGTTGTTTCACCAACTGCTCCTACTACCTATTATGCGGAAGCATCCCAACCGGCTAGCACCATATATAATTTCACCAGTTGTACGGCTACTGATACCGTTGGACCAACACAAGCCATGGTAAACACGGCTTATGCAAGCACAACGCTTGCCGGAGCAGTTACTGTATTAGGAAGGGGTATTCAGCAATGGACTGTTCCCGCAACAGGTTCTTATACTTTTGCAGTTAAGGGAGCTAGTGGAGGAACTTTAGCAACCTATTCAGGCTATGGAGCGCAGGTTAACGGAACCGTTATGCTTAATGCCGGCACTATACTTAATATTATAGTTGGACAAGTGGGTTCAAGCCATGCTCTTACTAATTCTGATGGTGGTGGTGGTGGTTCATTTGTGGCTCAGGGCGCAAGTTATACAACAGCCACACCTTTGTTTGTTGCAGGTGGCGGCGGTGGTTCCGCACAAATTGTTGTTGCAGGTCAGAATGCAAGCACAACAACAGCCGTTGTAAGTTCTGCCATTCAGCAATTCGGAAGTAATGGTGCAGGCTTTTCAACTCCCGGAGTTAATTTTACTTACGGAGTATATAATCCTGTTGCAAAAAGTTTCACAAGCGGAGGAAATGGACAAAGGGGCGGTCAAGCAGGTGGATGGCCCGGTGCCGGCTACGGTGATGGTGGATTTGGTGGCGGTGGCGCCTCCTGTTCATGCAGCACAGGTGGCGGCGGAGGCGGCGGCGGTTATGTCGGCGGCGGCGGCGGCGGCGGCTCCTATACATCAGGTTATGGCGGAAGTTCCTATATTGATGCTACAGCTGCAAGCACAAGCGCAACAGTGCTTTCTACTTTCGGCAATGGTTCTGTTACCGTAACGTATGTTGGAGGCGGTTGTGTTTCCGCTACCCGCACCCCGGTTACTGTAAATATGGCAACTCCGGCAGTGTACTCCTTACAGCCTTCACTAGTTACCCAAAGTATATGCTTAGGCGGACCAGCAACAGCTTTAACAGTGGCTGCGGCACCTGTTACCGGATTTCAATGGTATAGCAATACTGTTTCTTCAAACACGGGTGGAACATTGATACCCGGTGCAACGAACCCCACTTATACTCCTTTGACAACTATTGCAGGAACGAAATATTATTATTGCGCTGCTATAGATTCCGGATGTGCATTGCCTAGCACTGTCTCGGGCGCCGTTAATGTATATCCTATTCCAACGGCAGGTCTTGTTGCAAATCACGACACGATTTGCTTAGGCTCAAGTGCAACTATCACGGCATCCGGCGGCGGATCGTATCTATGGAGCACCGGCTTAGCAACAACAATTATCACAGTTAACCCTGCTGTTACTACTGCCTATTCAGTTACGGTTACGGTCACCGGTTGCACGGCTACCGCAGCTATTACAATTCACGTTCAAACATGTACCGGAATTTCAGACTATAATTCAACTACTAATTTTGATTTATACCCCAACCCTGCCAACACTACCATTACGATTGAAAACACTTCATCAAATACTTTTACAAGCGCAACGCTCTCACTTTATAATATCGAAGGGCAATTGCTGCTAACGCAACCCATGCTGAAACCCAAAATGGATATTGATATATCGAAGCTTGCGAGAGGCATGTATTATATGGTACTTACATCAGAAAATGGGAAAGGGGTTAGGAAGTTTATTAAGGATTAAAAGTTCCAAATACCAAATACCAAAATCCAAGCTCCAAAGGGAAACCACTTAGGCACTAAGAACACTTAGTTACACTAAGACGAAATCAATAGAGCAATAGAACAATTCAACCATAAAAGAAGGCTTGCTGAGTGGCAAGCCTTCTTTTTTGTATTGAAGTGTAGAAAACCTTATTAAAAGGCACAGCTTCTTTTGGTATATCCGACGGAGGCAGAGTCAAATGTCGAATGGGGCTATATGCTACTGAATAATCAATTTCCCCATAAGCACTTTATCCCCATCATCAACTTTCACGAAATAGATACCCGCAGGTTTGTTGAGATGGATGAGAGATACATATCTTTTTTCACTTTAGTTCTTATGCAATTTAGGCTGAAACGATTTAATTAAGAAATAATTGAAAATAAAGCTTTGTGAAACAATCTGCAATTAAATAATTATTCCGTAGAAGATGAATTAAATTGCACCAATTTCTTCCAATCAATTTCTCCATTATCATTGCAAAACTCGTTTGAAAACTCTTTAGTAAACTTGTTTATCATTTGGCTATATGACTTAATAAAGTCATCGTTTTTCTCTTTGGCATTGTTCCCAAGTGGTTCTATAATCTCTGTGTAAAGATTTTGATCACCTGAAATAAACTCCCAAAACTTCTGTCCACAATATTTAAAGTATTCTCCTTTATCAGGTCTGTTATCCTTGCCGTAGCAACAGCCATTAATGGCAACTATATTTAGTTTAGAGTTGCTTGTTCGTAATGCTTTTTTAGCTGTAATGAAATCAGCTTTCATCTTTTTTACTTGGGAGCTATTACCCCAATTAGGTCCAGATTTAATTGTGATAATAAAACGAATACCATCAGTGTCAAACTCTAAATCAATGCCGGTTATCCCAGATTTCTTGCCATTAAAAACCTTGCTGTTGATGAATATAGCTAGCCCTTCGAGCCAGTCTCCAAAAATGGTTTCTTCGTTTGATGATATATGAGCATCCACAATTCCACGAATAATCTGCTCTGATGTCTGCACATATTTTGCTTTAAATAGATAAGGATTTTTGCGTTTCAGAACTTGTGAAAGTTTTAAATTATCCAAGCTTTGAATACGTTTGGAATGGAATGTTCCAATATTAATTTCAACGTAATTCGATACGTCTTTTAGGTTTAGCTTTTCCATAAGTTTCAATAGGTTCAAATAAGTATAATTCTAAAGGGTTTAATTGTTTATGTACCATTTCATAATATTCAGGAACAACATCTATGCCTATTGAATGCCGCTTCATTCTATTAGCAACAACCAAAGTTGTTCCTGAGCCCATAAAAGGGTCAAGCACTGTGTCATTTTCTTTTGTGAAGAGTTTAATAAACCATTCAGGTAGCTCTTCGGGAAAGGCTGCACTATGATTTTTATTGTTGCATTCAGTTGCCAAATGAAGAACATTGGTCGGGTATGCCTTATCTCTATCTACCCAATTCGAGATGTTTTTACCAAAGCCGCTACCAACTTTGGATGTGTCTCTAATTTTATCGGTATCAGATAGTTTTTTAAGCCTTGTCTTTGCCCATTCCCCCATTGGAACCATTACCTCCTCTTGATACATGTGGAAGTGTTTTTCCTTATTGAATTGTAACAGACGTTCCCAACTATCTCGAAAACGATTGGGCCACTTTCCCGGATAACTGTTTTTCTTGTGCCAAATAAACTCTTCAGTCCAAAGCCAACCTTGTTTCCGCATAGCAATAATAAGTTCCATTACATAAGTGCTGCGTTCTCCATCAACAACTTTTTCTTTTATATTTAGTACAAATGTTCCGGTTGGTTTTAACACTCTCAAAAGTTGCTCGGATATTGGCAGAAACCATTCCACATACTTATCATGACTTATACCTCCATACGTGCTGTTGCGTTGGTCAGCATAAGGCGGAGAGGTCACAATTAAATCCACAGAATCATTCAGGAGCAATTTTAGTTGTTCCTTACTATCACCAAGGTATATATCTGATTTTATTTCCATTTTAAATTTTCTAAGACAACAATATTACTTCTTAATTGCTCGTGATTATAACTTGTCAATAATTTATTTTAATAGAAATCCCTATTGCTTATGCATAAAGCAAGTCTTGTATATCAAAATATTTTATCCCACAAAGCCATCCACGTTTACTAATAGAGTTTATTTTTACAATAGTTATTTTCGCAAAAGTACATATTATTTGCGTAATGTTTCCCAAATCTTTATACCTTTACACAATTATTTCTTTTCCACCTAAACCCACAAAACTATGTGCCCTCGAAAAAAGAAACCAAAGTCAATAGTTTACGGTATCGTCCATCTGCCGGGCATGCCTAAAATAGCTATAGACGACCCCAATACGGTGGCGTATTTATGTGTAAAGAACAAGGATTTGAGCATCTTTTTTAAGGTGGGCAACCAATGGAAGCGGAAAATGAGCCTAAAGGCGTTCGAGCTGCAATGCGACCCCATGATTTTTTGCCATTTAGGCAAACAACATAGCATAAACATGAGTTATGCCATCAAGTTTCGTTACTATGGAAGAGGTATCATGGTGATGCTTAAAAACGTGGAGGAATTATACGTGGCGGAGGTACATATAGAAAACTTTTTATTTCTTGCAAATATCTTTAATGTAGTTGAATACGTGGCTTAGGAAAATATCTTTCCGTGTTTACGACCATAACAGCGCGGCACGGTATTTTTATACTTACCTTTGTTCTCGTAAAGATATAGATAGTTCTTTGATTTTTTAAAACGTTTGATAGCTGATTTTTTACACTCGCAGGAAGGTAATAAATTCAACCACGATAGCAGTGATGTTGCGTTCGGAAGCTCGGTAATGGAGTACATAAGTCAGGAACTGTAGTACACAAGCTAGGAACCGCAGTACGCAAGCCGGGAACTGTAGTACGCAAGCTAGGAACTGCAGTACGCAAGCTAGGAACTGCAGTACACAAGTCAGGAACTGTTGTACACAAGCTAGGAACTGCAGTACGCAAATCGGGAACTGCAGTACGCAAGCTAGGAACTGCAGTACACAAACTAGGAACTGCAGTACGCAACTTTGGGACGCGAGTACGGCAGCAGCTACGAACAGTTTTATAATTTGAAAGAGCAGGAAAACATCAGCGTTAACTAGTACATAATCAATATATATAGAATCCTAAATAGTAATAATAAAAACAAGAATATGCCAATAAAACCGAGTATCCCAAGAGCAAATGGAAAATTTGATGACTTCCAAAAAACATTAATTGCCTTTATCTTAGCCAATATGGCAGGATGGGGACTGCCTACGGCGGCAACAGCCGAATTCACCTTATTATCCAACACAGCGGGCAAAAAGAAGCTGCGATGGGATGTTATTTGGGCAATCATTCTCACCAAAGTATTCACGCATCCGCAAGAAGTGGAATTGAAGGCAGCCCGCAAAGATTATGAGTCAGGACGCCCTGACGACCCTACAGACACTAGCATTCGTTTGTTTTTAAATCGCTATATTCGCTACAATCCAAAAGTGACCGATGAGCAAAAAGCTGAAATGGGTCTTATCATTCCCGATTTAGTAAAAACCTTAAGTACACATATATTCGTTGGCAACAACCTCGTGGGTACTGTTAGTTGGGGCGAACATTTGGTGCATCATAATGAAGTGTTGGTTCCGGGTCAACTAAGCAAAGCAAAAGGCGATGGCGTTGAAAACATTCATGTGTTTATCGCTTTTACGGCAGCAAGCGTGACAGTTGTTCCCTCATCAGACAAATTTGTTTTTGATGGGATGGTGAAAAATGGCAAGTACGAACGTGTGTTCGCACAAGAACAAGAAGCCATGCGTGCGTGGTATTTCGTTAAAATGATGATGAAAGGAAAAAAAGGACAATATAGTGCGCCGAGCGATGTATGGCAATCGGTGATTATGTAGGAAATGAAAAATTAAAAATTAATAATGAAAAATTAAAAGCTTGCTCGATTTGGGCAGGCTTTTTTTTATGGTGGAATTGCTCTCTTGTTGAGGGTTCGTCGTAGGTGCAGAAAATCTTCTGCCCCTACAGGCAAGCTGAATTATTCTATTGTCAGATGGTTAGGGGGTTCATCGTAGGGGCAGAAGATTTTCTGCCCCTACGGGCAAGCTGAATGTTTCTGCTGTTGGATAGTTCTATTGTTTACTTCTTCGTGCTTCATTGTGCTCTCCCTCCCTCCGTGGTTTCTTCCTTCATTTCTACTCAAAAAACGCCTAAGCAAAAAAATGAATTTCTATTACGTATATTACGTACTTCGTCGCTAAATATTTTGAATAACAAGCATTAATCTAAAGGCTATAATAAGTATTGAAAAATTTATTATTGCTAGGATGAAATAAAATTATAATTTTACGCCCTAATTTAAAACACGACTTATGAGAATAGCAAGAATAAGCGAAAAGCGCGAAACTGTGGTGCAAGACACCGTTGATTTAACCTTAATGGAGCCTTTCATCGAGAAATATAAAAGCACCCGTGGCAATATGATTCCATTGCTGCAACATACGCAGGAAATGTATGGCTATATCCCCCAAGAAGCTTTTTTGAAACTTGAGAAAGAAACGAGTTTGAAGTTGAGCGACATGTATGGTGTGGCTAGTTTTTATGCTCAGTTCCGCTTGAAACCTGTGGGGAAACATATCATAAAGGTGTGTCATGGCACGGCTTGTCATGTGCAGAATGCTACTGCCGTTACGGAAGCTTTGGAGGAAGAATTGGCTGTGAAGGATGGCGAAACCACTCCTGATAACCTTTTCACCTTGGAGTCGGTGGCATGTTTGGGTTGTTGTTCGTTGGCGCCTGTGATGATGATAGGCGACGAAACCTTCGCCAAATTGGGCGGCAAACAAGCCAAGGATGTCATCCGCGCCATACGCGAAAAAGAAACCGGAAGTAAATGCGATCATCAAGAGTAGTATTGTCATTATAAAAATAATCAAATGGGAAAAACAAAAGTTATTGTCGGTTTGGGAAGTTGCGGTTTAGCCGCGGGCGCCGGCAAGGTGTATGATGCCATCAAACAGATAAAAGAAGAAAAAGGCTTGGATTTCGAGTTGAAGAAAACGAGTTGTATCGGCATGTGTTTCCGCGAGCCCCTCGTGGAGGTTGTGGATGGCAAGGGTTCGTATATCTATGGCGAAATAGATGTGGCGAAAGCTGCTGAGATACTCGAAAAACATATTCAGGGCGCTGACCCCATCAAGGATTATGTGGTTCAAACCGAGCTTTTCGATACCAAAGATAAGAACTTCTTTGAAGGACAGGTGAAGATAGCCCTGCGCAATTGCGGCTATATTGACCCCGAATCTATAGAAGAATATGAAGCGCGCGAAGGTTATGATGCTCTCAAGAGGATAGCTGCCGAAAAGATTCAATCGGTGGATATCATCCAAAATGTGTTAGACTCGGGCATCAGAGGTCGCGGGGGCGGCGGATTCCCCACGGGTTTAAAGTGGCGCTTTGCCTATAACAACAAAGCCGATGTGAAATATATTATCTGCAATGCTGATGAAGGCGACCCGGGTGCGTTCATGGATCGTTCGGTGTTGGAAGGCGACCCCCATTCTGTGTTGGAAGGGATGACGATAGGGGCGTATGCCATTCAAGCTTGCGAAGGATGGATTTATTGCAGAGCAGAATATCCGCTTGCCATCAAACGCTTGAACATCGCCATCGACCAAGCAAGAGCGAAAGGCTATTTGGGCAAAAATATCTTAGGCATAGAAGGATTCGATTTCGATATACATATAAAAGAAGGTGCGGGTGCGTTCGTGTGTGGTGAAGAAACCGCGCTGATGGCTTCCATCGAAGGCGAACGCGGCATGCCGCGCAAGCGTCCACCGTTTCCTGCTGAGTCGGGTTTGTGGAAACGTCCGACGAATATCAACAATGTGGAGACTTTTGCCAACATCCCTTGGATTATCAATCATGGTGCTTCCGAGTATGCCAAATATGGCACTGCCAAAAGTAAAGGAACCAAAGTGTTTGCCCTTACGGGGAAAATCAACAATGGCGGTTTGGTGGAAGTGCCTATGGGCATCACCATCAAAGATGTCATCTTCAAGTTGGGAGGCGGCATCATTGGTAATAAGAAATTTAAAGCCGTTCAGTTGGGCGGTCCTTCGGGCGGATGTATTCCCGATTATCTTTCCGATACGGTTGTGGACTATGACTCCGTGAACGCTACGGGCGCCATCATGGGCTCGGGCGGTATGGTGGTGATGGACGAAACCACCTGTATGGTTGATATGGCGCGTTTCTTTCTCGATTTCACGAAAAAAGAATCCTGTGGCAAATGCACCTTCTGTCGCATCGGTACCCAACGTATGCTTGAGATATTGGAACGCATCACCAAAGGCGAAGGCAAAGCCACCGACATAGATACCCTCATCGAACTCTCGAACCAAATCAAAGATAGTTCGCTTTGCGGATTGGGTCAAACAGCTCCAAACCCCGTGTTGACTACCATCAAATACTTCCGCGATGAATATGAAGCACATATTCGCGATAAAAAATGTCCTGCCAAATCATGCAAACCTTTATTGACGTATGAAATCATAACGGATAAATGTACGGGATGTTTATTGTGCAAAAAGGTTTGTGCGGTGAATGCCATTTCGGGCGAGCGCAAAATGCCACATCTTATTGACCAATCGTTATGCACCAAATGCGGCTCATGTTACACGAAATGCAAGTTTGCAGCCATCAGCCTTACGTAATTTATAAACTTTGAAAACAGCAGAAAAACAATGAATGATATCAATGTAATATTAAACGGAAAAATTGTCAAAGGAAACAAAGGCGAAACGATACTCTCACTTGCCAAAAGAAACGGCTATGAGATTCCTACCTTGTGTAACGACGATAGACTCGAACCTTATTCCTCCTGTTATGTGTGTGTAGTGGAAATTGAGGGGATGCGCGCTTTGCAACCTTCTTGTTCCACAAAGATAGCCGAAGGGATGAAGATAGAAACCAATAACGGTAAAGTTTTCAGGGCACGCAAAACGGCTCTCGACCTGATGTTGAGCAACCATTATGCTGATTGCGTAGGTCCTTGCAAACAAACTTGTCCTGCAGGCGTTGATGTGCAGGGCTATATTTCCTATATTGAGAAAGGGATGTATAGCGAAGCTGTTGCCTTAATTAAGGAGACTAATCCATTGCCTGCTATTTGCGGCAGGGTTTGTGTGCGTCCTTGCGAAGTGGCATGTCGCCGCAATCTGTTGGATGAAGGCAATGCAGTGGGCATTGACTATCTGAAACGTTTTGCTTCCGATTATGATTTGGCTTCGTCTGATAAATTCACCCCACAGATAAAAGCTTCCACAGGCAAGAAAATTGCAGTGATAGGAGCAGGTCCCGGCGGATTGTCGGCTGCTTTCTTCCTGCAGAAAGAAGGACATCAGGTGGATATTTTTGAAGCTGCCCCACAACCCGGTGGTTGGTTGCGTTATGGTATCCCCGAATACCGCTTGCCGAATGATATCATTGATCAAGAAGTGAAGAATATCACCGACATGGGCGTGAATATCTATTACAACCAAAAGCTTGGCGATAATCTAACCTATAAGGCGTTAAAGTTCAAATATGATTCCATTATTCTCGCTATAGGTTCTCAAAAAGGAACCTCCATTGGCTGCGAAGGCGATGATGCGGGCAATGTATTATCAGGAATTGATTTCCTGAAGACGATGGAACTCACCGGCAAACGTTATGACTTCACGGGCAAGACCGTGGCGGTTATTGGCGGTGGAAACACGGCGATGGATTGTTGCCGTTCTTCTTTGCGTTGTGGTGCTAAAAAGGTTTATATAGTATATCGCCGTACCGAGAAAGAAATGCCGGCGAACCCTATCGAAATACATGAGTCGAAGTTGGAAGGGGTGGAGTATTTGTTCCTCACGGCTCCTGTTAAAGTGAATAAAGATAAAGCAGGCAACATCGCTTCTTTGAATTGTGTGAAGATGGAATTGGGCGAGCCCGATGCTTCCGGACGCAGAAGACCTGTAACAGTTGCAGGGTCGGAGTTCGATATCAATATGGATTATGCTATAGCGGCTATAGGTCAAAAGACCGTGGCTGATTTTATCGAAGAAGTGAATCTGCATACCGATTTGGGTGAACTGAAGATGAATAAATGGGGCGATTTGGATGCTGATGCTATCACCTTGCAAACAGGCGTCAAGAGAATCTTCGCTTGTGGCGATGGTGTCACCGGACCTGCTACCTTGATTCAAGCTGTTGGTCAAGCTAAGATTGCTGCTCGAAGCTGCCATCAATTTTTATCAGGCGTAGCTTTAGAACCCGAAAAGAAAGAATTTGTAAGCAAGAGAGATAATTTCCGTTTGCAAGTGGCTGAAGAATATGCGGGCAAATTCCTCAAACAAATGCGTGAAGAAATGCCTACCATGGATCCAAATGCACGTTTGAATTTCAAAGAAGTGGAGTTGGGCTATGCTGATGCTGATGTTGCCTTTAATGAAACACAGCGTTGCTTGGAATGTGGTTGCGTGGAATATTACACCTGCGACTTGAAGAAGTATGCCACGGAATATGATGTGGAACAAACACGCTACCAAGGCGAATATAAGAGTGTGGACGTTGACTTCAGACATCCTTTCATCGAGATTGATAATAATAAATGTATTTTATGCTCACGTTGCATCCGTCTTTGTCGTGAAGTAGTCGGAGCAAATGCGTTGGGCTTGGTGAATCGAGGCTTTGAAACCTACGTGGCACCAAGTATGGGCAATGCGCTTCAAGATACTTTGTGCGAATCGTGCGGATTGTGTATCTCAGGCTGTCCAACGGCTGCTATTTCCGAAAATGTTTCCTTCAAACCGGGTCCTGTGAAGCATGATAAGGTGCAAACCATCTGCAACTATTGTTCGGTGGGATGCGAAGTGAATGTACATCACAAGAAAGGTTTTGCTATGCGGGTTACAGGCTATAAAGGCAAGGTGAACAAAGACGCCAATCTATGCAAATATCCTAAGTTTGGCTATACCTATATGAATGATACTAACCGAATCACCAAACCATTGATGAAGGTAGGGGATGGTTTCGTTGAGATTTCTTTCAGCAAGGCTTTTGATTTGATTTCTGATAAGATAAAGTCGGTGAAGGCTGACGAAAATGCATTCTATGCGGGTGCTCGTTTGTCGAACGAAGAGATGTATCTTGTTCAGAAGCTTGCACGAGTAGGAGCGAAGACGAATAATATCACGAGCTTCCACTATTTAGGTCGCGGGGGCGGATATTTCAAGAATGCGCAGGCGAATGTTCCCTTTGATATGTTGAATGGTGCAAGCCGCATCTATTTGATAGGTTCAGAAATTAATAAAGATAATGCTGTGGCAGGTTTCTTTGTCAATAATGCTAAGTTTGCCAAAGGCGTCCCTGTTGAGTTGGTGACAAATCATGAAACAAGCAGCTTGGAACATAAGGTGGATCATACATTGCATGTGAAATCATACTACTATTTTATCAGAACAGTGAATCATTATCTCTTATCAAAAGGATTGGAGAATGCCATGTTCATCAAAGATAATTGCGAAGGATTTGACGACTATAAAGCCAATCTCTTGCAAGAAAACTTTGAGGATTTATACAAAAAGGCAGGTGTTTGTTGTGTGGAATGTATTGAGAAGTTTGCCGAAGGCTATAACAATGAAATGAATGCTGTGGCAGTGTTCTCTGAAAAAGAACTCTCTGCCAATGCTTGTTCCGAGTTAGTGAATTTAGCCATGATTACGGGCAAATTGGGCAAAACATCCAACGGTATTGTTTCTTTAAAAGAGAAAAACAATTCGCAGGGCTTGTTCGACATGGGCATCTGTGCTAAGATAGGCGTTGGCGGTGTTTCCATTACCAATTCTGACTTGCAAAACAAAATGAAAGCCACGTGGAAGGTGAATGAATTGCCATCAACGGTGAATGAGAATCAGAAAGAAATGTTGGATAAAGGCATGTTGAAGAATCTGTTTATCTTTGGCGAAGACCCCATCGGTTGTTCTATGGATAAAACAAGTGCAAACGCATGGTTGGGCAAGGCTTCCTTTGTGATGGTTCAGGATTACTTCATGACGGAGACGGCTAAGCAAGCTAATTTGATATTGCCTGCCTCTTTCCCCATAGAAACAGGCGGAAGTTATACGAATACGCAAAAGGTTCTTCAGAAGTTTGACAAATCTATTCCATCGAAATTGGAATACGACAACTGCGAGCAACTGTTTGCTATCATGGATGAGTTTGGCAAAGATGGTATGAAGGATGTGGTGGATGTGATGATGGAAGCCATTACCTTGTTGCCTACCAATGTCGAAAACACCAAACATAACTTTGTGCAGACTTCTGAGGATAATGCCAATCGCATCTTCGATTATGGCTGCGATGCTTTGGTGAAATATTTCGATGATAAGTTTGTTGAGGCATTTAAATAGGTTTATTTACATAATATAAAAAAGGTGACTTGCGTTACCATATAGGAGAATATATATATGAAAAATTTCAACTTCATCACACTACAAGTGAAATGCCCACATTGCGGCACATCCCTGATGGATGGCAAACACAAAATTGAAGATGCACCCAGTATCAAGCTAAATATTTTATTAGGAAATAAAAGAGGGAGCATCAATATGAGTTCTGTTTATGGCAGTTATAATGTGAATAGCGAAATCGATTTGATCAGCGATGAGATTGGTGTTTTCTCTTGCCCACATTGCAGAGCCGAAATTACGTCGGAAAATTTATGCAAGACTTGTCAGGCACCGATGGCTGAAATGTTATTAGATATGGGAGGTAAGATACACTTTTGTACCCGCAAAGGCTGTCTGAAACATAGTGTGGAGTTCGAAGACTTAGCACTTGCTATAAAGAAATTTTATGATGATTACGACCAATATACAGGATAATTTAAACACAAAAATAGATTATGAAAGATTTTAATTCCGTTGACGAAATTTTAGATTTCGCTATAGAGAACGAACAAAATGCAGTTGATTTCTACACCGAACTAGCCAGCACAGCGCGCACCGAGGCTATTGAAAAAGTGTTTATTGAATTCGCTAAAGATGAGATGATACATAAATCTAAAATCATAGAGGTGAAGGAAAAAGGCATTTACACCGGACCTTCAGGCACGGTGATTGACCTCAAGATTAGCGATTATATGGTGAACATCAAACCTACGCCCGATATGACCTATCAGGATGCACTAATTTTAGCTATGCATCGGGAGAAATCGGCATATAAACTGTATTCTGCCTTAGCCGACAAAGCCCCCAACACCGATTTGCGCAATTTATTCCTCAGACTCGCCCAAGAAGAATCGAAGCATAAGCTGCGTTTCGAGGTGGAGTATGATGAATATGTGATGCGGGAGAATTAGGGGTGAGCTATGCTGAAAACTTTCAGCATGGTTAATGGGCTTACACAATAAAAGTATGCCCTTTTAACGTTGTACATAATAATTTTTTGGCAATGCCAAAAACAGCGTATTACGAAAAGCAAATATTTCGTAAACGAAAGACTTGCTTTTCCATTATTTAATAGGAAGTAATACATAGCAGGTAATGGTATAAATATTCATAAAGACAAATATGATACGTGCAATTATTATTGATGACGAAAAAGCAAGCAGGGAGATTCTTGTAACATATATTACCAAATATTGTAAGAATATTAAAATAGATGGAACTGCAGTTGGTGTGGTGGATGGTAAAGACATGATTGAAAAATTGCGTCCGGACCTTATTTTTTTAGATATTGAAATGAGAGATGGAACAGGGTTTGACATGCTAAATCAAATTACAACTATTGATTTTCAGATTATTTTTATTTCTGCCACTAAGCAGTATGCAGAACGAGCTTTTAAGTATAGCGCAAGCGAGTATATTTTAAAACCAATCAATATTATTCATTTGATTACGGCGGTTGAAAAAGTTAAGGAAGCAATTTCATTAAAAATGGAATCGCAGAACATACGCTTGTTGATAGATATCGTAAATAATCAAAAAAATGAGATCGAGAAAATTGTGATTAACAATATGAAAGGATTTAAAATTCTTACGCTTAAAGATATCGTTATGATTAAAGGATCAGGAACGTACACCGATTTTTATTTAGTCGCTCCTTATAAAGTCATTTTTCAGGCTATGGTTAAAATAAATTTTTGCCGAAAAAGTATCCTAAAAATGAAGCACAAAAATTCTTCTTTAAGTTTTTGCATCATTT
>CAIOYH010000188.1 GCA_903862465.1 uncultured bacterium | reverse complement strand
TCAAAAACCAAACAAAACTCTTCCTCAAACCTTCTAAATATATCTTACCCCTCCTTATCGTTCCCGTACTGCTGATTCTTTGGTACGCCTATGCCAATCATTTTAATGCGCTTTATGGCGGCAGATATACATTCAATAGTGTTTGGCCCATTTGGAAAATGAGTGCGGCAGAAATTCAAATCGTTTGCGATGGGTTCAAAACTTTTGTCGTACAACAAATCTTCAGCCTCTATACCTTGCTCCTTTTGGTGATGATGTTATTCGGAATCATTTTCTTTGCTATTAGTAAAAAGATAGCCAAAACATATCTTGTCGCATTGGCTATTTTGATTTTCGGAAGCCTCCTCTACGTCCTCTTTTGGTTTAATGCTTTTGGAAATCACGACTATTATGTCATTGATTTATTACAACTTTTTCTGCTTATATGCCTTCTATTTTTAGTTGGTTTAAAAGCCTATTCCAAAAAACTATTCAAAAGCATCATCCTCAAATCAGCTTTCTTCCTATTTTTGGTTTACAACATCCTCTACTGCCAAAATAATATGCGTATGCGCTATTGGATATATTTAAATAAACCAGAACGTTACGCTTCCCAATTCGAAATCGGAGGATGGGCTTATATGCATTATTATTATGCCACCAAAATAAAAGCTTTTGAATCCTTACCCTATTATTTCAATGTTATAGGCATCAAACCCGACGATAAAGTCATCAGCATTCCCGATCCTAGCATCAACATCTCCCTTGTTTTGATGAATCACAAAGGATGGACTGCTTTCGGATTCGATACCATGAATCAAATTGAAAAGATTGAAAACCAAATTAATCATGGTGCCAAATATTTACTCGTCAGCGACTCCAGTGTTTATAAAGACGCTTCTATTGAACATTTTACACACGATTACGTTGGGTCATACGAGAATATTGATATTTTTAATTTACAAAAAACAAGATAAAACCCATGGATAACTTCTTTTCTCGACACAATTATGTAACTTTGCACAAAATTTCAAGGCATGAGCGACTCAATTAAGCACGAATGTGGTATCGCCTTTATTCGTTTGTTAAAGCCTCTCGAATATTATTTGGCGAAATACGGTACAACCATCTACGGTTTGAACAAACTGTCACTGTTGATGGAAAAACAACACAACCGCGGACAAGACGGGGCGGGTATCGCCTGCATAAAACTCGATGTGGAACCCGGTATTCGGTTCATCAACCGACTGCGGTCAAACTCTTCCACGCCTATCATGGATATTTTCAATCAGATTTATTCCAATCTGAAACAAATTAAAAAAACCAACTCTGCATTGCTTAACGATGTGGCTTATCTTAAGCGCAACACCGATTTCGTTGGCGAATTATATTTAGGACATTTGCGCTACGGAACCTTCGGCAAAAACAACATCGAATATTGTCATCCTTTTATTCGGACCAACCATTGGCAAACAAAGAACTTGGTCTTAGCCGGCAATTTCAACTTGACCAATGTGGACGATTTGTTTCAAAAACTCATCGCCCTTGGGCAACATCCTGTGGAAACTTCCGACACCATAACCATACTCGAAAAGATTAGCCATTTCTTGGACGAAGAAAACGAAAACATTTATCAACTCTACAAAGCAGAGGGTTTTGCTAAGAAAGATATTTCTGCCCTAATTGGTCGCGATTTGAATGTTCAGAAGATATTATCGCGCGCCACCAAAGATTGGGATGGCGGCTATGTCATTGCAGGCATGATTGGTCATGGTGATGCCTTCGTAATGCGCGATCCTTCGGGAATCCGACCTGCTTATTACTATGCCGACGATGAAGTGGTGGTGGCAGCCTCCGAACGTCCCGTTATTCAGACCGCTTTCAACGTTACGTTCGACAAAGTTAAGGAGATTGAACCCGGCATGGCGTTGGTTGTCAAAAAAGCAGGCTCGCACTCCATCATACAGTTTCGCGAAGCAGAAACAAAGAAAGCATGTTCCTTCGAACGTATTTATTTCTCGCGCGGAACCGATAAAGAAATTTATCTCGAACGCAAAAACCTAGGACGCTATTTGGCTCCTGCCATTCTAAAGGCGATTGACTACGACATTGAGAACACCGTCTTTTCCTTCATTCCCAACACCGCGTCTGATGCTTACTACGGACTGATGGATGCTTTGGAAGAGTTCTGCAACAAGGTGAAAAAAGACAAGATTATCGCTGCGGGCAACAATCTGAGCTCCGACGAACTCGACAAGATTTTGTCATTCCGACCCCGTTTCGAGAAGGTTGCCGTCAAAGATATGAAACTCCGCACCTTCATCACGCAGGACAAGGAACGCGACGACTTGGTGGCGCATGTTTACGACGTAACCTACGGCATCATCCGCAATCAAGTGGATACTATCGTGGTGATTGACGACAGCATAGTGAGGGGAACCACTCTAAAACAAAGCATCATCCGCATCTTAGACCGACTTAGCCCCAAAAGGATCATCATCGCGTCCTCGGCTCCGCAAATCCGCTTCCCCGATTGCTATGGCATTGACATGGCGAAGCTGAACGACTTTGTGGCGTTCAAAGCGGCGATTGAATTGTTGAACGAAACCAACCAATCTAACGTAATCAATCAGGTGTATAACAAATGCAAACAACAACTCAATGCGCCCAAGGAACAATGGGTGAATCATGTGAAAGATATTTACGCGCCCTTCAGTGCCGATCGGATTTCCGATAAAATTTCCAAGTTGCTACTGCCAAAAGATACCAAAGCGGAGGTGCATATCGTGTATCAAACCATCGAAGATTTGCATGCCGCATGTCCGAAACATACGGGCGATTGGTATTTCACGGGGAATTATCCCACGGCGGGCGGAAACAAAGTGGTGAACCGCTCGTTCATCAATTATATCGAGGGAAAAGACGTCAGACCTTACTGAGAGTAGGATCCAAATACCAAATTCCAAAATCCAAATACCAAATTCCAAGATTCAAATACCAAGGAGTAGGGTGCTATTTGGCTACTGCGAATTACGAATAGGCGAATTACGAATGATGGCGGCAGGTTGTGGGTTGCTAGCTTCAGGATGTGGGTTGTTAAGGGTGGGTTTTGGCTTGCTTTTTGGCTACTACGAATTACGAATGGGCGAATTACGAATGATGGCGGCAGGTTAGGGGTTGCTAGGGACAGGTTTTGATTTTATAATTATGAAATCTACTTGTCTTTCTTGAAATAGTGAGCTAAAAAATAGGTGAAACGCCTTGGTATATAGTTAAATTAGGTATGTGTTTACAGAAAATGGCATAAAAATTAGCTAAAACATTGAATTAGTTAGTTGTAATAGCTATATTGGGCTTTTCCGTTGTGTTTGAAAAACGAAAAAGTGGCATCATATTTCTTTCCGGTGTATCATAAATTGTTTCCGGTGCTTCGTAAATGTTAAACGGTGTATCATAAATTGCTTCCGGTGCTTCATAAATTGCGTCCGCAGTATCATAAATTGTTTCCGGTGCTTCGTAAATGGCTTCCGGTGTATCATATTTCCCTTCCGCGGTATCATAGGAGGTTTCCGGTGTATCCTTTTAGCTTCCGTAAAGGTTATGGGATTTAGTTCAAATGGTATTTGCTGCGTTCGGAGATTTGAAGGGATGGCTTTTTGTACAATACTTTTACTGCTACGCATTATTTTGTTTTTGTAAGAGTTAAATGGAGCTATTTTTTAAGTAGAAGGGCGTATGCAATACGCCCCTACGAGGGGGCATTGTGGATGATTGGGAAGGGAAGGATTTTGTTTATATTATATAGGTATAATAAAAATGAAAGATGGGATGGAAAATGTAGGTTATAAACCCCAACCCCTTGAAAAGAGGCAATAATTTGGCAGGTTTATTATTAAGGACGTGAGGATTGAAGCTTGAGACGGAGCGTGAGGGATTGGAGAGGAAAGCCCGGAAGGCAGAGCCGCCCAAGCGGCGCTGACTGAGGACTTGGAACGGAAAGCCCGACCCCCGTTTTTCACGGGGGGCACGCCCAAATTTTGAAGATCCAAGATCCAAATTCCAAAATCCAAATTCCAAGGAGCCTCAACGAATTACGAATGGGCGAATTACGAATTGGGAGGTGCATGACACTACCAAGCACGATGTTGATTGTGCGGGACGGATTGCGAATTGGCGAATTAGGGATTCGCAGTTGCAGGCGTATGTAGGGGTTTTTGAGGGTTTGGAATGAGAGTGTTGAGATAAAGGTTTGTCGGGTGTTTTTATCCTCCAAAACTAGCCGCTTCGTGTTTCTCGGCACAGACTTTTGCTTTCATGAATTGACGGTTCATGCGGGCAATGTTGGTGACTTTTATCTCTTTGGGACATTCGGCTTCGCAAGCGTAGGTGTTGGAGCAGTTGCCAAAGCCTAAGCGATCCATTTCGGCAACCATTTTCTGTACGCGGTTGGCAGCTTCGATTTTACCTTGTGGCAAGAGGGCGAGTTGGGACACCTTGGCGCCAACAAAGAGCATGGCAGAGGCGTTGGCACATGAGGCTACGCAAGCACCACAGCCGATGCAGGAGGCAGCGTCCATAGCCAAGTCGGCATTCATCTTTGGGATGGGAATGGCGTTGGCGTCGGGGATGCCACCGGTGTTTACGGATACGTAACCGCCTGCTTGAATGATTAAATCGAGGGCTGAACGGTCAACGATGAGGTCTTTTACCAAAGGAAATGGTTTGGCGCGCCAAGGTTCGACAACGATGGTGTCGCCATTTTTGAATGAGCGCATGTGAAGTTGACATGTGGTGATGCCACGTTTTGGACCGTGAGGGCGACCGTTGATATAGAGGCTGCAGGTTCCACAGATGCCTTCGCGACAATCGTGGTCGAACGCTACAGGGTCGTTGCCTTTTTCGATGATTTGCTGATTGAGGGTGTCGAGCATTTCGAAGAACGAACTATCAGGAGATACATCGTTTACTTTATAGGTTTCGAATTTTCCTTTTGATGAGGAGTTTTTTTGACGCCAAATTTTGAGAGTTAAATCCATTGGATGAATATTTAAGATTTGAGAATTATGATTTATGTTTTGTGATTTTTGTTTTACGATTTACTGTTAGGTTTTTGGGGAAGTTGCGAGCTGATGTGAGGCATGGAACTTCCGTTTCTTACCTTTTTATTTGTAGCTGCGTTGAGAAGGTTTAGCGACTTCAAAATTGAGTTGTTCTTTGTGAAGTTGGGGTTCGTTGTCGGCACCTTTGAATTCCCAAGCGGAAACGAAAGCGAAGTTTTCGTCGTCGCGTTTTGCTTCTCCGTCTTCGGTTTGCATTTCTTCGCGAAAATGTCCTCCGCAGGATTCACGACGTTGGAGCGCATCGCGCATCATGAGTTCGCCGAGTTCAATGAAGTCAATAAGGCGGCTAGCTTTTTCGAGTTCGGGGTTAAATTCGTTCATCTCGCCCGGAATGAAGAGATCGGTCCAAAATTCTTTTTTGATGTCGGGCACGAGGGATAGTCCTTTTTTCAAACCTTCTTCGGTTCTGCCCATTCCGCAATATTCCCACATGATTTTACCGAATTTTTTGTGGATGGAATCAACGGATTGTTTTCCTTTGATGTTCATGAGTTTGGCAAGTTGTTGTTTGAGGTCGTTTTCGGCTTGCACAAATTCGGGAGCGTCGGTAGGGATGCGTTTGGTGTGGATTTCGGATGAGAGATAGTTGGAGATGGTGTAGGGAAGTACGAAATATCCGTCGGCTAAGCCTTGCATGAGGGCGGAAGCGCCGAGGCGGTTGGCGCCATGGTCGGAGAAGTTGCATTCGCCGATGGCAAATAAGCCCGGGATGGTGGTCATCAGATCATAGTCAACCCAAATGCCGCCCATGGTGTAATGCACTGCGGGATAAATCATCATAGGTGTTTCATAAGGATTTTCGTTGATGATTTGTTCGTACATCTGAAATAGGTTTCCATAGCGTTCTTCGATGACGTTTTTGCCCAAACGGGCGATGGATTCTTTAAAGTCGAGGAAGACAGCTAAGCCTGAATGGCTAACGCCGAAACCGGCATCGCAACGCTCTTTGGCGGCGCGAGAAGCTACGTCGCGGGGGACGAGGTTGCCGAAAGCGGGATAGCGACGTTCGAGGTAATAGTCGCGGTCTTCTTCGGGTATGTCGGAAGGTTTGATGTCGCGTTTGCGAAGTTTGGCAACGTCTTCGAGTTTTTTAGGCACCCAAATCCGACCGTCATTGCGCAAGCTTTCGCTCATCAAAGTGAGTTTGGATTGGAAGTCGCCATGTACGGGGATGCAGGTGGGGTGAATCTGAGTGAAGCAAGCATTGGAGAAGAAAGCGCCTTTTTTGTAGGCACGCCACAAAGGTGTTACGTTGGAGCCCATAGCGTTGGTTGAAAGGAAATAGGCATTGCCATAACCCCCCGTAGCCAACACGACAGCATGACCAAAATGTTTTTCAATTTCGCCTGTCACCAAGTTGCGAACGATGATGCCGCGTGCTTTTCCGTCAACGACGACCACATCGAGCATGTCGCGACGGTTGTAGAGTTTCACGGTGCCTTTATTTATCTGACGGCTCAAGGTGCTGTAAGCTCCCAAGAGGAGTTGTTGTCCTGTTTGTCCGCGAGCGTAGAACGTGCGCGAAACCTGAGCGCCACCGAAGGAACGATTGTCTAACAATCCGCCATAATCGCGGGCAAAGGGAACGCCTTGCGCCACGCATTGGTCGATGATGCCGTTGCTGACCTCGGCGAGACGATATACGTTGGCTTCACGAGAACGATAATCGCCGCCTTTGATAGTGTCGTAAAACAAACGATAGACACTGTCGCCATCATTTTGATAGTTTTTTGCAGCATTAATACCGCCTTGGGCAGCAATACTGTGAGCCCGACGAGGACTGTCTTGATAGCAAAAGGCTTTCACATTGTAGCCGAGTTCGCCAAGGGAAGCGGCAGCGGAAGCACCCGCAAGTCCTGTTCCGACGACGATAATGTCGAGTTTTCTTTTGTTTGACGGGTTAACTAACTTACAGGTTGATTTGTAAGTGGTCCATTTATCAGCTAAATTGCCCTGAGGAATTTTTGAATTTAATGTTGTCATAGCTGCAGGTATATTATATAAGGTGATTTACGAATTAATAAAATTGAATTGACTTAGAAAAAGAACATGAAATAAATAGGTACTAGAGAAAAACCGCCTGCCACCAAAAGGGAATAGATGAGACTGACTCTTTTTATAGTACAATTGTATTTGTTGTGGTTTAAACCCAAGGTTTGGAAGCCCGACTGTATGGCGTGGTTTAAATGGAATCCTAAAAAGATGAAGAAAGCGATATACACTAAGGAGTATAATTTATTGGTGAATAAAGCGATTGCCATTTTATAGAAGTCGTGTTTTTCAAGTCCGGCAGGCACTTGTACCCATCCGATTTTGATGAAGAAAAAGTGCATGAAATGCAATATAAGGAATATAAAAATGATGGCTCCTGTGTAGAACATATACTTGGAGAAGAAGGAGGTGTGGGATTTGTTGGCGACCAAATAACCGACGGGACGGGACGCCCAATTTTTTAAGGTAATAATGACTCCTATGATGATGTGAATAAAAAATCCTCCGAAAAGTACGTACTCGAATATTTTTATTGCTATATTTGTGCCCATAAACGAGGAGGCTGCCGTGAAGAGTTCGCCGCCGTCGTTGCAGAGTAATAATAGGTTGATTGTGAGATGGACTAATAAAAACATGGCTAGGAATAAGCCGAAGAGTCCCATGACGATCTTTTTTGTAATTGAAGAATAATGTAATAATGTGCTCATAAATATTTAAATTTGCAAAAAATAAAATAAAATACTGCGAAAGTTGTTAAAAATATATTGCTTTAAGAAATCGAACGCAAAAATACACATAATTTTAATATCCAAGAAAAAAATTTAATCATTTAAACATATATCAATAATGCGCTACAAAAATATCAATGCGGACCTCTTCATTCGTAATCGGAAAAAGTTGGTCAACAAGTTAAAGCCCAATTCGGTAGTAATCGTTTTGTCGAATGACGAATCGCAACGCAATGGCGACCAATTTCATCCTTACAGACAGAGTTCCGACATGTTTTATCTGACGGGATTGGACCAAGAGAAGTGTATTTTGTGTCTTTGTCCCGATCATCCGACGGAATCTTTGCGCGAAATTGTCTTTACGGTTCAAACAAATGACAGTATGGTGACGTGGTATGGGCATAAATATAGTTTGGAACAAGCCAAAGAAGTATCGGGGGCTACAACCGTGAAATGGTTGGATAGTTTTGACGATACGGTGAAAGATTTGATATTGCGTTCGGAAAATATCTATTTGAATACTTACGAAAATGCGCGTTTCTCCTGCGATGTGGCTTCGCGAGAGTTGCGTTATGCGAAAGCTTTGAAAAAAGAGTTTCCTTTGCATAATTACGAACGGTTGAATCCGCTGCTTACGGAGTTTCGCTTGTGTAAAGAACCTGAAGAAATTGAGATGATGCAACAGGCATGTGATATAACGGAGAAGGCTTTCCGCCGCGTGCTGAAAACTACACGCCCGGGCCTCATGGAATATGAGGTGGAGGCAGAAATCACCCACGAATTTATCAGCAATGGTGCCGGGGGTCATGCCTATTATCCTATCGTGGCATCAGGCGTGAATGCTTGCGTGTTGCACTATATCAAGAACGACCAACGTTTGAAAAATGGGGATTTGATTTTATTGGACTTTGGAGCTGAATATGGCAATTATGCTGCGGATTTAACGCGTACGATTCCGATAAACGGCAAGTTTAATAAACGACAAAAGGATTGTTATAATGCCGTGCTCAGGGTTATGAGAAAGGCTACGCAGTTGATAGTCCCGGGTACAACTATCGAACAAATCAACAAAGAGGTCACCAAACTGATGGAGGCTGAGATGATAGGACTCGGGCTGTTTACGGCAAAGGATGTGAAAGAACAAAACCCTGACAGTCCGATGTACTTTAAATATTATATGCACGGCAATTCGCATTTTCTTGGTTTGGATGTGCATGATGTGGGCACACGTCAGGTGGTGCTGAAACCCGGCATGGTGTTGAGTTGCGAGCCGGGATTGTATATCAAAGAAGAAGAAATAGGCATCAGGATTGAGAACGATATCTTGGTGAGCGAAAACGGACCCATTGATCTGCTCAAAAATGTTCCCATTGAAGTAGAGGAAATCGAAACTTTGATGAAGGGGAAGAAGTAGTTCGGAGTTTAGAGTTCATAGTTCGGAGTTCATAGTTCGGAGTTCATAGTTCGGAGTTCATAGTTCGGAGTTCATAGTTCGTTGTTCCGAGTTCATAGTTCCGAGTTCATAGTTCGGGGTTCAACGAATCAATTATAATAAAGTAGTAATCATACATCACAAATCTCAAATCAAAAATCTTAAATCACAAATCACTAAAGCAATGTTTGAAAAAGAAATTTATATCGAAAGAAGAAAAGCATTAAGAACGCTCATCAACAGTGGGCTACTTATATTTGTTGGTAACACGGAGTTGCCGATGAATTATCCACAAAACATTTATCATTTCAGGCAGGACAGCTCCTTCCTCTATTTCTTTGGCATAGACGAACCCGGATTGGCAGCCGTCATGGACTTAGACAATGGGAAAGATATTGTGTTTGGCAACGACGTGGAAATTGAAGACGTAATTTGGACAGGTCCTCTGCCTTTGCTGAGCAACAAAGCAAAACAGTTTGGCATCACCCAAACCGAAGGATTTGCCAACTTCGAAACCTATGTTTTGGATGCCATGAAACAAAACAGAACCATACATTTTCTGCCGCCTTACAATCCCAACTCAAAGATATTTCTATCAGAATTGTTGGGCATATCCGTCGCCAAATTGAAAGAAAATGCTTCTATGGAAATGATGCTTGCCGTCATACATCTTCGCTCAATGAAATCTGCGGCAGAAGTTGCCGAGATAGAAAAAGGTATCGACACAGCTTACGAAATGTTCACCAAAGGCATGCAACTCGTGAAGCCCAATAAATATGAATATGAAGTGTCCGGCGCTATGGAAGGCATTGCTTTAGCAAAAAATGGCGCCTTGTCATTCCCCACTATATTGTCTGTAAGGGGCGAAATCCTGCACGGACATGCTCATGGCAACTTGATGAACTCGGGCGATATGTTGGTGATGGATGCAGGTTTTGAAACGCCCAATCATTATGCTACTGACCACACCCGTTCGGTGCCCGTCAACGGCAAATTCACGCAGAAACAAAAGGACATCTATCAAATTGTCTTGGATTCCCAAATGGCAGCCATCGAAGCCATCAAACCGGGGGTGAAATATCAAGACATACATCTGCTATCCTGCAAAGTTATTGCTGAAGGACTCAAGAAACTTGGCTTGATGAAAGGCGACATAGATGAAGCTGTGAAACAAGGCGCTCATGCGCTCTTTTTCCCTCATGGTTTGGGACACATGATGGGCTTAGACGTCCATGACATGGAAGATATCGGGCAGATTTATGTAGGTTATGACGATGAAGTTCGCCCTATTGATCAGTTCGGCACCGCATATTTACGTTTAGGCAGACGCCTCCAAACGGGTTTTGTGTTGACCGTAGAGCCGGGCATATATTTCATCCTAGAGCTGTATAACTTATGGAAATCAGAAAATAAGTTCACCGAGTTCATTGATTATAATAAGGTAAGTGAATACCTCGGCTTTGGAGGCATCCGCATCGAAGACGATGTCCTCGTAACCGAAACCGGACATCGAGTCCTAGGCAAACCAATTCCAAAAACCGTCGCCGAGATTGAAGCACTGATGAACAACTAAACCTAATCGGTAACAAGGACGAGGCAATAGGTATAATACTATTGGTATTTGTATCTTAGGATTTGGAACTTGGAGTTTGGAATTTAGAACTTGGTATTCGGATCTTGGTACTTGGTTCTTGGTATTTGGTATTTGGAGCTTGGAATTTGGTATTTGGAGCTTGGAATTTGGTATTTGGAGCTTGGAATTTGGTATTTGGAGCTTGGATCTTAAAACTTTGGGCGCCTCCCCCCGAGAAAATCGGGGGGACTGGGCTTTCCGTTCCAAGTCCTCGCGCCTGAAAAACGGCGCTGTGGGCTTTCCTCTCCAATCCCTGGCGCTCCGTCTCAGGCTTCTATCATCCTGCCAATCCGCTCACAGACCTGAACACTCCTCCAAACTAACCCAAAACTATCCGCAAAACAACAACCAACAAAAACAATCCACTCCTCAAGAAACACATTTGACCAAGCAAGAAATGCAATCTCCCATACAGGAATTGCATTCTTCCATACCGGAATTGCAATCTTCTATACCGGAATTGCAATCATCCATACCGGAAATGCAATTGCCTATTGAATTAATACAATTGCCTATTGAATAAACGCATCAGACATATTTATAAATGAAATAGTTATATTCATATATGTAATCTCCCATCCGATATTTTCAATCTCCCACCCGATATATTCAATCTGCCAAGCAATAAATGCAATCTACCAAGCAATAAATGCATTCTTCCATACAATAAATGCATTCTTCCATACAATAAACGCAACATGCGCATCAATAAATGCATTCTTCCAAATGATAAATACAATCCAACAACCGAAATAAAAACAACAACAAGTAATATATATAACTATACAACAGATATATAGCTATCAATAACCATAAAATAAAACTAAATCGAAAATAACCTCACAATAATATAGAATCTCCCTACGCAACTCCCCAATAAAAAATCTAAAATCACCAATCTAAAATCCAAAATCTCAAATCCAAAATCTCAAATCCTAAAATCTTAAATCAAAAATCCAAATTCTCCTCTTCCCTCAGCGCATCCCATCCCTGTGCCGTGATAGGAATCGCCTGTCCGCTCCGCGAAATCAAGTTCATCCCGCTCCCGGCATCCATAACATGTCCAATAACGCTCACCTCCTGAAACTTTCTGATAGCCTCATAGTCTCTTTGCGAAATCGTGAACAACAATTCATAATCTTCCCCGCCATTCATCGCTGCCGTGGTCGGATCAATGTTCATCGAATCGCACAATGTGATCGTAGATATATCAATCGGAATCTTCTCCTCATAAACCGAGCATCCCACCCCCGAACTCTTGCAGATATGCAGCAACTCCGACGCCAACCCATCCGAAACATCTATCATAGCCGTCGGTTTAATGCCGTGCTCCTTAAACAACGCGACGATATCACGCCGTGCTTCCGGTTTCAGTTGTCGTTCTATGGGGTAATCGTAGCCTTCCAAGTCGGGTTGCATGTTAGGATCAGCTAAGAAGACTGCTTTTTCGCGCTCCAACAACAAAAGTCCGGCATACGCACTACCCAAATCGCCGCTCACGCATATCAAATCGTGTTCCCCTGCCGTCGAACGATACACCACATCCTGTTTCTCCACCGTACCCACCACCGTAATCGAAACAAACAGCCCCGCCCGACTTGACGTCGTGTCCCCGCCCACAATATCCACCTGATATTTCTCGCAAGCCAGACGTATGCCTGCATAAAACTCCTCCAAAGCCTCCAACGAAAAACGATTCGACACCGCAATCCCCACTGTAATTTGTTTTGGTGTGCCATTCATGGCATATATATCCGAAAAATTCACCACGGCTGCCTTATATCCCAAATGCTTCAACGGAACATAAGCCAAATCGAAGTGAATACCTTCGTTCAGTAAGTCAGTTGAGATTAATGAGTAGGCATCGCCCGTGTCAATCACAGCAGCATCGTCGCCAATGCCTTTCACAGATGAGGCATGTTGGGGTGCAATGCCCGCTGTCAGATGGTCAATAAGACCGAATTCTCCCAATTCAGACAAGGAGGTATGTGTAGGTTTTTGTTCAATCATAACTGCAAAAGTAAACATTTGATATGACATAATCTGTAAAAAAGCTTACAATATTTGATAAGAAATCATTTTTCTATGCAATTAATTTATTACTTTTGTAGAAATTTATTTAATCTTGAAACTAACATTAGAACAACATATCGGCAAAAGCCGCGAAGCCGTGGCTGCTAATAAGGCAAAAGGTAACCGTCATGCGGAGTTTTTAGCCACGATGTATGCACAACCTTCTCGTTTTATAGAAGAAATTCTACAAAACACAGAAGATGCCTACGCACGCAAAATAGATGACCAATCATTTAAAACCATCAGATTCAAATTATTCAAAGATAGGATAGAAATACATCACAACGGTAAAGATTTTGATGAGGATGATTTGATGTCAATCACCACCTTTGCCAATACCACCAAACATAATTATCAAGATGTGAATCAAATTGGGAAATTTGGTATCGGTTTCAAGTCCGTTTTCTCCGTAACGGATTCTCCTGAGATACATTGCGAGCCTTATCATTTTAAAATTACCGATTATGAAGTCTTGGAGGAGACCAAATCACGAGTTCCTGATGCAGGATTCAACACCTTGATTGTGCTTCCATTCAAAAAGAAGGAACTAGCAGAATGTTACAGTGCCGTGAAGTTAGGTTTAGAAAATCTTAATGAGTATTTCCTTATTTTCTTGAAGCAAATTCAGCAAATTGAAGTCTTCGAGAACGAGAAACTCGCCTCATGTGTGGAAAAGCAAGAGGTAAGGCTTTCTAATAACGTGCGCAAGCAAACTTTTCTCAAGAAGGCGTTTACAGCTGAAATCTCTGAAAAGAAAGAAGTGTTTTTGGTTGTTACTATGGCGCTTTCGACGTTTAAATCGCAAAACGAATTGGCGTTTAAAGTGGACGATAGTAATGATGATTTTAAGTTTATTGCGATAAGTAATGCACCACTTTTTGCATTTTTCCCCACAAAGATGTTGAGTGGAATGAACTTTTTAATTCATGCTCCGTTCACCACCAATCCGTTGCGCGATTTTATCCCTTTTGATATGATAGTGGCTCCTGAAAACCTGCGACTACTGCGTGATCTTACGCAGCTTCTCATTATTGCGCTAAATAGCTTTTATAGACTTGGGTGCTACGGCTTGCCTCTTTTGGCGATGCTACCGATACAAACCCCTGTGGAAAGTAGCATGGGGAATTCCAACAATAAAGTTTATCGGGAGTTTTATAATGCACTGAAACTTCATCTTTCGCGAAAGAATTCAATCCCTGTTACTCGGACAAACAATGCTGCTTTTCGAGATGTGTTGATTCCTGGCGATGAAACGATTTTTCGCTTGTTAAATAGAATCGATTTGAAGAAGTTGTTTCAAAAGAATTATTTTATTGATTCCGAAATAGTGCAAGACTCTTATGCCGAATTGCGCGAATATTTTACAGAAGTAATCCAAATAAAAAGTGGGGATGCCGAAAGTTTAGCTTTTAGGATTATTGTTACGCCCGATTTTTTAGAAGACAAGCCTATAAAATGGCTTATCAAGTTTTATTCATATGTTCATGCTCATCAGCGCTTGTGGGACGTTCAGCATAAATCAAATTATTTTAATTTGAGAAATGCACCTATCATTCTTACAAACGACAACAAACTTATGGCTCCTTATTCGGAGACGCATCAACCTTCAGTGTTTTTGCCGCATGGAAAAAAGTCTAATCTGCCAGTGGTGCATAAAAATTTATTGAAAAAACCTGCTTGCAGACGATTTTTTCATGATATTGGAATTGCCGAGCCGGAACTTGCGGACGAAATAGAATCAAACATTATACCTCAATTCACTGAAGACACAACACTATCAAAGAATATGTATTATGCACATGTTCGTAAAATTATGTCCGTTTATGAATCGGCGTCCAAACCTGAAAAAGAAAAAATAATAGCATCGCTAAAAGATAAAGCTTTCATCTTAGCGGCAAATATAGTTGGCGAAATAAAGTATTTGAAAGCGGATGAGGTATATATTCATTCGGAGAGTCTTAATACCTATTTTAATCAGAGCAAAAATATATTCTATATAGAACCAAAACTTTTGTTTAATTTTACACGGAGACACCCCAAATTATTTACCGCTTTTTTGCATGAACTTGGGTTGAGTGAATTCCCAAGAATAAGCACCAACGCGGCGGGCAAGATTGCTGTGGATGGGTTCGAGAGGTTTGTAAAGGAGGTGGACATGGAGAGCTCAAGAGCATTTATCAAGATATTGATTGGAATGTCTCCAAACGAATTGACTGATGCGTTTGTGACATATATATCGAAAGAAAAATGGTTATATTCTCGCCGTAATGGGTTTGTAGCTCCATCATCTATAGACTTTTCAGAAATCAACAAAAAATATATATTCAGAAATGATGAATTGGAAATTTTAGGAGGTATCCTGAAATTTGCGAAAAGCGCAAATACTCCCAATCAAAATTACTTGTTTTGGCGCCCCAAAATTTCTCCTAAAAAAGCTAGCAATTTTGTTTTAAAGGAAAAAACTCCAGTAGATTTTGTGATGCCCGAAAATTTATCGCTCATGGCGAACCAATTTACTTTATTTCCCGTGGGCAAGGACTCAAAGAAGGATTTAGCTACATATTCGGACGAGGATATGGAAAAAATTCAACAATGGAGTTTGAAGTTTGTGATGATGTTTTTGAAGTCGAAATATAAAAATTCGGGGTGTGAAATAAACATTTCTGATGAATCAAAAATTGTGTTGATGAATGGAAAAGACGTTGAACAGCATATATTTGTGTCGGGAAAAACGGCATTAATGGCTTCGTTTCCGATGGGTGGAAAAGATTTTTCTGCCATAGTTGCCACGTTTGAGCATGGTGAAAACACCTTTCTCTATTTGGTTTCATCCGTAGGCAGTGAAGATGCTGAAGTAAAAATTTATCCAAATCCATTAAAATTATTTCAACAAGGCAATATTCAAATAAACAACAAATTATGGATTAGTCCTCTTTAATATAATGAACAAAAAGTGCTGCGCATGAAAAAGAAAAAAAAATATTTTTCAAAAAATGTTGCAGATAAATTTAATAGTTGTAATTTTGTAAAATTAATTTATTAACCAAAAATCAAAAAAATGAAAAAAATCTACGTTTTAATTGCAATGTTATTTGCGACAAGTTTTACATTTGCGCAAATGTTTCACGCTGGTTCTGTCACTACACGTGCTTTCACACATGAGATGACAACAGCAAAAACCACCACAGACACAACAGGTTTGTCAGCAAACTTTCTTCCTGTTTTTGCGGTAGGTTTACAGTGTACTTCTTATTCTGATGGTAGTGGTGGTTATGTGTTTGGTGTTAATGGTAATGCTTTTAAAGCCGTTGCTCAAGGTTACACAGCTATTACTCCTCACGCTTTGGGTATCGAAGGCATTATAGTTTGGTTTGCCGGCAAGAAATATATTTCTGCAAGCAACACTTCTAAATTAACCTTCAGTATTTTCAACAAACCTGATTCAATTCCTACAACTCAGGTTGGAACTACAAGTGTTGATATGTTAATCAATGCTTGCGACACAAACTTCTTAGTTTCCAACGCAGCTAGCTTCCCATCATTGGTGGTTGTTAATGCTGATTTCTCAGTTGTTTGTAGTTTATTAGGCACTTTAAATGACACCATTGGTATTTTATCAGATCAAGAAGGTGAAGGCATTGGTTACACTGCTTTCAAGTATAACACTACTTGGATGACCTATGTAAAAGGATATCAATGGAGCAATCCAATCTGCCCAAACATCGCTTTGTTTGCAGTTCTTGACAGAAATTATGCTAACATCAATGATGATTATTTCTTCCAAGGTGCTCAAATGTCGTTCGTTAATCCTGCTGTAAACAATTTAGCTATCAACTATTCAGTTGAAAATGATGCGAAAGTAACATTTGAATTGATGGGCATGAATGGTCAAATCATTTTCAAACAAGATGAAGGAACAAGAACAAGCGGCAATGTTTATAACATTAACTATAACATCAGCGATTTGCAAGCAGGAACTTATTTCTGCAACCTGAATGTTAACGGAAAACGCTTAATCAAAAAAGTTGTTGTTGAATAATTATTCTTCAAAAAACATAAAAAAAAGAGGTTGGCGAAAGTCAGCCTCTTTTTTTTTATGAAAAATTAATTTCTATCAAATAAATTTTGTTTACCTTTGTGCAACAAATTTATTAACCTTAATCTATTTAAAAATGAAAAGAATCTACATTGCAATTAGTTTTGTGCTGCTGACGAGTTTTTTGATGGCTCAGCAGGTGATTGAAACGCCCCGAATTCACCATTATGGTGCGGTTCCGGTGACTACAAAAAATTTAACGCTGCCCGCGAGTTTCGGCTCTAAAGCTTTGGGCGACACGGCGGGTTTTAGTACGAATTATGTGCCCAATTTGGTGTTTGCCAACATGGTTGGGGGCTATGGTTTGACTTCGACAGGCGTCGGCAAAATCGGTTATTGGTGGGGAACCAACAAAAGTCCTGCCGATACGGCTACGGACGTTTGGATACAGTGCTACCAAACGATTGATGCCTCCCCTATTGTTGTGGCAGGTATTGGTTTTTATTGTGTGAACAAAACCATCATGAGCGGCAACGGCTCTACTGACTCCGTTCGTTTTTATCTGCAAAAAACCAAAGCGGATGGTTGTATGATTTCCTACACTTCGGGCTCGCCAGCGGTGCCTGTGTATGGTCCCGGTCCCAAGGCATACTTGAGCACCACGGGCACCAATGCCACCTGTGTCGGCAAAACTCGCATGGCGGTGAAAGACATTGACACCACGCTTTCGGCAGGATTGGTGTTTAATTATATGACTTTCCCAACGCCGATTACGATCAGCACTTCCGCTCCTGTGGATATGTTTGCCATTGCTGTTGACTTTTTCCAACCTCGTATGTTGGGCGACACGGTTTATTTGGTTTGCGATGCGCAGGGCGATGGACAAGGTCTGAAATACAGTCAGAGCGGCGACCGTATGCCAAACGGAACGGGCTATTATTATCCCATGTCGAATTTCTTTACCTATAATGGTACCGACGGCGGATTGGACAACAATGGCGCTGTGTTTGCTGTTATAGCACCCACGATTGGCATCAGCGAAAATTTTATCAACGGTTTGAAGCTCGGAGTGCGAAACACGGGCGACGGCGCGATTTTGGATTATGCCATTCAATCAAATTCGGATGTTAATTTCGTGATTCACGACATCAACGGCAAATTTGTAAAATCTTATGCTGAAGGCAAACGCCTCGCAGGACAATATTCGCTCAATATGAGTTCGAGCAATTTATCTTCAGGACAATATATGGTTATTATGACCGCCGGTGGACGCGCATTGGCGAAACAATTTATCATTCAATAATATCTTTTTCACTTTACAATGAAAAGAGGTTGGCGCAAGTCAGCCTCTTTTTTTTGTGGTTTATTTTTATGGGTTGATAAAATTAGGAAGAGGGATGATAGGATATGGATGAGGTTTCAAGGATAAATTTATTTCTATTATAATTCTTGTCCGGCTAAAGTTTGGTTTTTTATAATGTCGTGCCTACGGCACTTTTATTCTCCTCTTACTAGTTTTTTCTACCATACTTTCGTACCTACGGTACTTTTTTAAAGCCTCGTTAGAGGTGACATTATGGTAGAAAAATGCACATAAAAAAAAATCAAGCCCCGTTAGGGGCGACATTATAAAAGCATTGACAATTAGGTTTTTTAAGATGGTTCTTCTTTTTTACCGGACAACAGTGTTCCATTAAAGAGAAATAAATTTATTTCGATGCATATTGAAATTGGTGGGGAGATTTATACATTACTATGCTTAGATTTTCTTTTATTCATCTTTTACAGATGCTTAGTTTTTTATTTTATTGAAAAAAATATAAGACTTATTACGGATTGTACGCAAAAGTCCGAAGGACTGAAATTATTATAGAAAATCATGTAGATAATCCTATATAAAATCCCGAAGGGATGATATTATTATGTCACCCCTTCGGGGTTTTTGGTATTCGCTGCATTCTGTTTTCTATAATATTGTCATCCCTTCGGGATTTTATCATAATGCGTAAAATCAATAATTCCAATAAATATAAGATATAGAACCATTATATACCATAATAATTAAATTATATGATGTAATATCAGCAAAAAGTCTATCTAAAATAGATTAATTCTCTATAATACTTAAATAAGATTATAATATGATATAAATGTTTTGTAAAATATTATAAATATATGGATGATACCATATTATTCTCTGTTCATTCTATATATTTCTTTATTCATTCCATATAATATAAAGAAGATACCATATTATATATTAAAGACACCATATATAACAACTATGATATTATATAAACAATATAGGTTACTATATTTGAAAACAAGGTTACTTTGTATATCATTGAAGATGCTTTGTTTAGCAATATAGATACTAAATACACAAGAGGAATACGAAGTATCCACGATGAAATATGAAGTATCCATGTAATAAAATGAAGTATGAATATTATATTAGATAGAGTCTATCAAGTAATATGAAATATCCGTAAAACAAAAGTTAGTATCTATAATGAAATAATAAGCAACAATGTCAAATAAATAAAAGACTAAATTACTATATATAAAGACATTTTTATAAATAAAAGTATCAATATTATTTTTGTATTATAAT
>CAIOYH010000187.1 GCA_903862465.1 uncultured bacterium | reverse complement strand
ATTAAGAGAGCGAAAGTGAATATTCAGAGAGCGAAAGTGAGGATTCAAGGAGCGAAAGTGAATATTCAGAGAGCGAAAGTGAATATTCAGAGAGCGAAAGTGAGGATTCAAGGAGCGAAAGTGAGGATTCAAGAAGCATAATAGAGGTTGAAGAGAGCGAAAGAGAACTTTCAAGGTGCATAATAGAACTTTCAAAATTCATGATAGAATGGGCATGATTAAAAGGAGCATGATCGTTATTCGAAACAAAATAGTTTGCGAAGAAAGGAGCAGGAAGGTTGGGGAAATGAAGAGCGGCAGTGGAAATTACATTACATCCAAAAGAGGGATTTGTACTGGAGACAAAGGAATGTCTGAGCAGAGTACAAAGAGAGGGATGATATGTGAGAGAGGAGGCAAACATTGGGTTGATTTTTGTTTTTACTTAGATTGGTTTACGGTTTGATTTTGTATGGGCAATAATTATGGTTTTTAGTTGGTGAAAAATTGAGAATACGTAATAATTCTTTTAAATTATTTAGTTAGCAAGTGAATTTTAATAAAGTACAAAGTACGTTCATCTAGGCTTATTAGCACTTACATAATTACATAAAAAAGTTACAAGATTCACACATTTTTTTATTGGCATTGTTGGGTGGTGTGGTTAGGTAGGTATTGAAGAGGTGGAAAAATAACCTCAAACCTTTTAACAAGACGGGAAAGAACCCCAACCCCTTAAAAAGGGGCTATAACAGGGTGGGATATAATAGGGATGTTCAGGCTCTTTTTTTTAAGAGGGAAATCTGCTAGATTTTGGAAATCTTGCAGATTAGTTGAACGCGGATGACGCAGATTTTTATGATCAGATATGATTTTAACCTCAAACCCCTCCCGACACTTCGTGTACGGGACAGGTTAAAAAGGGGCAATAACAGGTTATAATGTTTAAGCCTCGGAGAGGCGGGCTGTTTGTAGAAAAAAATATGCACATGCTAATTTAAGCCCCATTAGGGGCGATCTGTTTGAATAGGGAATATTTGTTTTGGTTAAAGGGCGTATGCAATATCCCGACACTTCGTGTACGGGACAGGCTGCCCCTACAAGCGGCGTGACTAGAAATTAGGCAGAGCCTAAAAGGATAGAGGCGACAGGGGTGGAACCTCTGCTGAACAGAGACGTAGCGCGCTGCGTCTGTATAGGCAGCGGAAAAAGGAAAAAATGGGAGGATAAAAGGGAAATGTTGATTAAGAGTCGAGAAGATAGCCCGTTGGCACGAGCGCAAGGGATTGCAGTGTATAGCCCACAGCGCCGCTTCTTCGCGGCGCGAGGACTAGGAACGGAAAGCCCGACCCCCCGATTTTCTCGGGGGGATGCGTCCAAATTATTATCGTTTTAAATATCTACGATAAAAATTTTTGAGCAACAAGTAGATTTTATTACTGATGAAAGGCGGTAGGGTATTTTGTATGCGTTTCGCTGTATCGCGTCCGAGGTCGAAGAGCGGGCTTCTATCGTTGGAGTCGCTGTAATAGCCTGCTTTTTTCGCAAGATTGATGGCTTCCAAACGTTCTTGATAAGAGAATTCAGGGGTTTCGAACACTATTCGCGGTTTCACGCTGTGATAGTGATGAATGACGTCAAAAATAAACATACCATGCTTTGAAACGTAATCCCATTGTGGTGTTCCTTTGAAGGGCAATACGGAATAAAACATCACAAAATCTAAGGATGATTTTTTTGCGTATTGTAATGATTCTTTTACTGTTGTCAGAGTATCGATTGGGCTGCCAATAACAAACTGTCCTAAGACCTCGATTTTGGCTTGTTTAAAATGGCGATACTTTCGGTGATTTTTTCAATAGTGGTTTGTTTGCCCATAGCAGCCAAGACTGCATTGTTGGCAGATTCGATGCCAATGCCGACATTGTAACAGCCTGCTTTTTTCATTTTATGCGCCAAAGCGGGATAGATATTTTCGACGCGCACGGGTGTGGACCATAGAACGTTGATTTTTTTGTTAAGCAGCAAATCACAAAAGTCATCTACACGCTGCATATCAATATTGAAGCTGTTGTCGCTGAAGCAAAATGTTTTATGTTTATAATGCTGAAGCAAAAACTCCATTTCAGCGACGACATTTTGGGCTTTTCGCTTGCGCCAACGGTATTGCCAAATGGAAGAAGAGTTGCAGAAAGCGCAATGGTAAGGACAGCCTCTGCTGGTGGCAATGCGATGGATGGGATAGCGCTGCATGGGGAATAAATCGTAGGCAGGAAAAGGCAACATATCCAAGTCGGCGATGTGTGCGCGCTGTGGATTGATGATGATGTCGCCCGCTGCGTTGCGAAACATCAAACCATGAATGTTTTCGATCGGCAGCGTGCCTTTCAGATGAAATATCACATCAGAAAATGTGAGTTCGCCTTCACCAAAAACAGCAAAATCGGCGGGAGTATCCACAAAAATTTCGTGCATGATGGTGGTTACATAAGCACCGCCCAAGCAAATCTTTGTAAGAGGATGTGTTTTTCTGATATGATTGAATATTTCGATGACTTCATCATAAACAGGTGAAAAGACAGTTATTCCAATCAAATCGAAATTTGTTTGGAAAAAGATTTGAGATTCTTTTTTGGTGGCAACGCGTGTATCCAAGATGCTTATTTGAATATCTTTATGTATGCTTCGGGCATACGAAGCCACATAGCCCAATCCGAGATGTACGGTTTTGTCTTTTCTATCCTTGTTGGGAAAAATCAGACCTATTTTCATGTCATAAGTATTTCGACCGTCTAAGCGCTGTCGCGGGTCCAACGTTCGATGAGCAGAATGGCGAGTGCTAATATCGGGATGGAAACAAAACTGTAAGCAAGAAAAGCCCACACCCATACTAAAAAGATAGTCCCCGTATCCTCCCAACGAAAAGGCGCCCACAAAAACATGACTAACAAGATGGCTAATTGACAAGCCGCAGCACCGAACATCAGCAAATAAATAAATCGCTTACGTTGGAATCGTGTGCTTGCCCAACCCAACACAGGACTGATGAGTATGCCGACGATGCACAAAGGCGGAAGTAAGGAAAAATTATCTTTCACTACCTGCAGGATGGGGAAATGATTCATGTAGAGAGAACCAATGAGAGGAAATAAGGTGATGAAGCATACGAAAGCCAAGCTTGCCAAAAGCAAAACCACCAAAGATTTTAGGGTGTTGCGCAGTATTTTAGGGATTGTTTGGCTCATGGTTAGGATGTTTATGTTATTTCTTTTTGTCGGGATTTCGTTTGCGGAAATGGATTTGCCAACCCAAGCCCGCCGAAATACGTATCTCATCCAAAGGAATTGCGTTGCCATATTGCGAAACATGATTCCCATGCAGATATTTAAGGGCAACAAACAGATTCATATATTTCCAAAAGAAATAGTTTAGACCGATAGCCGCCGTTATGACAGGCGCCACTTTCACTTTCGGATTGCTAATAGTGCTATCGTTGAATGTATAGGCATTTTGTTGCACGATGGCAGCCCCGGGTTGCAGTCCCACATAGAAATCTCCTTTGGTGCTTATCGGGAAATGATAGAACGCGCCAAGCAACAAGCTATGATCCATTTTGAAAGGTTTGTAATCGCCCTGCGTTGTAAAAAAATAAGAACCGTCGGCGCGAATAGACACATGATTGTCGAAACACCATTCCAAAGTGCAATGGAAATAGGAATTCCAAATGCCTTTATGATGAAACAGGTAGGCAGGCGCAATGGTGGCTTGCAGCATCAGGGTTTTGTTTATAATCGTAGTTTTCTCTGCTGTTTGAGTGCTGCCCATGAAAGGCAACATGAAAAACACGAGTGCGTTTAAGATGATTTTTTTCGCCATAATCTAAATAATTTATAATCCATACTGATTGCAAAAAACAAATGACCTTCCAGATTTGTGCCTGATTTTTTCTCAAGAATTACCCCTTGGTCGTTTATATTAATGTCAACATCGGTGCCTATATGCAACATATAATGCGCTTCGAAGGAAAAGTCCAATCGTTTGGAAAGCGGTACTGTGGCACCTAAGCCTGCCTGAACGGCAAAACTATAACGTTCGAGAAATGTAGGTCCATTGGTATAATTGTTGCCTGTTGTGAGTGAAAATTTAGTGTAGTCAATACATATACCACCCAAAGGAAATAAAGCCAAATGCGTTTTTCCGATGCGCGGCGAAAACACTTCGGGCATCATCGAAAATCCGCTATGGAAATCGAAACGCTGTGCTTTGTTGTCAATATTACTGACAATCCAATCTGCAAACCAATGCGAGTTAAAGTTCTTGGCAATCCGCAAAGCAAACTGACCGCCTGCCCCTGTTCCAACAAAATACTTTCCGTTGGAAGTGAAAATCCCGACACTGTTTCGTGCTCCCATCGAAAGAAAGCCTGTTTGGTCGGGCACAGAATCTTTCTTCGCTTGGGCAAACGACAGCGTTGCAACCAAACTGAAAACAATAAGGAATACACTATTTTTTAGAGATGATTTCATGTGAAAAAAATTTGATAACAAATAAATTAGTGCAAATATACATATAATATTAAAACAAAACAGGCTGCTATTTATCACTTGGGAGGTGAAATGCATTTGAAGGCTGCCTGAACTATTTATAAATGTGGGAACGTTTTGGGGTGTTTTAAACCCTTTTTTGAAGAATAAAACCTAGTAAAAGGGGTCCTTTTATATCAAGCATGATGCTTTACATCTATCATTAATATATTCTCAGGAATCTGTAAGAGTTTTTTATTCCCAATCATTTTCGTCTATGCCTTCGCCATAGAAAATGTTGATATAATTTCGGTAGCGCGATTCGCTGAGACGCTTTTCTTCCAAGGATTTTTTCACGGCGCAATGGGGTTCGTTGGTGTGGGTGCAATTATAAAACTTACAATCGGGCAAGAGGGCAAACATGTCGGGGAAATAATGTGTCAGGTCTTCTTTTTTAAAATCTATCAAGCCAAATTCTTTGATGCCCGGGGTGTCAATGATGAAGCCGCCATTGTCTAAACAAAACATCTCCGCAAAGGTGGTGGTGTGTTTTCCTTTGAGATAGGACTCGGAAATCTCTCCTGTTTTCCGATCCAGGGATGGATCAATGGCGTTGAGCAACGCACTTTTGCCAACGCCCGAATGTCCGGAAAAAAGATTGGTTTTATCAGCCATAGACTCTTTGAGTTCCGCGATATTATCACCCCGAAGGGCAGAAACTTCGCGACAGATATAGCCAATGTCCTCATAAATGGCTTTCATTTTTTGATGAGCTTCCAAAAGCTTTTTGTCGTAAATATCAATTTTATTAAAAAGAATCGTGACGGGGATGTGATAGGCTTCAGCAGTCACCAAAAAGCGATCAATGAAACCTGTGGAAGTTCGGGGCAAGGCTAATGTCACCACCAAATATGCCATATCAATATTGGCAGCAATGATTTGAATTTGCTTTGATAGATTGATGGATTTGCGAATGATATAGTTTTTGCGGTCTTCAATTTTATGGATAATCCCAATGTTTTCACCCTGTTGCATCTCAAACAAAACCATATCGCCCACGGCAATAGGGTTCGTAGCCCTCAGTCCTTTAATTCGATGCAGCCCTTTCAGTTTGCAATCGAGAAAATGACCATCGCTATCCCGAACGGAATACCAACTTCCTGTTGATTTAAAAACAATGCCCTTCACGATGTTTCGCTAAATTTATAAAGTTTTCGTACCTGTTTTATCACATACCATATTTACTAAAGGTGACAAAATCGTTTGCAAATATACTAAATTTGCCGTTGTCAGTCTCAACAATTATTTTTCTTTCGAGTGTCAGATACTCTTCTTGGCAGATTTAATACCCTTCAATGGGTGAAATTTCATTAGTTCAGATTGCCCCATACCGATTTTTTTTCTATTCTATTTTTGCTTCGTTAATTTTTCCAATTTTTACAAGTGCCATTTTTATAGGTGGTTAACAATTATTAACATGAAAAATAAATTGAAAATGTTGCTATATAAAAAAAAATTCATAACTTTGCTCGAAATTATAAAAAAAACCATTATGAAAAAAACTTTATTTTATTTTGTTGCTAGTATCTTATTGACATTTTATGCTGGACAGTCGTTCGGACAATGTACACCCGATCCTTTAGTAACCGATCCAGAAGGCAATGGCGAAATGGTTCCTGACACTATCGAAGCTATTGAAACTGTTGCTTTGGACACAAGGTTGACGATTTTCGCTCCTGATACTGCCACTGTTGCCGGAAGTGCTATTACAATTCATCATATCACCGTTAAAAGTTTGTTGAACAAACCGGCTTGGTTAGCCTATGCTTGTAATACTATTAATTGCGAATTTTATGGAGCCTATTCAAACTGTGTACAAGTAACAGGAACACCACCAGCCGCTAGTGCAGGTTTTTATCCTGTAGATGTGTTGGTAGATGTGTATGTATCTATTTTAGGTACACCTGTAGCTGTTCAAACGAACTATAATAGCGGTATGCAACTTATTGTTTGGGTTCATCCTGCTAGTTGGAGTGTTACGGAATTTGCCAACAAGAAATTTGGTATCATACCTCCACAACCCAATCCTTATACCAACGAAACAAAAATTGGTTGTTATACCGAAGATGCTCAAAATGTTTCTTTGAAAGTTATGGATTTATTGGGAAAAGAAGTTTATTCTGAAAAATTAAACACCAATTCCGGAGAAAATTATTTCATATTCAACGGAAGCGACTTAAACAGCGGCGTGTATTTTTATTCAGTGATAGATGGTCAAAACCATGTTATCACCAAGAAAATGATTAAAGCGAACTAAGAGAATCGGATAGGCACCAATTCTTATCCAATAAAAAATAAAAAAGAAGCCGATGCGAAAGCTCGGCTTTTTTTATGCCCATAAAATGTTTTCATTCAATGGCATGTATTTTGAGATAATGTCGAAACGATATTCCCGGATGAAATATCAATATAGCATTGAAATCCTAATACCGATACGGCATCTGTAATAGTCCAATAAATTGAACTATTACAGCTACTCTATCGGTATTATACCCAAAGGAGTTTGGACTAAAACATTGTATGTAATGGTATAACACCTCTTGAATACTACTAAAAAAGCAGATAATAGCATCTCTATGGCAAAAGCCTTCCTCGAGCGTAAATCCATCAGACTTGCACCCCTTCTTGGATTTCCCTTTCCCAAAGCGCTGCGGGGCTGTTCCTATATAAGAAAGCATACTACACCCAAAGCACTTTAAATACTTTAGGAACTCAAGTGCTCTTTAGGCACTTCTATCGGCTCGTGATTAAAAAAAGATAAACAACGAAACCACGACGATAGCCGCAGCCACCACAACAGCAATGGTTTTGTTGTCTTTTTGAAACTTCGATTTACAAAAGGCTATGCGCTCGGTTGGAATGCTTTCATTGGGTTTCAAAAGCAAAGCTTGTTGAAACCTTTTAATTGCATAGAGATACAACTCTATTTTCACATAGTCGTTGCCTTCCCGCATGAAATCGTTATACGCTTTCGTTTCGGGGTCTAAATGTTCGTCATGATTTGAATGTGTTGCCATATTAAAGTGTATTATTTGAAAGTACAAAGGTAATAGTTTTTTGCGCTTGTATGCGCACTTCGTGTCCTTGTTTTTTCCCGGGTTTCCATCGGGGCATCATACGCATCACGCGTAAAGCTTCCTCATCGCAGCCTGCACCAATGCCTTGCACCACTTTGATGTCAGATAAAGTGCCGTTTTTTTCAATCACAAAATAAACATACACTCGTCCTTGTATGCTATTTTGGCGTGCCAACTGGGGATAGCGAATGTTTCTACGTAAGAAGTTATTGAAAGCCTCATCTCCCCCGGGAAACTGCGGCATTTCTTGCACGTAAGTATATATAGCGTCGTCTGAACCACCTTGACCGTCCAAGACGCCATTGCTGCTACCATTCACACTTGTTCCATTGTTCGACGAATCTGCATTGGCAGCTTCATCATCCGTTTTCTGAACGGTTTCTTCATCCACATTGGTCACGATTTGCGGTACAACGAATTTGGCTTTTGCAATCAAACGTTGTAATTCGGGTAAAACGTCGGGGTCTTTTTCAATAGGATCTAAAGGAGAGGAAATATATACGTCGGATAGGTATTGACTATTCATCGAATCTTTTGATTCACTATGTTTCATCAGAAAAGGCAAAACAGCAAAAAACACAAACACCGAAACAGCAATGATGATAGCATAAAACAGATATTTTCGATAGTTGTGGCGCAAAACATAAGCGCCATAATCTTTATTACGGTTCGAAAATATTACCTCATTATATTGGTCTGTTCTATTCATGTGAAATCATTATGCCATTGCAAGGCAAAATCTATACCAATAACGCTTAACAGCAAATTTTATGATACAATATAGGGTGAAAAAAAAGCTCCGACTTGATGCCGGAGCTTTAATTATAGTTTTATACAAAAATTAAGCACCTACGTGTGATTGGTAAGCATCCGCAGACATCAAAGCAGATAATTCATTCTGATTGCTCATCTTAATTTTAATAATCCAACCATCGCCATAAGGGTCTTTGTTGATGGTTTCAGGATTTGATTCAATCAAATCGTTGAAAGCTAAAATTTCGCCACTGACGGGTAAATAAATATCCGAAACAGTCTTTACGGCTTCGATAGTGCCAAACGTTTCGCCTTTGCCTAAGGTTTCGCCAACGGTATCCACCTCAACAAAAACGATGTCGCCTAATTCATGCTGAGCGAAATCGGTAACGCCTACATAGGCTTCATTGCCTTCCACTCTAACCCATTCATGGGATTCTGTGTAAAATAAATTCTCTGCTATTTTCATATTTTATATTGTTTTAATATTTTCGTCAAAAATACAAATTTTTAGAAACATACAACGCTTTTTTTATTGTGCAAGCGTAAATCGCAAACTTATACCGGCGTTTATGTTCGAATTTGGATATTGCGACGACACATAAGGCTTGTTGATAATATGGTCGTAGAATGCGCGAACGTTGAATTTCTCACTTATCTGATAGTCGGCAGAGACGTTGATTGACATGATTCGTCCCCCTGCAGAAACTTGATCCATATTTTCCACTAATTTTCGCAATGTCGTTTTGTTTTGACGTATGGAGAAGTCAGCTTTCAAATTCAAATCGCTTTTAATCGGTTTTAATTTACCACCTATCTTCAACGAGAAGGACACATCCTTGATACGATACCCTGCCCCTATAACATATTCGTTGGTCATAATTTCGGTCAATTGATTGTTGGCAAAACTCAATCCTAAGTTTCGCGATTTCTTCCATTCAAACTTGAACAACAAACTATTCGACATTGTCATATCAAATCCAATAAGCGGACTGAATTGCTCGGTGATAGAAACTTGCCCAATTTCCTTACCGGATAAGAAATTGCCGATTTGGTCACGAATATAAGCAAAGCCATCGTCAGTTTCTTTGTAACGAACATTTGTAGTAAAGGAACTAACATTATACGTCGCACGATAGGTATGGCTTACCGTAACTGATTTAAAATAGCGTTTGATGAAACCTATTTTCGTCAGACCTGTATAGGTGATTCTCCAATTTGGCATAGGAATCGCTTTCAATATCTTTTCAGAGAAAGGATTAAGGGATATCTTATCAGCGCTTTTCCCTAGATAGGCTGCCAAAAATGCAGGGATAAGTACTTCCTGAGATGTTGGACCATATCCGTCGGGGTATCCTGTGGAATCAATAATTTGATTCGTAGAATTTGGATTTTGTGCTGCCAAACGTTTTGCTATGGTCAAACGATATTCTTTAAATTTGTTGAAGATATCAGAAGAATTATCTTTATTATCGCCTTTGAAAGCCGTAGCCCAACCAATTACAGTCGTACTAAAATTCCCAGTCTCTACCATGGAAAATGGGTCGCTATGTTGGTTGTCGCCTACATAACGATAATACGCCTGATTCTGCTTAGCATAATTGGTGTTAGCCGTAATATCTATCCTCATTCCATTTAATGGTTCCAAGGATATTTGCGCATTCAACACTTTGGTTTGTTTTATGGCAAATGGAGTATTCAATGTGGTGTCTCGAGAAATCCATCCTTTCTCAAAAGCTCTTCCAAGAATGTCGCCTGTTGTTCCAAACATATCGCCAGGACTACCGAATACAAATCCAAAGGTAGGAGCATTATCGTTCCAATCCATACCTAAGGCAACAGGTTTGTGCATAAATCCAGGGAAAGCGCGTCCATTACTTTCCTGATAGGAAATGTTCACCGTGCGGACACTCATCAATAAACCTAAAGTGTTATCAATAATTTCTCTGAATACATTCACCTTTGGTTTCAACGAATCTTGTTTTTCCGATGGCATGTTGGTCTTAGGCTTTTTAGTGTCTTGAACACCTTTACGCTTGTCGTTGATTTTCTTCAAATATCCGATTTTATTATACAGATTGACGAGATTCCCTGTAAGATTTAATTGCTCGGTATTTGAATTTTCAATATTGTTACCCAATGGATTTTCAATAATAGTACCCAAATCATTCGCCGCTAAAGGCAATGCTTGCCAATTATAGGTTCCGCCGTAGCGTGCCGTTAGATTCAGCCAATTGAATGCCGGAATTTTATTTATGGGTACGGTATAGTTAATATCCACCGTTTGTGTATAGCTTGTCATACGTCCAAAATTCAACACATTCTTCCAAATCGAGTCTTTTTTGGCTTTATAATCCGGAAGGCTTTTATCAATTTTTCCGGGGGGTTCGTCAATCAAAGCAATAGCATGAGCCTGATAATCGAGTTTGAGGTTTTGGGTAATGTCCCATTTCAAGCCATAATCGCGTGTCCATCCAAAACGTTTGATAAAAGAAGGTTCGAGAATGATGATGGCATTAGTCTTGTTTCGCATCATGTGTTCTTGAAATTCTTTATTCAAATCTGTTCGGAACGACAACATCTTGGGCATATAGTAGAAGTTGAAATCCTTCACGATTCGCAGCCATTTTGATTTGGATATGAGTTTCCATTTATCGAAAGGTCTCACAGGCTTGGGTGCAGCGCTAAAGTTATATCCTAAGCCTCCTACATGGGTGGTTCTACGGTCGTATTCAATGTCAACATTTCGATGGAATAATTCGGTGTAAGCATAAGTAAAGTCGAAGTTCTCCAAATCATAAATATGACTCTTGGTGGAAGCTCCCATCTTGGCTTTGCGAACGTTCATAAAATTTAAACTCTTGCGTGTTGTAACATCTTGCGTAATTTTCTTAATAGAGTCGCGCTCGTGTTGACTGCCAAAAGTTTTAAGATCTTCGCGATACAATACATCGGGATTAATTGGATTGTATTCAGGTGTGCTTCTCAACTCAGAATAGTCAAAGTGCATAGGAATTTTTATTCCCCATTTGTCCGGAAAAAACTTACCAAGTTCCAAATTGGTGGCTATATCATAAGAAGTGATTGTTTCTTTTTGCAACTGATTCACTTTTTTATCAATGCTTCCAAACCCGGGTGTACTGATAGCAGCAGCCAAACTTACATTACCAAAGTCAGCTAAATTGGCAGCAATACGTCCTGTGGCAGCCCATCCCCCGCTTTGATTAAAATCTGTCAAACGCAACTCATTCACCCAAATCTCTGCACATTTTTCTTTACCATCATCCGTAGAACTTCCGCCATTTTGTTTGGGATTCCTCACCCCAATCATAATAACCTTCACATCGCTGATACTTGGATTCCCAATAATGGTGATTTGATTTCCTTTGCTGTCTGTGCTAATAAAAGGTAAAGACAAGGAAACCCCTGATCCCGTTTCTCGCAATTGAATGTTGCGTGTTTTCTTTGCTTCAACCAAATCATCTAAGGTTATTTCCATTTGGTTGTTTGTGGGCCAAATTCCATCAGGACTACTTGTGTACCATGGCGTAAGTTCCAAAGGTATTTCGTATTCGTAATAATTGCTCTTGAAATCGGAACCCAAACGGATAAAGACTTTCAAATCTCCATCTCTTATTGAACTTTCGCTTGTAACAGCCTCTCCATGCACATACATCTTTAAGGTCTTAAAGCGACGCATATCAAAATCACATGTTTTGTAAACAGCACGAGCATCACCATCCATCAAATTACAAACATTCATCGAAAGAGCTTGTTCGTTTAATTGCTGTAGTGTAGTACTTCCATAATTTGTTTCGCGTAAAATTCCCGGAGGAATCACATAATTGACAGGCGACCGTTGACCATTCTCTTCAAGGTTAACAGCCGATACATCGAAAGTAGTAGTAGTTTGATCATCATTCGGGATATATTCGCCTGGTCCCAATAAGGAGTAATTATAACGACGCCAATCCCCACGAACTAAATCAAATGTAGCAAATCTACAAATCAGCGAATCGCTTACACCTTTAAAGAACACTCTGATAAAACGAATAGATTTGAAATCCTGAATACCGCCAATGATTTTATCGGGCGATTGAACAGGCACCTTAAATTGATACCAACGAACAGTGCCCGAAGTACCGTTTGGAAGAGAACCTGTAGTAGCATCCAATACATCGGTGATATAGTTTTGTCCAACGACCATTTTGCTTGGCGTTAAATCAATTTTATATTGGAAATATCGTTCACTTTCACTCAAGGTATTATCACGATTGATATCTTCGCCGTCAGGTATGGTAGTAGCTTGCATCGGATAACTTACGCCAAAATTGTCTTGAGTTTGTTTGTCGGTAGGTGAGTTTCCTTCAGTGTTATTATAGTTTTTATAGCGTTGAAGAATTGTTTTATGTTGGTCATCAAAATTGGGATTCCGGAAATAGTAGAAATCATCTCCCGAAGGGTCGGCATTGGCATTGGCAGCAGCCTGCGATCCCGGGAAAGCAGTCATCACACTAGTAATATAGTTACTAAAATAATTACGTTCATTGGCGTCACTCAATCCGTCGAGACCTACATCTTGATTTGGACGAGATGATTCGTTATTATCAAAAGAGTTCGTTAGCGGTTGTGAAGTAGGAACCAATCCCCACATGGTTGTATCAACAACTCCTGTGGTATCTCCGTCAGGAGGTAAACCATTTTCTATGCTTTTACGAGAATCTCTCAGCACATCTTCCGAAACATCTCCTAAGTTGATATACATCTGTCCGCCCGGAGCCGAAGAATTATACACAAAAGGATCCATCATCCAAAATTCGATATATTCAATATTGGTTTCTTCAAAATCGGTTGATTCTATTCTTCGCATCATACCCGCCCAACGAGAATCAGGGGCATTAAGCGTTCCATCAGCACTTAAACCTGCCGAATAACCGGAAGGATTCACATCATAATTATATTGACCTCTTTCTTTAGGATAATATGCCATATTCAACACGGCAATGTTCGAAACAGTTCCATCCACAGGTTGTCTGTTGGGGAAAACTTCTTGTTCAAACACTTCACGAACATAATGATTGGAAAGATCATCCTTCGAAATATTAGGAGGCAATTGATTGTTGTTTCTGAAAAATACCGAAGGATCTATTACATACCAAGCAAGTTTCGCTCTATTTTTATTGAATGCTAATCTACTATTAATGGCGGCTTCAGGAAACAAATCCGGTTGTCCTTGCGGTGTACTTGCCATAAACCAACTGCCAACACTCTTCAAGTCAATGGTTGATTTGCTGCTTTCAAAATCATCAATATAAGTTGTTCCTGATTTTCCAATAGCTTTGGAGTGACCGGGCAAAAGATTGGCAAATTCACCATTAATCGTAATGTTGGATGGTGCTTTGGTTTGTATAAGCGGAATCATATCCACTAGCTTTGTCAACCAACGTGCATCCGTTGAATAAGCACCGTCAACGCCCCATATTGTGTTTGATATAGGTTCGTCACCGTAATTTACTTTTTGTGTTAAGGGCTTTTCCGTCAGGTTTAATATCGTTCCACCTACATTGAAGTTTTTGTTTATCATATAATCCACACGCAAACCCATCAGTGTTTTCGTTTGAATATTAAACATACTATTATTTTCCAACGAGATATTAATAGGTGTACCCGAATTCAAAATCCCTTCATTGATAATCTTAACCCGACCTAATGTATAATCCACGGTATAATCCACATTTTCGGTGAGAGGAATGCCGCCTGCTGTTACTTTCACAGAACCTTGAGGAACGTTCATAGCGCCCAAGGGGATTTCAGCCCCTGAGGCTGATTTATAAAAACCTTGCAAAGAGAATTTATTTCTATCAGGATATTGCTGTGCTCCTGTTTTGGTCATGGAATACAGCGAATCGTAGCAATATTTGTCTGCAATAGGATTCAAAGAGATGTCGCCATCCGTGATGGCATCTCGCAAGTCTTTTCCAAAAGGTTCTAGAACGGGGAAGAATATTCTACCATTTGTAGCTTGAATGAGTCCTCCTGCTGTAGATGCATTTCCAATAAAATCGAATACCCCGTCGGGAATGGGGTTCTGATTCATGTCTAAACGATCGCAGCCTAACGCTCGGATTAAAGGTACTCCATTAATTTTCCCTTCGGTGATATAACCCATAGGGATACCTTGATCTTCGCCTGAATACAGCACATTTAAACGAAAATCTTCCGGATTGATTTGATAGCCTCCAATGGAATATACGTTTTTCATCATCAAATCCCATAAGGGCACTTTGGTGTTGAGCGATGTGCTTTTTATAAGTTTAACCACCAAACTACTTGGCGCACTAATACCGGAATTGGTAAGTTCTCCCACTTGATAAACCGTGGTGTCGCCGACAACCATATATTGATAGGCAACGGCTAATACTTGATCGGAATTTAAAGAGGTGTTTATAGACAGAAATCCAAGTTTGCTATTAAAGGTATATTCCGAAGGTTGCAATTTACGGGCAAGTTCCACCTTTTCGTAATCAATACCCGCGACCATTCCTGCAGTCGTTAAATAATTATTTACGTTATTCAGATTCCTAATTTGTGTGATATCCACAGCGGATGACAACAAATCGTTGGCATTATTGCTTGGATAAATAGGACCATTTGGATGAACATGTGAATTATAAATTGTTTTCCCTTCCCCTATATCTTGAAAAGCAACAATATTACGATTATCAGTGGTTGCCGAGCCTATGTTAGTTAGCCAAACTTCAAGATTGGTGATGTTGACGTTGGACGTAATGATAGGAAGTTTCTTTAAGGCAGTTTCGTAATTATCGCGGAAATATTGTGAGAGGAAAAAGTGTCTGTTTTCTTCGTATTGATCGGCTTTTAGTTTGAATTCGCTCGTTTGAGCGCCTCCTGACACGGTGATGTTTTCAGTAGTACTTTTTTGTTGCGACCATAAAGCGGTTACAGTGGTTCTGCCAAATTTAAGTTTGGCTTTGATACCGAATAGGGATTGATTTCCCGTGATGAGTGTACTGTTCAGCGGCAAGGAAACATCACCGCCTTCTATCAATTGAATAATTTCATCTTCTTTGCCTTCGTATTTCAAATTCATTTTGTTTTCGAAATCGAAGGAGGATTCGGTGTTATAATTCACACCCAATTGAATCTTATCTCCGATTTTAGCCGTAACATTCATTTGAATCTTTTCCTGAAAATCGAAGTTGGTGGTTCGGCGTTGTTTCACGTCGAGGGCGGGGTTGTTGGTTTTGGTGGATACCACGCCAAAGATAAGTTCGGCGGAACCTGAAGGACGGATGTCGATGGTGTTTCCCCCAAAGATATCACCAAATAATTTTGAACCGATGTGTATAGGTCCGATTAAACTTCCGCTTCCTTTGGTCAGACGATTTGCATTGGTTTTTTCGCGCCAATATTTCTGCAACGCCTGATCCATGGCGTATTTTTGATAATCATCAAAGGACATATAGGTCGGGGTGCGATAGTCTAAAGTGCCTGCTTTATTATTTAGTATGTATTCGTTGTTGTCGGGGTTATAAATCACATCGGGTTTGATGTTCGAAGGGGTGTTGAGATATAGCCCGCCATCTTGTTGGTCATCGTAAGGGTTTCCCGAATTGTCGTTGAAAGGAAATGGCAAGATGGTGTCTTCCGGGTTGGTATCGGGCGGGACACTCAGTTTATCGGTCATAAAACCGTAATTATGCTTTACATCAATTGTTGTTGCCCATGCTATAGACAATATGCACGCTACGGCAAAAAATTGAATTATGTATTTAGTCAGTTTCAAACAGAAATCAGTTTTGTTCTACTCGTATTATAATATTTTTAATGCTCTTTTAATTAAGTCTTCAACCGATTTGATGTCAGAATCTGATTTAATGATTTTATCAAGCGTTTTGTCGGCTATCGTTTTATTGAAGCCTAACATAACCAAACCTGATAACGCTTCTTCTTTATTTGTATTGTGTACATTTGATAGAATATCCTGCTGCAAGGCAATTTTTGTATATTTGCTTTTCAAATCAATAATGATTTTCTGCGCGGTCTTGGAACCGATGCCTTTCACGCGTTCGAAGATGGCAACTTGACCATTGGCAATAGCCGAAATGGCTTCATCGGTGGTGAGCGAAGAAAGTATCAAACGAGCCGTATTGGCTCCTACCCCATTCACCGAAATCAAACTGATATACAAATCGCGTTCTTCTGCAGACAAAAATCCATACAAGGTGACACCCACGGGCGTTGCCGCTTCGCTTTTGATAGACATATACGTTAGCAAACGGCACACAGTTCCCAATTCGCCCAACTTAGAATAGGTGTTGAGCGATATATGCATAAAATAGCCTATGCCACCGGTTTCGACGATGGCATAGGCTGGATTTTTCTCTATTAATTTACCTTCTATAAAATAAATCATGTTACCGTTACAAAAAGGGACAACTTAAGAAACTTGTTGAATTGCCCACTCAATTGCATCTTGTAACATCACTTGTGGCGGTTGTTTTATGAAATCTTTGTCCACCATCGTTTGTGTCATGGCGCGTGCAGCGCTGATATCTTTTTCTGCTTTCGCAAAAGCTTCTTCGCGGGTGATATGGATGCGAGCCACACCATCTTTGATGGCTTGCATTGCCACATCGGCAGCTTCTTGTGGAAACACCGATGCTTCGTTCATGTTAGGAACGATGTTTTCGGGGTCTATGCCTCTGCGTTCAGCGTAATCTGCCAAGGAATGTGCAGCAGCTATCGCCATATTGTCGGTGATTTTTTTGGCACGAACCATCAAAGCACCTTTCAGGATGCCGGGGAAGCCGATAGAGTTGTTCACCTGATTGGGGAAATCGCCGCGACCGGTGGCAACGATGAAAGCTCCTGCTTCTTTAGCTGCATAAGGATATATTTCGGGAACAGGATTGGCACAAGCAAACACGATAGATTTTTCAGCCATGCTGCGAACCCATTCTTGTTTCACGGTTTCGGGTCCCGGGGTGGATAAGGATATCAACACATCAGCACCTTTCATAGCTTCCTCTATGGTTTGTATTTTATCAGGATTTGTGGTTTCGCACAATTCCCATTTGCGATAGAAACGAGCATCTGCCTTGATGTCGGCACGGTCGCTGTGTAAGGAACCTTTGGTGTCGAACATCACGATTTTCTTCGGGTCGCCACCATCGGTGATGATTAAACGAGCAATGGTAGTGTTGGAAGCGCCTGCTCCAAACAGCACTATCTTTACATCCGAAATCTTTTTGCCTGCCAATTTCAATGCATTGATTAATCCTGCCAAGGTGACACAAGCGGTGCCCTGTGCATCATCGTGCCAAACAGGAATGTCGCATTCTTCGCGCAGCACATCCAATACTTTGAAACAATTGGGTTGAGAGATATCTTCTAAGTTAACAGCACCAAAACTATGTTGTGCCATTTTCACAAATTGTATGATTTTGTCGGGGTCGTGTTCGCCCTTTTCGTTTCTGCTATCAATACACAAAGCCACGGCATCAATGCCTCCGAGATATTTCATCAGAAATGCTTTGCCTTCCATCACACCCAAACCGCCCGAAGGACCACAATCGCCATCACCCAAAACGCGGGTGGAATCGCTAACTACAGCAACAAAATTTCCACGATTGCTCAATACAAATGATGAATCCACATCGTCGCGGATGGTGGTAGAAACCTTAGAAACACCGGGGGTGTACCATACATTAAACCAATTGAAACCAATGACCGGTGCTTTTGGAATGGTTTGAATTTTTCCTTCATAAAATCGGTGAGCGCTATCGGATAGCTTTTTTAGGAATAAAGTTTTCGCTTTCGCCACCTGCTCGGGCGTGAAGTTTTCGGGAAATGCTTTGTTTAAGTTCTCAAGGTTTGTTTGAATTTTTTCCATGCTTTTTAGTTTTTAAGTGAGACAATAAATTTGAAGGTGTAAAATTACAGTTTTTTGATAAAACCAAACGGATTTATTTTATTTTTCTTGCATAATATTTAAAAATAGGTGAAATATTGGGGTTGATATGTGTTTGAAAAGGTTTCTAAAGTCGCATGCTTGCCGAAATGTTTTTAACCACAAAGACACGAAGACACTAAGAAACACTAAGCGTTTACAAGGTTTTTGTCCTCATCAAACTGCTTTATGAATCCTTTTGCTTCGATGTTTTCACAACATCCCTTTTTTCTCCACCTTTTCGGAAATGCACCGAACCCATCAACGATTTATTTCTTTCAGTTTGTTGCCTGCCTTTCCCAACTGACCTAGATGCATAAACCACAGCACCACGCCCCCCACGCCAACGGTGAGCCCCGCATAAGAAAAAACTCTGCCGCCATTGCCAATGCTATACAAATAGTTGCCCGCATACAACAGAAAACCGCTCAACACACTGCAGGCAATAAACCCGCCCATGTTGTTGGTGGCGCGTTTCAGATGCAGACCTGCTTTGCTAATGGTTCGTTTCTGAATATCCATATCCATGCGCAGCAATTCAATTTCGCGCGTCAGTTGGTCATAGCTTTTCTGCGAAATGCCATTATCCGTCTGCGCCACTGTGGCAGCGGAAGCCGTCGCAGGATTGACTTTTCCGCCGGGGAAAAGTTTTCCGCTCAACAGAAATGATGTTATTTGCGAAAGCGACATGCTTTTGCTTGACGAATCTGCCGCTTTGCTGAAATAATAATATAAGGTAGATTCGTCAATTTTTTGGATGGTACATTTTATCGAGTCGCCCTCGGCAAGGATAATGCGGTCCGGATTCGATTGCGAGTTTGCCCATAGCGGCAACAAAAAGAAAACAAGGATAAGTTTTTTCATAAGGATATTTTTTTCTGTGTATAATTTTTTTCAGATACGTTTCGCGATATTATTATTTTTGATGAGACAAGTGGTTTGGTTTTGGAGTGCGAAGGTACGAAACTTATTGATAGGTGTTGATTTTTTTTATGTTTGTTTAAAGTAATGAATCCTAGCCTTGCTTCTTTTTCTTTAAAATTGACTCAAATCAACAGGGGGGAAATGTCTATTAGTCCCTAACGCAACGAACAGATAAACCATTTGGCTTATAATAGCTAGTTCTGTAAACATTGCTATCAGCACAGCATACAGATCGGTTCCATGCACCATCTGTGGTGGGAATCTCCGTGGCACTCCACCATATCCCATCAACACCCATATCGGCGTACGTACCACCACTTCCTTCACGATAGCCACCCGGAAGTGCCGAAAAGCCGCTTTCGTTGGTGGCTCCTGTATTTGGACTTTGCCATAGCGTTGTGCAATTCATTTTCAATTTGCCGCCGGCAACGGTTGAACCTAACAAATAACTTGTCAAAGTAGTCCATTCGGCATCAGTAGATACATGCCAACCGATGGGAGCTAAATTAGCTGTATTTATTGCATACCAATTGTAGAGTCTTCCATACGTAAGGCTATTGCCGGGTGTATTATTATAATCACAATAAGCCCCTGTTATAGCATTCCATGCTATTGGGTCTGTTATATTGGGTATGGGATTGCCGTTAGTATATTTGGTAGTTTTAAGATTTTCTGCCATCCATATTTGTGCGCCAATTTGCACTACAGCATAATGGTTGCTATCGGCATCCGTGCAGGGCATAAAGTTGAAAGTAATGGTTTGTGTTTGATTGGGCACGAGTATAAACACCGTGCGATAATTACCCGATTTGCCTGTCAACTTCAAACGGTCGCCTGTGGTGTATTGCATATCTATGAGCGATTTATCGCTTTTCAGATTCATCAGCTTTCCTGCATTTGAATCATCCATGTTTGCTGATGTTTCAATATGTTTTAAGTGCGCTACTCCTTTTGAGGCGTTGCTGCTCATTATTTTTGATGTATAATGGTAGCTGTCGGACTCAATTTTCAGAAAATAAACACCGGAATTTATCCCGCTTAAACTGAAAGCATGATGTCCTTTTTTCAAATAGTGGGGTTGCTGCAAAATTATTTTTCCATTTATATCAAATAATTCGAGCATGCTGTTGCCTTCAGCCGGGGTATAAAAATCAACATTACATGTTTCTGTCATTGGATTCGGATAGATATGCACCATCTTATCCGCATCGGTGCTCCATTCGTTTGTGCCCACCCATGTTGCGGTGAGATGCAAAATATTGCCTCCGCTCATGTTAATACTTGTGCATTGGGTGATGTTTTCAACTTTTACAGAATCCACACTTGTGCTTGCTCCTGTTGCAACAAAGCTGATTTGATAATCTTGCGCTTGAGATTTTGCTATCGCAAAAATCATCAAACATACTAAAGTGACCTTTTTCATTGTTTTAATTATTACATATAAAACATCAGGCGTTATTTGTGCTGCCCCGTTTTTTTAAGTGGTTTCTGACCTCCACTTTTATTTATTTCTTGAACCAAAAACTAAATTTCTCGAGTGGGGCAAAACTCTTGATTTCAGAGTGCGAAGTTACGAAATTTATTGATAGGAATAATCTTTTTATACCTTTTTCTATAAATAAATATATTTCTTACTTCTTTAGATACTAAAAAACTCAAAAAACGGGAACTATTTTCTCCGGCATTGTATAATTATAGAAAAAATTCAGAGGTGCGATGTTGAACAACCAAATTTCTATCCCATAAAAAAAGGCTTGCCCATCCCCAAGCAAGCCTTTCTGTTTTTGGATATAAGTGCTGCCACCTATATGCCACGAACCTTATTGGATTTTCATTCCTCCAAAAGGATCGGAAACCGGTGAATCTCCTGCCGTATTATGTGCCGTAACTTTAACCCAAAGATATTTATCCAAAAAATCATCCGGAACATCAAACGTTATTTTTGTAGTGGTATAAATCATTCTTGGACTTCTTACCAAAACATATTTCGAAGCATCCGACGGGTCGTTGACGGTCATTTCAACAGTAAAATGATCTACATTCGGCGCTGCATCAAAATAAATGGTGCACTGCTTCTTGTATTTTCCTTGTTCCATCATACCATTCACAACCTTGCCGGGTAGAGTTTGGTCGTGAGCCATATCACTGCTAACAGCAAACCCACATTCAGTCCATAGTATAGGATTGTTCGGATACAGTTCTTCAATCTTTTTTGCAGCAGTTTTATGCGATTTACATGCAGCATTATTATCTTGATGCATCTTTTTGGTAGCTACTTCTGACTCTTTTTTTGCTTTTATTTGTGCGAGAATTGAAGTGTTTAAATTGCCTGATTTTGTTTCTAAATCATATCCCAATGCTTGCACTTCAGGATTGGAGCTTGCTTTTAATTTTTTGGATATAACTTCAGTTGTCATTTTATTAGCAGAAGCATTGTTGTGTGTGCTTAAACCCAAATTCCGCAATAGAAAATAAATGATTATTTTTGCATCAAAATCCTAATGCGTAGCATTAGGAAAAAATGAGTTATGGAATTTGATATATCCTTTACCAATAAAGAGATTACGCCATGGGGCGGAATGGTTTT
>CAIOYH010000186.1 GCA_903862465.1 uncultured bacterium | reverse complement strand
TGGTAGGGGCAGAATATTTTCTGCCCCTACGGGCATGGTGAATTATTATATTGTTTTTTTTCTTAGTGTAACTTAGTGCTCTTAGTGCCTCCGTGGTTTTTCTTCCGCGTCTATCTGCGAAATCTGCGGGAAACACATTTATCCACCGAGTTCATCTAATAAAAAAAAGCCTGCTTAGTTGTAAGCAAGCCTTTTGTTTAAAAGCCACGTTAGATTAATTAAATTTCACTATGGACAACCACAAAGGTTATTGGTTGGTTTACTAATCGAGACATCACGTACCAATTTCGCTTTAGTATTTTTGTTGGTAGCCACCAACACTTCTTTCTCAGTTTTTACTTTTTGAATTACTTTCATATTTGTCCTTTTTTTTGTTTTAATTATGTAGTTCCTTAAGAGCTATTTGTTTTATGAACAAAGAAGTATTTGAAGGAACTAATTGACAAACACTCCCAGTATTTCCATTATTTTCAATTCGAGCTTTTCTACAGCCGCCCATACATACGGGCAGGTATTGACAAGGATAACATGTATCCTCAAAATTATTTCGTTTCAACCATTTTGAATAGTGAATTTCCTCTTTAATGAATTCACCTGCTGCATTCAAAAAGCCTATTCGTTCTTCCTTGGCGAAATTTCCAACGCTACATTTGAATATATCCCCATTGTAATTCACTATGTACTGATGAACTCTTTCAGCCGAACAATATACTAGTTTGCCGGTATCAATAAGTTTTAAAGCATGATACACGTCATAGCCTAAATCTTTTGCGATAGCATAATAATTTGACAAATGTACAGAAATTTCCGCATTATCTATATTGTCAATGGCATTTATTGTACAGTTTCCGAAAATCGGTTCAAGGGTAAAGCGAAGTTGTTTGCGGATATCGTGGGGAAATTGATGCAGCAATTCGGGTATAGATTCAAAATTGGTGTGATTGAAATTTATACGCAATGTTATGATTACAGTCTGGCTAAAGCTTGCCAAGTTCAGTATATTTTGAAATATACGTTCAAAGGTAGGCTTGCCATTTTTTAAGGTTCGCAAGGTGTTGTGATAGGCTTCGCCGCCATCCAAAGTAATTTGATATTCCATAATGCCACAGCCAACAAGCTTTTCAATAGTGGTTTGGGTGAGCAAATATCCATTGGTGGTCATTTGTATGGAAAGTTCCACCTGATGGGAAGCGGCTATAGCCTTTATGGCTTTCGAAATGTGGATAAGGCTTTCAATTTCCAGCAGTGGCTCTCCTCCAAACCAATGAATGATAACATATTTAAACTTCGGAATTTCGTTAGCTAACCACTTTAACAAGGCATCGCTTGTCGGCGCATCCATGGAAGAAGTGATATGTTTTTCATAGCAATAGCTACAAGCAAAATTACAATTTAGGGTGGGCATGATGGTTAGGTCCAGCCTGTTTTTATCTTCAACGCCACATTGTTTCCTGTTTTGGATAATAGCAAATTCGTCCGTGGCATCAGGAATAATAAATTTCAACTCTTGCAGATTCTTTTTTATCTGCTTGTAGTCATCGCTATTTGGAGATTTGAGAATTTGTTGAACCCTAGAAAACTCTTCCGCTTCAAAAACTGCCATACTACCATAGAGCGTATTGAAAATGATGGTGGCATCACTGTCATCGCAATCAATACATATATTGTAGTAGGAAGATTTTAAAATCATTGTAATATTCTAAGTTTATATGTCGTACACTTATGGTCCTTGTTGAACATCCTCTTCGGTCTCTTCCAAATGCTTTAGGGCTTTCTGAGCATGCTTCATTCTAACCTTGTTGTTCTTTCTAATAAGTTCTTGTTTTACCCAATTTTCAATTTTATGATGCATAGGCGTAAGTAACAAAGCAATCAATACCAAGGATAAAAGCATAATCAAAGGTGATTCGTCCGACCATTTTCCCAAATAGGGATGGATAAATAGGAAAACAAATTCAAAGACCATAAGCATAACCACATTGCCAATAAATTCAATGGCTTTGGTCCCGATTAAAATGCTGTGACTGAAAAGAAAGAATAGCACCAATAAGGTGATTAAGCCTATGGTTATGGCAATATATTGCACATTTTGTCTATGTCTCATTTTGTCTTCCAACATCATCACCTCTTTTCCTTTTTCGTCCAAATGTAATAATAAGATTGTGTTTTGGATTTGGCTTTGCACCACGGCATTGCTAATGCTATCCTTATAGATGAGCGTTTGGTGGAGATAATAATAGGCACTATCGGTTTGCCGAGTGGCTTCATATAATTTGAAAAGATGCTCGCTAGCATCGGCAATGTATCTTTTGGATTGTCCTTTCAGGGCATAATTGTAAGCCAAATACGTATAATGTAAAGCACTCGGATAATTGCCATGATCTTTCTTGAAATCACTATACAATAAGCATGCCTCCATATAGTGTTCCGTATTGGTATATATGCTGTCGGTGTTCACGGCAAAACATTTCTTAAAAAACGTTTCGGCTAATGCGGTATCTTTTTTTTGTAAATATAAATTTGCAAACAAATAATTAAGTCGTAAGTCATGATCAGTTTTTTGAGGACCCATAATATCTTTTTCATGATTGACAAATAAATTATAAGCAAATTGAAGTTTATTGAATGCTAAATCAATCTTATGGGTTTCAAGGTAAATCCTTGCAAAACCTTCGTAATAATTAAAACTAATAAACCAATCTTTATCCTTCCTTCTCTGACTTAATGTGTTAAACATGTCAATTGCTTTTGAATAATACGTAATTGCCTCAGGATAATTCTTAATACTTTTATACTCAAAACCTATAGTTTTCAACGCAAGCGAGACATTCAGGGTGTCGTTGATGTTTTCGTAATATTTTAATGATCTGCAAGCAAAGTCGAAAGCTTTGTTATAGTCGCCTGTTTTGGTGGCTAAAAAAGAAAAGTTGAGGCAATAGTAAGCCAATAATGTGTCATTTTTATAAAGGGTAGCCAACTCCATGATTATTTCCGGCTTGACTTCCATGAAACTCACATAATCGCTTTTGTTGCAGATAGCCATGATGCTGTTGGCTTGATCGTCCTTTGTTTTTTTATCTTTTTCCTTGGTAAAAGCCGCATACAAACTGTCAATGTTTTGAGCATTTGCCGAGTAAGCACAAGTCACTATGAGTAACAAAAGTAGTATATATTTAAAAATGTTTCGTTTCATGAATAACAATTTCTATTCTCGTATGAGTTATATGCAAACTATAGCATCTCTACAAAATTAGAAAGAATTATTCGAACAATAGCAGAAAAATAGATTATTAATAAAACCTTATCAGTTTATACTGTTTTTTAGCATAGGGGATGGAGGCAAAGTGGGGTAAAGTTCCAATAACCAAATACCAAATCCCAAAACTCAAAACAATATTTCTCCGTTAAACTCTGTGATACCTCAATTTACTCTGTGGTTAGTTTTTTATTTTTTTACCACAAGCCCGCCTGAATGACAAAGTCGGGCAGGGGACATAAGGTCTATACACAAAGAACACATGCGTCCAATACCATAGACTATTAAACAAATGACTCAATGACAATAATGACCCAATGACTAAATTTTAAATCTAAAATCTAAAATCTACTGTGTTCTATGTGCCTATTGTGGTGAAAAACTTAATTCTTGACTATCTTATCCGAATACGTATGTGTTTTGCCATCTATATCCACACCCGTAAACCTGAAATAGTAGATGCCTGAACCCACATCAGCATGTTCCCATTTCACGATATGCGATCCGGCATCACTCGGACAATTGTCAATATGCCCCATGTTTTTTCCTTCAGATGTAAAGATGTCAATATAAATCTCGGTCATGTTTCTGCTCAAAGTGTAATAGAAACCAACGTCTTTTGTGAATGGATTGGGGCTGGCATACACATTATCAATCCAAGGACCTTCCAAAATAATCACCTTCGTGGTTTTGCTGTTGTTGTTGGCACATATCTCACAAATGGAATCCAATGACGTGATTTTTGAATAAATAGTCAAAGTGAAAGCACTTTCGGGAATGGTGAAGGGGACGGTATAGATCACGGTTTCATTGGCGAGCAATTGCGGATAGAATTTCTCGCCGATTTTAACGGAGTCGTTACCCATAATAGCATACACCAACAGCCGCACATTGTTAACCGCCACGCCGGTGTTTTGAGCGTAAACTGTCACATCGATTTTTTCGCCTTTCAGGGCTTCACTTTTATCGGAAGTCAGATTCGTCAGATTTACATCCGAAGCAGGGAAAATCAATAAAGTGGTGTCGGGGTAGGCATAATATTCGGTAGTGAACTGACCGTTGTAGGAGATGTCAATTTGTGAAATCAAATCAAGGAAATTGACGATAGAATCGCAAATTTTTTCATCCAATTTGTAATGGATATACAAATCCTTTCGCTGCCCGGGAGTATATAACCCCATCAAAGCAGTGGTGATGGGTTTGGAATAGGTGCAGTTTGAAGGCAAACTATCTGTCAGCACATAATAGGCAGGACCATTCTTGATGTCCAAAGTGGTGTTCAAAGCGATATCGCTGCCAATATTATAGGATGAAATCAACGCCACAATGTCCAAAGAGGTATTGGGAGCAAGTAGTATCGAATCATTGTCGCCCACAGGAATGCCGTTGATGCTGAAGATTTTCTTTGTTAAGATGATTCTTGGTCCGATGGGAACCACGTAAACCACCCCGTCACTTGTATAGTTGGTAGTGTTTTCGTAGGTATAATTCAATTGTTCGCTAGTCGTAATGGGCAGATTTTCGCCCACGGGAGCATTAGAAGAATTGACTTCGCCCTGTTCAAGAATATAGATTTTGGAAGTATCTTTAGAAGGAAAATGATGGAATGAACTCATATCGATCACCTCCTTGCTGCTTCCTGAACTGTAGGTGGCAGGTAGGGTAGCCGTCATGGATGAAAAGTCGGTATGATTGACATCATTTACAGACCATTTTACGTTTTCCAACCCTTTGAATTCAGCCGTGGTGTTGACGGTGATATCCGTCAAATCTCCATCGCCTATCACCAATTTCTGCAATTCAACTATATTGCCCGAAGTGGTTTTGGGTGTGATGCTAAACTGCAACTGCGGCACATTGTAACTAACCGCACCATGATTTGCACCTGTATAATGAATCTTGGTGCCCGAAATAGTAAAAGGAATGCTATAAATTCCGGGAGGTAAACTTTCATCTATGCTGATGAGGAACATGAAATAAGCCCTGCGGGTAGGTTGCAACAGATTCAGGGTGTTGCCCATTTTAACAAGCACCTCGCCATCGGGTTGATTAAAGCGCCACCCGGTGGTGAACGATCCGATTTGGTCGCCCGAATGTAAAACGGCTCCCGTAATAGGATCAGCAACAGCCGGAACCAAAGGACGGGGATAGGCTACATATTCCATAACAACATGGGTGCTGCCCAATGCCGAAGGAATTGCAGGGATGATTTGTGAATCTATCCAATTGTCATCCGTGCCATTGACCACTGTTACCATCGCTTCAACAAAAGTGCCACTCACCGTTTGCGGAAAGCCTGCAAGGTCAGGATTTGTGGGGTCAGCCAAAGGAACTAGGGTGACAGACCTATGGTCGAAAGCAGGGTCAACAATGGCGGGCATGGTGAGCGAAGGTTCAATCAAACTGCAGGGGTCTTTGCCACCTGCATAGGTAGAAATAGAGACATCGCCATACCCATAACAAACATGATAGGGATCAAAATCGCCATCAAACTCATGGGGCTCATTGAGGTCTTCAATTTTATGTTTCACATAGCAGGTGTCTATGCCAATTTTAACAATGGAGGGGCTAGCGGAAGATGTAATGGACAAATCAACTCCTTGTGCATATGCCGATAAGGTATGAGAGAAGATGACCCATGGCGACCCGCCAAAAATCTCTTCCACTACCAACCAACCGCCTTTACTTATATCCACAGGTCCTTCTTTGCCTTTGCCTTCGTAAATGGCGTTGATGTTGAAATGAACTTTGCCAAGATTGTCAAACCAATCGCTGCCGTAGGTATTATCCGCCCCGGCACACCATCCTGAATCCACTTGTCCTGCCATGCCTGCATCCAAATGTGGAAACACATGCGGTGAACCTGCAGGATAATTTTCTCCGTTGCCTATCATAAATGCATCATGCAAATATCCTGTTGAAGAATGGAAACGATCGCCCAAATCATCAATCCAATCATCTATGCCGTCGCCATTTTTATCGCATAAAGCAGGAGGAATCAGCAACTGCGGAATATGAATGTGATAGTTGAAATCATCTTCCCATATGGAGATAGAATCTAAAGTATTCGGATTTGAAAGCCATTGTTCGTAAGAGTGCCCATCCACCTGCACTATGGAATTGATGTCATAACTACCGTCAAGCAGTTTAGGAAGCGTGATTTTGTAATTAGAATATCCCTTGGGGATGTCATAAACCATATAACCGAACACGCCGTCTCCCAATGATTCAACACCTTCAGCAGCCAAGGAAGGATCGTTGTATTCCACATCATGTCCTGCATTTCGTATCCAATAATAGGAATATTCGGTCGAAGCATCCACATTAAAAGTGATGTAAGCCTTTCCTTTTGATGGTAAGGTTTGCACGGTATTATTCAAGGAATCTTTTATGATGAAGTTGTTGGTAAGATATTCAAACTGTAAAGGATTTGGGAGAGGAGCATAATAGGTGTAAGTGGTTCGGATAGGGGTTTTCTTCTGTTCGTTAAATATTGTTTTGTAATCAATATTAGAATAATTCGATCTCGCAGGAGTCGGATTGTTCATGTCAATTTCTTCACCACCCATAGAAAGCACCGCAATAAACTCATTATGCGGTTGGGGAACCGTGCCCATACAAGTATCTGTTGGCAAAAGTTGATAATGGATAGCAGCCGTATCAATAAAGGTATAACCTTCATAGTTGTTGATGCTTTGATTAATCAACTGTACATATTTTATATGACCTAAGGAATCCCTGTCCATCCAATGCGTCCAAGATGTATCTGCAAGATTCGGACTGTTTAAAATGGGCGAATACGGATAAAACATGCCGGGAACCGTATCGGCAAGAGTGCCCTGAACGTATCCAATTCCTGCTGCCATGCCAACTAAATCAGGCGGGTCAACCCATATCTCATAAGAACAATATGGATCAAATACTTGATGTCCGGGAACTTGGTTGATGTTCCAAGTAACTTTCCAAACGCGTATCTTGTCGCCGGAAGTACCCACCTCGGCTATGCCATCATTATTCTGATCTTGTGGCCTGAGCCCATCGTGGTTGATGTCTTCATAATAGGGAATGCTATCGCCCGTAGCAAGCCGATGCCAAGGGTTCTGCCAATAAACGGAATCTTCTGTAAGAATATAGCCTTTAGGGTAGATGGATGCTGTGTCGAGCCATGCATCGGGATGTCCGTTGTTGCTGATATCAAACTCAGGGATGCCTTGATTGTCGCTACCTTTCAAGATATCAACAAACTTCCCACCGGGAGTCTTCAAAACAGGAACATTCAGGCTATGGTCAACCCAATAAAAAGGAACATCTTTAGGGATATACTGCACATATTGCGTTTGCATGGCAGGGGTGCGCTCCTTGTTTTCCATTATCATAAACACCTTGAAAGGTTGATAATAGATTCCAAGGAAATTTTTCCAATTGAGATCGGCATCAGCAGCTATATGAGCACTGAACATTACATCAGCATAGGCTTTAAACTTTTTGTAATAATGTTTGCCGTCGCCATCTGCATATCTTGTGGAGTTTGCAGCAGCATTAATATAAGTGTCAAAGGAGATATAATTATCAATGTCGGTATGGATTTGAGAGGTAATTGAAGGCGTTTTTATTCTGTAAACAATCACGGATTCCGATCTAGCAGGGATATTGATTCCTGAAAATTCAATATCGTTACCATTAACGGTTGCATTCACGCCGGAGGTAAGCACATCGACTAAAGAAAAATAGTTGCCGATGCTTTCTTGAACATTAATGTTGGTAACACCTACATCCGAAAGATTGCGGACTTTTATCCGTACTTCAATCGTATCATCTTTGTCATAAGGTATAGCATTTTTGCCGGCTACCACGCCATTTGGTAAATCGTTATAGACCGAACGTGTCACATCCACACTATTGGAAAGTGAATACAAGAGGGTGTTGAAGGTCCATTGCAATTGTCTGCTTCCGGCAAGTATTTCGCTATTGCCGCCAACAGTAGGCAAACCGAGGTTGCAGATGATTCTGCCGCCACCCGCTTGCGGTCCTTTCAACACGAAGATAGCCGGGGCTGAATTACTAGCAAGGCGGGCAACAACTTCTGCACTCCCCACATTTACGCTAGGAACTGAACTTGCATACAGAAAATTACCGGTGGCATCTGCTGTATAACTGATGGGGTTGCTCGGACTTGTTATGGTGATATCAATAAGATTGGTATTCATATCAGCATTAATGAAAGTGGAGAAATCAACAGAACCTGAGGCTAAATACCCTAGCTTCTCAATCAGGTAAACGGCATTGCCTTCGGCATAAATGCTGCCCCCTTTGAACAAGAAGGTGTCAATCTTAGCTTTCATATTGGGCGAAGCAGCGAGCACACTGTCCATATAAAACATAGCGTCATTGCCTTCAACCATAAAGGAAGGCAGAATCAATAGCTTGGTATTGTCGTTAAGATAATTGTTGTCGAAGGTGTGTTCATCCACATAATAATACATATCATTATAAAGATAGGTGTCGAAAGAGTTCTTAAAATACATGCTCTCCCATGAAATACTGAGGTTGCTTTGTAGTATAGAACTCTTAAACACTGCCACAGTTTTCGGGTCTCTTTTAAATTGCAGCGCATAATGTGAGGAGTTTTGCCAATTGTAAGCAGCATAATTGTTTGCTGTTACGGAGGAAAACTCCGTTGGAACAGCCTCCGGAAGGATGAAACTTCCTTTGTTACTGCCCGATCCTGCCCAATACACAGAGAATTCGCCAAATTTAGGAAAAAGTAAACTATCTATATTGCCTGTGATACGATAATCCAAATCTGATTTTTCCAGTGCAAGTTTGTAGGCTTTCAGAAAATCGGTTTGGATGTTATTCGTTGGGATTATAACTCCCTGCGAAAATAACATATTGCTGAAACATATAAAGCATAATACTAAAAAGGCATAATTATTTTTATTCATAAGACCTCCGTTTTTATTTGAATTTTTTCTTTGGTTTTTTTCGTGTGATATGTGTATTCATTTTTTCTGTGCCGCAAACAGCTCTTCCCGTCCAAATGGGCAAACTGTAACATACACTGATATGCGTAAATAGAAACTTATCGGTAGCTGCATTTCCTTTACGGTTGCCGATACTATTGGATGTGATATTGTCTAGATAATCTGTAAATGTGTAATGGTAAACGGCGCCTGCCCTGATGGCTATGCCATTGTTGAATTTGAACTCCGCCGACAAACCTAAGGGTACACCGAAACCAAATTGCGGCACTTTGCCCACATTGTCAATATCCAAATTGCGATAATTGGTTTCGTATTTATAATCTCGTTTGATGATAGTTGCCTTATCTTGACTATCGAAGCTTTCCGACAGATTGCGGATGCTGCCATCGTTCCAATAATAATAGGTTTCGTTATCCGAATTCTTTAAATCGCCTGCCGTACTAAAAAACAAAGCTTCTGCGCCAACAAAAAGATAGGTGGCAAAATGATTACGCAACTTACCTTTATTTGCCCAATGCAAAAAATTAAATGATAAGCCCAATTGGGGAGCTAATAGGGATGATTTAAAATTCAATGTTCTGCCGTCAGTTTTTTCATCTCCATAGATGTTGCCGCCGAAAAAGTTCAAACAAAGCCGAGTAGCTTTACAGATATCGCGTTCCACGTTCACTTGTATGCCATAACGATAATAAAACGGCATTTTTAGGTTATTGTTTACCAAATCTCCATAATAGGATGTTGTGCCTAAACTCAATCCCAAATGAAAAACAGGTTTTTTTTGGTCTTTTGCAAGAGAACTTTTTTCGGCATGTGGATTCGTCAATGCATAGGATGACTGTATGACTATTAGCGTCAAAAAGAAAATTACGAATACGATTCGAAGATGTCTTTTCATAATCATTTTTTTACAATGCACTATTCAAGTTTTAAAATAAAGCACAAAGGTAGTAAATAATATGGTAAGATGCAAATCTTATTTTAAATTTCATAAAAATATAATATTGCGCCTACACCGAAAATACCGTATAAGTACAACTTTTATTTCGTATATCTGCTCTTAGTACTAGCTAATTCTTGGAAAAATTGAATAACAAAGAACTATAACTACTTAAATGAATCAATTAATAGTTAGATGAAAATTATAGATTAAAAGGTGGTAATTTAAATGTTTTTATACCACTAGTATTAAATCAATTCTCCATTTTGAATCTATAACTTTTCACAACCATAACTTGTGAGTTGATAAAATTTTATACTTTTGCATCAAAATTAAATCAACCATGAAAGTGTTCGTATCTATTCTACTATGGGTATCATTATCCCTAAGTGCTTTTGCACAGAAAAAATCTGATTGCAAATTTGATATAGACAAAACCGATGCAACAGGAGCGCCAATTCGGAAAATCAAAACAAAACTCAACGGGACCGATATTTTCTACATTATTATTTCTAGAAATGATACCACTTACACCTTATCACTCGATTTTTGGATATCCGGCACACTCAAAGATGTCATCAATAAAAAAGACCCTTTAACCATTAAATTGTCGGGTTGGCAAAATCTTTTGTTATACAACTCGCAACTCGTGAAACCCTCCATGCATTATGATGATCAAACCTGGACGGAATATATTCCTGAGTTTTCCATCCGTGCTGCCGACTTAGAACGAATCAAAACGCTTAAGCCACTTACACTCATCATGAAAGTGGGCATCGAAGTTGTTTCACGCGAATTCATTGAAAAAGATGTCGAGAAAATCTTGGACATCATCAAGTGTATCATGAAATAATCATAAGGGTATTCTAATACTTTTATCTAGGGAGAATTACCACAATGCTAATATGTGTTAATAAAAAAGGTCTAGCGTTTAACAAATGAGGTGCTCGCGAGAACCTCTGAGGTACTCGCTTGAACCTCTGAAGTACTTGCTTGAATCTCTGAAGTACTCGCTTGAAGCTCTGAAGTACTAGCTTGAAGCTCTGAGGTGCTCGCTTGAAGCTCTGAAGTACTTGCTTGAAGCTCTGAAGTACTCGCTTGCACTTCCGAGCTACTCGTTTGCACCTCTAAAGTACTCATTTGCAAATCCGATGTTCTAATTTGTACATCAGAATTACTAGAAGACCGAATCTAATAATACAAAGTTATTGTACCTTTATATACGTGCTTTATATTATTTGTTTCTTTTAAATACACGATATAAGTGTAAACGCTTGTAGGTGCTTCTGATCCTTTATAAGTTCCGTTCCATCCTTCGAAGAGGTCTTTGGTTTCGAAAACCTTTTCGCCCCAACGTGTATAAATATACATCTGAAAACTACTCAAATCTATACCTGTACCTTTTACATTAAACACATCGTTTATGCCGTCGCCATTTGGTGTAAAAGAGTTAGGGACATAAAAGGTGAAGAAGTCGTTTATTTTTACGTATTTCGAAACCGTATCTTTGCAATCTCCTCCATGAGCCGTGAGAATCACATGGTAAATTCCAATTTCCAGATAAGTATGGTCAGGTGTTAAGGAAACGGAAGAACTTCCATCTCCTAAGTCCCATTCCCATGAACTTGAGTTTACAGATAAATTATTAAAAATAACATTAGCATGCATAATGTCCGTAATATAGGGGTCAGGATAAAAATCTGCCACAGGCGATACTTCAACTGTAATATTAATATTATCAGATATCGTACAACCCGATTGGTTATAAGTATAAATCACAGCATAGTTTCCGGCATCGGGAACACTTAGATAGCCGGAGGCAGTTACACAAGAGCATCCGCTCCAACTTCCTCCCGGAGGAGTACCGATCAATTGAAAGGGTTGAGTTCGTTCGCAAACTATGGTATCATTGCCTGCATTGGCAGCAAGATGAATGATATCCACCTTTAAACTGTCGCATGCAAAGCATCCGTTGAGGGCAGTGTAACAATACACATAATCAAACGTGCCATAGTTTAGCCAACTTGGATCTATAACTCCTGAAGCACTCACACCCGGACCAGTCCAACTACCTCCGGAAGGGGAACCTGTCAATTGGGCGGATGTTTGACTATCGCAGAAAATGATATCTTGCCCTGCATTCACAATGGGCGGATTGATTTGGAAAATATTCAAAGCATTGGATTTTGAGCAATGCGTTAGTGCGTCTGTATAAGTGTACGTCAGCGTGGCAGGAAAACTAATAACAAGATTGGGATCAAATAATCCTAGCAAGGGGTTTGTGATACCAACGCCCGACCAAGTTCCACCTTGTGGTTGTCCTTGAAAATAAAATGGTGACCCCAAGTGGCATATTGCTGTGTCGTTCCCGGCATTTACATACGGAAGGGAATCAACCCGAATTAATAATGTATCCGGTACGGCACAATTATAAGCATAGTAGACTTCGTATGTTCCTGGTGTAATTATAGCAAACACACCATTACTACTTATTAAGTTACTTGGTCCCCAACTTCCTCCGACAGGTGTACCATTTAATGTAATAGGCAAGTTGGAAGTGCAAACAGCAGTATCATTTCCGGCGTGAGCATCAAGATGATTCACATTAACCGTAATAGTATCACAGTTAGTGCAGCCATTTACTGAAGTATAACAATATTGTAAATTGAAAATGCCCGGATTGCTACAAGTTGGAGAAAAAACGCCTGAACTACTAACGCAAATACCTGTCCAAATTCCCGGTGTCGGATAAAAACCCTGTAATTGTATCAACGAAGTAGTATCGCAAACAACAATATTCGGACCTCCATACACAGTAGGAGGGGTAAGTACAAAAATAATTATACTATCAGAATTTGAGCAGCTAGAGTTAGTATAAGCATATGTTAAAGTGTGACTACCGATACCTGCTTGAGCAGGATTAAACGAGCCTAACGTAGCATTGGTTATGCCTAAACCAGACCATAATCCGCCAGCAGGTGTAGCAGGCGCTAAATTGAACGGAATAGCATTTACACAGACACTATCATTATTACCTGCATTAACAAAAGGTGCTGAAATAACTGTAATTTGTAGTGTGTCGGGTATAGCACAACCATAAGAATAATAAACAGTGTATATGCCTGGAATCGTAACTGCAAACACGCCCCCACTACTAATGATACTAGAGGGTCCCCAGCTTCCTCCGATGGGTGTGCCAGCTAATGAGATAGGCAAGTTTGAAGCACACACAGTAATGTCATTTCCTGCAAGAGCATCAAGATGATTGACGTTTACCAATACCTCATCACAATTCGTACATCCATTTGTTGAGGTATTACAATATTGTAGATTGAAAATTCCTGAATTGCTGCATGCCGGAGAAAATACTCCCGAGCTATCCACACAAATACCTGTCCAAATACCTGGTGTTGGATAAAAGCCTTGCAGTTGTATGTTAGAAATGGTATCACAAACAACTATATCTAAACCTGCATTAACAGTTGGAGGGGCGAGGACATTTATAATTAAATTATCAGAGTTTGAGCAGCCAAGATTTGAATAGGAATAAGTTAAAAAATGAGTGCCAACGCCTGCTAGAGCAGGATTAAACGTGCCTAAACTATCGTTCGTAATCCCAACCCCTGACCATAATCCACCTGCGGGATTAGCTAAAGCCAAATTGAAAGAAATAACATTTGCACAAACACTGTCATTAATTCCGGCATCCACAAAAGGCAATGGATTAACTGTGATCAGCAACGTATCGGGTATGGCACAAGCGTTGGCATAATAAACAGTGTAAATGCCTGGAATTGTTATAGCAAAAATGCCTCCACTACTTATTAAATTAGATGGACCCCAACTTCCGCCGATGGGTGTTCCACTCAGTGAAATCGGCAAGTTGGAAGAACATACTGAGGTGTCATTGCCGGCATGAGCATCAAGATGAATCACGTTAACCAAAACAATATCACAATTCGTACATCCATTTGATGAGGTGTGACAATATTGTAAATTGAAAATGCCCGTATTGCTGCAGGTTGGCGAGAATATACCTAAGCTATCCACACAAATACCTGTCCAAATACCAGGTGTTGGATAAAAGCCTTGCAGTTGTATGTTAGAAATTGTATCGCAAACAACAATGTCTAAACCCGCGGAAACAGTAGGAGGACTGAGGACATTCATAATTAAACTATCAGAGTTTGAGCAGCCAAGATTTGAATAGGCATAAGTTAAAATATGACTACCAATGCCAGCTTGTGCAGGATTAAAGGTGCCTAAACTATCGTTCGTAATTCCAACACCTGACCATAAACCACCTGCGGGAGTAGCTAAAGACAAATTGAAAGGAACAGCATTTGCACAAACACTTTCATTAATTCCAGCATCTACAACAGGAAATGGATTAACTGTGATTAGCATGGTGTCTGGGATAGCACAAGCGTTAGTATAATAAACAGCGTAAATTCCTGGAATTGTAACAGCAAACACACCACCACTATTTATTAAATTAAATGGCCCCCAACTTCCTCCGACAGGTGTACCATTTATTGTAATAGGCAAGTTGGCAGTGCAAACAGCAGTATCATTACCCGCATCAGCAAAAAGATGTTCAACGGTCACGGTCACGGAGTCGCAGTTCGAACAAACCCCGGGGATAGGTTCCGTATAACAATATTTCAAAGTAAATGTCCCCAAACCTGTACATGATGGATTGAATACGCCTGATGAACTTACACATGGACCACTCCATACGCCATTGGCAGGAGAAAATCCCAAAAGTTGTGTTGGTGGGTCTGTATCACATAATACGATATTTTGTCCTGCATCAACAAAAGGAGGATACAGAACATATACAATCATACTATCCGTATTACTGCAATTCGTAGCCAGATTTGTGTAGGAATAGCTTATTGTATTTGTCACACTACCTGCCAATGAAGGATCAAATTGTCCTACTAAAGAATCCGTTATGCCATTGCCTGTCCAGATTCCTCCGTTAGGAGTGCCAATCAAATTCAATGGAGAATCGTTCAAACAAACCGATACATCAGTTCCTGCATCAACAAAAGGTAGAGGATTAACCGTAATCTTTATAGTATCTGGACTGGCACACTCATAAGCATCGTAAACGATGGAAGGTCCGAGACTAGTAGTGGTG
>CAIOYH010000185.1 GCA_903862465.1 uncultured bacterium | reverse complement strand
ATTGGTACGTTTATTTTTCTAGGACCAACTGGTGTTGGCAAAACATATCTAGCTAAAGTGCTATCAAAGTACTTATTTGATTCTGATGATGCATTGATACGTATTGATATGAGCGAATATATGGAAAAATTTGCTGTGTCTCGTCTGATTGGAGCGCCTCCGGGTTATGTTGGATACGAAGAAGGTGGTCAGTTGACAGAAAAAATTCGCCGCAAACCCTACTCTGTTATCTTACTTGATGAAATTGAAAAGGCACATCCCGATGTGTTTCATTTATTGCTTCAGGTTTTGGATGATGGTTTGCTTACAGATAGTTTTGGACGCAAAATTGACTTTAAGAACAGTATTGTCATCATGACATCCAATATTGGTTCACGTCAATTGAAAGAATTTGGTCAAGGGGTAGGATTTCAAACGGCTGCAAAAGAATCTAATAAATCAGGATATTCCAAGAGCATTATTGAAAATGCACTTAAAAAAGCCTTTGCTCCTGAGTTTTTAAACAGAATTGATGATGTTATTGTTTTTGATGATATCAGACGCGAGGATATTCATAAGATTATTGATATTGAACTTTCTTTTGTAGAAGAGCGTGTGAAAACATTGGGCTACAAACTCAAAGTGCTGACAAAAGCGAAAGATTTTATTATTGACAAGGGATGGGATCCCAATTTTGGTGCACGTCCTCTGAAACGTGCTATTCAAAAATACATTGAAGATGTGTTGGCTGAAGAAATAATCAAATCAAAACTCCAAGAAGGTGATGTGATTACAGTTGATTTTGATGCAAAGAAAGAAGAAATCGAAGTAAAGATTGTTTCTAAAAAGTCGAGTAGCAAAAAAGAGTTAGATAGTCCTGCACCTGAATCCTAATGATTGGGACAGGCTTGGCTGTGTATCCACTTGCTTTATTGCAATAATAAAGTATGGTGAATAGCGAGTACTTGTGGAAGGATTAATGAATGCTCATCATTCATTATGGTAAAATCTGAGTTTTTGATTTTGAATGCTGTTGGTATTTGATTTTCTATACGCTGTTTAACTGCTGCTTCAGAAACGAAATCTCTGTGCATAACTCTTTCAATACAAATATCCTCGGGAGCAATTATGCAAATTATCGTATCAAACATGTTTTGAATCTTCGCTTCAAAAATTATTGCTGACTCCATTATTATATAGGTATCATTAGCATGAACGTCTAACCATTCATTATACAACTTCAATGTAAATGGATGAATAATGTCATTAAGTTTCTCTAGTAAGTCCTTGTTTGAAAAGACAATTTTTGATAGTTTTTGAAAGTTAAGTGCATGCGCATCAAAAACAGCATCGCCAAAAATGTTTCGGACTTTTGTCAATATACGTACATCCGAATATGCCTTTTTTGCTTGTAGGTCTGCATTGAAAACAGCCACACCTAATTCCGAAAATACACTTGACACAAATGACTTTCCACTACCCATTCCACCTGTAAGTCCTACTTTCTTCATCACTTATGTTTTACAAATTCTACAAATTCGGGCTCAATTCGTTGCACTTTCACAAAAGAAGGCGCATGTTTGAGATAAACTTTTGCCAAATTGTTCTTGGAAATTATGACATTTGTAGCACTTATTGCAGCGGAAAAGGAATCTACTTTTAGATTCGGAAAATCGGGCACATTCACGTAGAAATAGACTCTTACCTTTTCAGGTGTAACACTTATCTTAGCATCATCTTTCAAAGAGTCAATCATCACAGGCATTTCAAAAAACTCTTCTGTAAATTGGGTTACAGGGATGAATAACTTAACAAAGTCGGTGGAGTATCTTATGTTGAGATTATTGAATTTGTTTAGTAACTTCAAGCTCACCATGGTGTTCGCCGATAAATCTTTAAGATATTTCTTTTCCGTTGTTACAGATGAAATGGATTTCAATTGTTGCTCATTGCCCGTTATGACTATAGAATCAGGCTCATAATATATCTTCTTATATAAGGTATATTGTTTTGCATACGATATTTCTGCATCCAAAATCACCGGAACTTTTTTGGAATAAGCCTTTTCAAGCATGATCTTGAGATTGGCAGGCAACACCGAAATGATCTTTTCATTTGCTTTGAAATAATAGCTCAAAGCATTGTGAAGCGTGCCGGTTTCAATGTTGATTTCAAAGTAATTTCCAACCAATTTGGGAACATACTGCGAAACGTCTATTTCAAATTGATGTTTATCGGGAAATAATTTATCAAACAGAATATTGTATCCGTTGGTTTGGATATTTACATAAAATACCGTGTCTGTTGCCGGCAACAGTATTTTATCACTTTCTAGCCCTTTGTAGGAGATGGAAAAGCGCTCTAATTCTGTATAATCTCTTGACAACCTAATCATCATCCATAATATAGTGGCGATGAATAAGCAAATAATAAAAACTACAAGCCGTTGATTATTGAGCTTATGTTTTGTTTTTTGTTCATCAAGAGTAACGTTTGTGTTTCCTGATGTCAAGTCGTTATATTTTTAATTAAAATTGACCTACGGAATTATTCTCCGCTAGGAATAATGGAAGCAACAGACATTTTTTCGAGTTTCAGTCTGCCTTGTCCTTCAGTTTCAATTATAACGGTTGTTTCACCCACTTCAAGAATTTTGCCGTGAACACCACCTGCCGTGATGATTTTATCACCTTTCTTTAAACTTTCTCTGAATTTCTTCAAATCTTTGTTCTTCTTAGATTGAGGACGGATAAAGAAAAAATAAAATACCACGACGATTAAAACCATCATGATAATTGTACTTACCGGACTGCTGCTGCTACCTGCTGCACCTGTGCCGCCTGCCATTAATAATACATTCATTAGACTCATACTATTTTTTTTTAATTGTTTTCGTTTATAATAACTTCTGATTTTATGGTTAAAACTTTAGTGTTCGGTTGGGTGTTAGCCACTAAAGTCACCGTTTTGTTTTGAATTCCTTTTTTGCCTTCGCTGTTGAATGAAACGGTGATGTCGCCATCAGCACCCGGTTTTACAGGAGCTTTAGGATAATCAGCCACGGTGCATCCGCAGGAAGCTTTTGCATCCGAAATGATTAAATCTGATTTGCCTACATTCTTAAATACGAAAGTAAACGACACCTTTTCACCTTGCTGAATTTTGCCAAAATCATGTTCCTCTTGTTTAAATTGAAAAGCAGGCAATTTACTCATATCCACATTGCCCGACGCAGAGTTAGGATTATTAACTACATCCGAACTCAAGGACGTTGATGAGTTGCCACATGCTGAGAAAAAGAGAGCTACGACAGCTAAAAGATAGATGTGCTTTTTCATTTTTAATTAATTACGAAATGGGTTGTTTTGATTTTATACCTTTATAAATATTAATAACTATTACCAATTTTCTATCCTATCAGTCCCCTACCCGTCTTTTTGATTTTCTTTTTATCGAGCAATTCAAAAAGCAATTTATCCAACACTCCATTAATAAATACCTTGCTTTTGGGTGTGCTATACATTTTTGATATGTCGATATATTCGTTAATCGTTACTTTGGTTGGGATGCTTGGAAAATCCATAAACTCGGTCAACGCCATCTTCAACAAGATAGTATCAATAAGTGCAATGCGCTCAATTTCCCAATTGTCAACTTTAGATTCAATCATATCGTCGAGATCTGCATTGTGAAGAAGAGTTTTACAAAACAGACTCGTAATAAATTTGACATCTTCTTTTTCGGATTCTTCTTTGTTTCCAAAAAGCTTGGGCAAAAAGTCAACACTGTCGCCTGAGATTCTTAGTTTTTGCAAGGTTTTCGACACCATTAAACATGCTACATCAAAGTCATCAGCCCAAAAAACGTTTTTCTCTTCAAAATATTGTTGCAAGTCATCATTTTCGGCTATATGGTCGAGAAGCAATTCCAAGATTCTTAAATCGCTATCCAATAGAGCAGGCTCCTCACTCATATATTTTTTATAGAGATCAGAATCTTTCATTTGAAGATAACTGCGACGTATCATATCTTTTTGGTCTGCCCAATTAATTTTCAAGGCATCGCATTTGCGAATATAATCGGGATTATCTTCTATTTTCTTGATAATAAAATTATCAACGAAACGTGTGTTGGGATTGGCTTCTTCGGCTGAGGGGAAGTATTTGTTTTTAGAATTTTCTATGCTTTCGCGCGCAAAATCAGCAATCTCGATTAAATACGAAAGTTGATAGATATACAAATCGTAAATTGCATAAATGGTCTTCAATAGATTCTTCTCTGCAATATCAACTCGGTCGGCATCGGATTGAAAGAACGCATAAAGGGCTTGCATCACCTTTATTCTTAGTATTCTGCGGGTAATCATCAGTAATTAAATTCGGTCGTTGTTTGTAATTGGTGCAAAAGTAAACATTTTTCTCGAATCTAAGCCGTAATTCATGTAATAAATATATTTGTCAGAAAAATCGCCTAGAAATCACTTGTAATATGTAATTTTGTATTTCTAAAAAAATCTATGTCATGAAAAAAATCTATGTTGTTCTGCTTTTAGTGGCGCTTTCTTTGAGCCAAATCAGTTATTGTCAAAACCTAAGTGTCGGTGCAAAAGCCGGATTGAGTGTGTTGCCGCTCGAAAAAGATAGCCTCAAAGGCAATCTCTATAGTTTGGGCTATCATTTTGGTGGCACGGTCAGCTATAAAATTAATAATTGGTTCTCCCTGTCAGCTGAGCTGCTTTATGCCTCCCAAAAGAAAACCTATCAGTTGCAAAACACCACTTCTTTTATTCAAACTTTGAGCAACAGTCCGCTGTTGGGCTTGTTAGGCATAGACATCGGCAGCATATTAGATTCACTGAGTGGCATCAATCAATTTGTGAACGACAATGTTTATAACAACCACCGCGCTGTGGTGAATCTTTCCTACATCAAAATCCCGATTTTAGCCTCTTTCAACTATAAGTCGCTTTATGTGTCTGCCGGACCCTACGTGGCTTTCCAAATCGCCAACAAAACCACCGACGAACTTACGCAGCATGTGCCTATCATCGAAACCCTGACAGGATTGGACACCATCCCCTACTATACCCTGTTGGTCGGCTCATTTTTCCCCGGCTATTCCTCGCCCGTAACCAACGCCACCAAAGGCGACAAACAAATCCGCGCCATTGATGTTGGCATTATTGCTGACCTCAGTTATCATCTCGACAAGCATTTCACGGTGGGCGTTCGCTATTCGCGCGGCTTGATGAACTATCGCTCGCCACAAATCTATAAACACGATGCTTTGTCCTCCATTGACTTTTCGGTGGGCTACCTATTTAATATAGCCAAGAAATCGAAGGCGATGTTTTAGGGGGGAGTTTCTTTACATAAAGGCTTGTCACAATGTTGTAGCAAACCTTTTTGCTTTATTTGAGACGTTACAAAATTCGATAAACTGAGCACGATATGCCGGGATAGAAAATAAAAAAAATAACATAGGGCTGAATTCTTTTCAAAACCAAAGCGACTTTTCCCAAAACCAAAGTGACTTTTCTCTAAACCAAAGTGACTTTTGGGCAAACCAAAGTGACTTTTCTCTAAACCAAAGTGACTTTTGGGCAAACCAAAGTGACTTTTCCCACATCCAAAGTGACTTTTTCGTAAACCAAAGTGACTTTTCCCACATCCAAAGTGACTTTTTCGTAAACCAAAGTGACTTTTCCCACATCCAAAGTGACTTTTGGTTTTTGAAAAACGGCTTCATCAAAACTCTAAAACCCGCATAAATACTCAGATATAAGAGTTTTCACGCATCATCATCCTGTCTGGAAGTTTTGCAAAGCTAGTTTAGGTGGTCTAAAAAGCCAACAAAAACCCCATCGTATCCACATTATCGGCATAATCCCAAAGTTCGGGCGATTGTGTGGTGCCAAAGTCGTAGGTGTTTGGGATGTCGAAACCTGTGCCCACTATGCATTGCAGTGTGTCAGCCTCCGCCGCGATGAAATTCTTCAGGGTGCTCGGCTCGGCATAATATTCATAATTGACGATAGAAATGGGATTGTGCATGGAGGGGTTTTCTTGCATCATAAAAAATTCGGCATCAATGAAAGGCTGATTGTTCATGATGAAAATGGTTTTGTAATAATCATAATTGTTTTTGTATTTATGATGATGGATGACGAAGGCGCAGGATTGGCACGCCTGAATCAAGCGGGAGAAATCATAATTTGGGGGCACAAAGAGTTTGCTCACATTGCGGCAGCCCAAACCGTAGTAGCGGAAAATATCCTGCGCCAAGCCCGTCAGTTGCTCCATGGTTTCAGTGCCCGTCAACAGGGCGATGCTGTTACGATTTTTGCGGATGATATGGGGATATTTCCCGAAATAGTATTCAAAATAGCGAGCCGTGTTGTTGCTACCAGTGGCTATAACGGCATCGAAATGTTGGAGGCGTTCGGAGGTAAATTCAATCAGGTTTTTGTAAGCGGCATCAATCTCTATCAGCTTTGCTGCCAAAACAGGAAGCAAATAGGGGTCGCTTGACGATAGTTTGCCGAGCATTTTGTTGCCACTCATCATGACGCACAAAAAATCGTGGAAGCCCACCATGGGGATGTTGCCTGCCATCACCACCCCTATTGTTTTTTGTGCCGAGGCTGTGTTCAAATCTTCTTGATAGGCGGCTATCCATGTGTGTAAACTTTCGGGCGACAACATCTGAGCGATGGCAGCCAAAGCGTGGCGGATGTTCTCCTCAGTGAAAAAACCATTTTCCAAACTGCTTCTGCGAATGGCAGCCTCAAGCATCGTGCTTCGTGCATTGCTTGGAGCGATTCTGCCACTCAAAAAATCGTTGATAAAAACACCCAAGGATGTAAAATTTTTCAGGTGATTTTCAGTTTTTATTTCTATTTCTAACATTTTTGTATATTTTTGCCAAAAGTAATATCTTTTCCGCTACTAAAATATTAAACATACAAATTTCGTTATAAAATAGGCTAAAAAAAACTCTAGATGCGTATCCACCTAAAAATTCTTTGTACTGTTTTTGTTTTGATTCCTGCGTTGACTTTTGGGCAGGAAGTTAAACAGCAAGTGGATACCTTGCGCTATTATGCCAATTTGTTGACGGTTGAGTCGCCCGACTTTCAGAAATATGCTGCCAATGAACGATTCCGTGCCGAATTGGAGCAGATTTTCGACTCGAAAAAGTCGTATGACTTTCCTTTTGATTCTGTGAAGAAGATGTCGGTTTTGACCGCACCTGACAAAAAATTTAAGCTTATCACGTGGGCAATACCCAAAGAAAATGCTACCTACGAGTATTTCGGCTACATTCTGTTTCCAAAAAAGATAAACGCATCAAATAAATTTCTACCGCTAACGGATAACACGGAAAAAATAAACGCGCCCGAGAATGCCGTCACCGACACGAAGAATTGGTATGGCGCGGTGTATTACAAAATGATTTTGACGCATTTTCAAGGCAAAAGACATTACACACTGCTTGGGTGGAAAGGCAACAACGGCATGACAAACAAAAAGGTGATAGAGGTGTTGCATTTTCGTTCTTCGGGGCTGCTGTCGTTTGGTGCGCCTATTTTTCGGAAATATAAAGATAAAGCAACGCGGATAATTTTTGAATATTCGTCGCGAAGCAGCATGTTGTTGCGCTACGATAAGCAAGCCATACATACTATTATTAAGCCCGCACATACCAAGCCCGGCAAATATAATCCCAAAGATATCAATGGCGGCAAGGCGCTCAAGTCGGATAAGAAATATGAAGCCAAGGACAAAATTACTAAATCCAATATGATAGTATTCGACCGCCTATCCCCTATTGACCCGCGCACGGCAAAGGTCGCAACCAATCTCGAAGGACAGTATCAATTTTACGCGCCTGAGTCAAATATCATGGATGCGTTTATTTTTGGGAATGGAAAATGGGTTTATACCAAGGATGTGGATGCCCGCAATCCGAAAACCAAACAAAATAAGGCAACTAAAAGCCCGAAACAAACCAAATAAGGATTTAATTATCAGTAGAATAAAATTTATTTTTT
>CAIOYH010000184.1 GCA_903862465.1 uncultured bacterium | reverse complement strand
TCCTGAAGATGGTGCCAAGACATTAATTTCGACCAAAGCCATCTTCCAAATGAACTTTGGCGTGGACCATGGCGGCAACCATTTTCAATGTTTTGCACGCTTCATCAACACCAAACGTCCCGACCGCAACGGTCTGTGGACAGGACCTGTGGGCGAAAACATCAGCTAAAACCACGTTGCCCATCACAGAAAAAACCGAAATCACTTAGTCGCCATCCTTCATCAGATGAGCGATTGAGTGATTTTTTTTGATATATATTATAATGTATAAGAATAAATATTTCTTTGCATTATAATTTTCCATACCTTTGTCCCTATATTTATATACTGCCAAATGAAAAGAGGCGAGTATGTAATAAGGTATAGTGTACATTTAAAAAATATGGGTATGAAAAAATTGATACTTTCTTTTTCTTTTTTATTGGCAAGTGTTTTTGTTTATTCGCAAATAATGTTTGAAAAGCATTATGGAGGAACCAGTGATGAACACGGCAATTATGTATTTCAAACAGAAGATGGCGGATATATAATATCAGGATATACACAAAGTTATGGAGCTGGTGGTCACGATATTTATATTATCAAAACAGATGGTTTGGGCAATTCTGTTTGGACAAAAACTTATGGAGGACTAGGGGATGATCAAACAACTGCTCTTAAAAAAACTTATGATAATGGATACATTATCGGAGGACTTACAAGTAGCTTTGACTTGCCTGATTATAATGCATATTGTATTAAAATAAATCAAAACGGGGATACTTTATGGACGCGAAATTATGGGGGTAACAACTATGATGATTGTACTGCTATTTTACAAACAATTGACCATGGATTTGCTCTACTAGGTAATACAACAAGTTATGGTAGTGCATCAAGTAGCATTTATTTAATTAGAATAAATGAACTAGGCGATACACTTTGGACTAAAACGTACCAGAAAAAAATTAGTAATCTGGGTTCTAATATTATTCAAACAAATGACGGAGGCTTTTTAATTACAGGCACTACTTCAATTACATTTGTAAGTAATACAAAAGATATTTTTTTAATAAAAACAAATATTAGTGGAGATACACTTTGGACTAAAGTAATAGGAGGTTCAGGTGATGATTGGGGTTTTTCAGCGTTAGAATTAAGTGATGGAAGTATAATGATTTCTGGTGTTACAAATAGTTATGGTGCAGGTGGGTACGATATTTTTATGTGCAAATTGCAGAGTTACGGAGAAGAAATTTGGATGAAAACATACGGCGGTGTAAATGATGAATGGGGTCAAATTACTCAGCAAACTAATGATTTAGGATATATTATCACTGGATCTACGAATAGTTTTGGAAATGGCAATGAAGATGTATATATTATAAAAACGGATATGGTAGGAGATACACTATGGACACGAACTTTCGGCGGCACAGGGGTTGATTGGGGTAGCTGTGCCCAACAAACATCTGATAATGGATATATAATAACTGGAAAAACAAGTAGTTTCGGAAATGCAGATGATATTTACTTGATTAAAACAAACGAAAGCGGAAATGTCGCTGGAATAAATGATTATTCATTACCAAAAGATAATAGAATTACAATATATCCCAACCCCTTCTCCACCTCCACCCAAATCTCCTTCGACAAAACCTACCAAACCCTCGACCTATCCCTCATAGACTTGCAAGGCAAAATCATTCAACAAAAATCCTATCACGACTGCAACAAAATCACTTTGGATAGGGCGGGCATCGCCACCGGGTTTTATTTTCTGCGCGTGAACTTGGATGGGAAATTTGTGGAGACGAAAAAGGTGGTTGTTGCTGATTGATGGGCTATGGATGAAAAATAATTTATATCTTTGCACCTATATTATAAACCATGAAAATGAAAAGCCTTATATGCATTTACAAACGCTTACAAATGGACTGGGGGCAATAAATAAGTTAGCAGTAATTAAAATGAAAAGAAGAACAATTATAGCAATCTCAATACTATTCTCTTTCTTAAGAGTTTCAGGGCAGGATACAATCTGGTTCAACGAGTTTTGGCATAAAACCACAAAAGACAAAGCTGTTTTTTATCGGCTGCAATCAAAAGATAGTTTAGGATTTAAAGTTATTGATCATTATAAAAGCGGTGTAATTCAAATGACAGGTTATAGTCTTTCGAATGATTCTTTATTTAAAGTGGGCGACTATTGTTATTTCGATGAAAATGGAAAGTTGAAAAGTCAAGGCAAATACACAAATAACAAAAGAAGTGGGACATGGAATCAATATTATGCAAATGGTCAATTGTATTATACGAGGAGTTTTATTGATGACGGTAAAATAGACGGGAATGCATTATACTATTACCCTGACGGAAAACTGAAAAGATCTGAAAACTATTCTAAAGGGTTACAGTTATCAGGTAATTGCTTTACTAATGCAGGGACCGATACAGCCTACTTTGCACAAGAAGAAATGCCTGAATTCAAAGGAGGAGAACAAAAAATGAAAAAGTTTTTGACCGATAATTTGATTTACCCTGAGAAAGCATGGGCAAGAGGAATACAGGGTATCGTTTATGTTTCATTTGTTGTTGATGAAAAAGGAAGAATAAAGGATATTAAAATTGTGAAAGGTGTTGATATACTTCTTAATAGTGCAGCTGTTGATGTTGTAAGTATCATGCCGAAATGGAAACCGGGTCGTATAGAGGGTAAGCCTGTCAAAATACAGATAAATTTGCCAATAACATTTAAATTGCACTAAACTACTGCAAACAACACCCTTGCTGCATGCGATTAAAACCTAACATTAAAAGTATTATCTTTGAGTGCACGCAGCAAGGCTGCTAAACGTTATGCATCATAGACCTGCAAGGCAAAATCATTCAACAAAAATCCTATAAAGACTGCAACAAAATCACATTGGATAGGGCGGGCATAGCCACCGGGTTTTATTTTCTGCGCGTGAGCTTGGATGGGAAATTTGTGGAGACGAAAAAGGTGGTTGTTGCTGATTGATGGGCTATGGATGAAAAATAATTTATATCTTTGTAAAAAAAGAATATGAGTTCTGAAATATTAATCTATCAAACCGACGACGGACACACCAAGATTCAAACCCGATTTGAAAACGAAACGGTATGGCTTACTCAGGAACAAATCGTAAGCTTGTTTCAGCGCGACCAATCTGTTATTTCCCGACATATAAAAAATGTTTTTGCTGAAGGCGAATTGGATAAAGAAAGCAATATGCAAAAAATGCATATTACAAATTCTGACAAGCCCGTAGTGTTTTATAATTTAGATGTTATTATTTCGGTTGGCTATCGTGTGAAGTTGCATCGTGGCGTGCAATTTTCATTATTAACATCATATACAAGTCGCTTGTTCCAACAAGCCCAAACCCCCATTTCCTCCCAAATAAATCCCCCCTCCAAATAAAAAAAGTGAAAAATAATCACAACAAAATTAGTTGGTATTAAAAAAAGGTGTATCTTTGCAGTCCATTTTTTAAAAACGTTAAAATCTTTACAATGTACGCAATAGTTGATATAGCAGGACAACAATTCAAAGTAGAAAAAGAACAGGAAGTATTTGTTCACCGTTTAGAAGGCGAAGAAGGCTCATCCGTTACTTTTGACAAAGTATTACTCATCGAAAATGCAGGCAAGGTTGCCGTAGGCGCTCCCCGTGTGGAAGGCGCTACGATTTCGGCAAAAATCCTCTCCCATTTGAAAGGTGATAAAGTAATTGTTTTCAAGAAAAAAAGAAGAAAAGGCTATCAAAAATCAAATGGCCACCGTCAATATCTGACCAAAATTCAGATAGAAGCGATTAATGCTTAGTTATAAACTTTAATAAATTAATTCTATATGGCACACAAAAAAGGTGCGGGTAGTTCGACGAACGGTCGCGAATCGCACAGTAAACGCTTAGGTATAAAAATATATGGCGGACAGTTCGCTATGGCAGGCAACATCATTGCTCGTCAAAGAGGCACGCTACATCACCCCGGTTTAAACATGGGCATTGGCAAAGATCATACCTTGTTTGCATTGGTTGACGGCATCGTTGAATTCAAAAAGAAAAAAGATGCACGTTCTTATGTATCTATCATTCCTATGATGGAACAACAAGAAATGGTTCAAATGATGGAGCAAGAAGAAATCGTTCAAAATTAATAAAGACATATTTTCTTTAAAAATCTCCGGTTACTCTTGTGATCGGAGATTTTTTTTGAGCCCCTATTCATTATTTCAATTATTTTTGCAGAAAAAAATTACGCTATGATACAATTAAGCATATTACGCAACGATCCACAAGCAATCATCGAACGATTGGCATTGAAAAACTATAACGCAAAAAGCTTGGTGGACGAAATCCTGAAATGTGACGACGAACGTCGCTTCACGCAAAAGACCTTGGATGATAACCTCGCCGAATCGAACAAAATAGCCAAAACGATAGGCGAGTTTTTCAAGTCGGGCAAGGCTCAAGAAGCCAATGCACTCAAAGAAACCACCGTGGAACTGAAAAAGACCGCGAAAGATTTGGAAGAAAAACTCAATGGTTTGGAATCAACTTTGAATGGCTTGTTGGTGCAATTGCCCAATCCGCCTCATAGTTCCATCAAACCGGGCAAAACTCCCGAGGATAACGAGATAGTGTATTCCGAAGGCAAAATGCCCGAATTGGCTGAGTCAGCCGTGCCCCATTGGGATTTGGCGGCAAGATATAACCTGATTGATTTCGAATTGGGCAACAAAATCACGGGGGCGGGCTTTCCTGTATATAAAGGTAAAGGCGCGCGTTTGCAACGGGCATTAATCAATTTCTTTTTAGATAATGCCGTGGCAGCAGGTTTCACTGAAATTCAGCCCCCCTTGATGGTGAACGAAGCGTCAGCGTATGGCACAGGACAATTGCCCGACAAAGACGGACAAATGTATCATGCGCAGATTGATAATTTGTATTTAATCCCAACCGCAGAAGTGCCCGTGACGAATTTGTATCGCGATATGATTTTGAAAGAAAAAGATTTTCCGATAAAGAATGTGGCATATTCGGCGTGTTTCCGCAGGGAAGCCGGCTCCTATGGCAAAGACGTCAGAGGCTTGAACCGACTCCATCAGTTTGATAAAGTGGAAATCGTACAGATTCAACATCCCGACAAATCCTACGAAACCTTGGAAGAGATGCGCGAATATGTGTGCGGGTTGCTTCGCAAGCTTGAGCTTCCATTCCGCGTGTTGAAACTTTGCGGAGGTGACATGAGTTTTACATCGGCGTTGACCTACGACATGGAAGTGTGGTCGGCGGCACAACAAAGATGGCTCGAAGTGAGTTCCGTGTCTAACTTCGAAAGCTATCAAGCCAACAGGATGAAGCTTCGCTACAAGAGCGACGACGGCAAAATTAACTTGGCGCATACACTAAACGGAAGTGCTTTAGCGTTACCAAGAATAGTAGCTTCATTGCTCGAAAACAATCAAACCGAAGCGGGAATTGTAATCCCGAAAGCGCTCATCAGCTATACGGGGTTTGAGATTATCAATTAATATATATGTATATGAAAACCGTTTATTTTTCTATCATCCTTGTTTGTTCCGTGCTGTTATTTTCATGTAGCAATGAAAAAAGGGCTAAGCAGATTTCGAAAATAGACAGTTTGTATAAAGTACTTGATACGGTTGATATCAAATTAAAACAAATCAACATTGACTCGGTAAAGAACAGATACCGCTTGTATAAGGTGACCAACGATACGGTATCAAAACATTTTCCCGAAGTGCGGACCGACGAAAGTTGGAAATACATTTGTGCCTTTCAGAATGTGAGAAAACCATTTAAAAACATGTCGTTAAGCTACGATTTTTTTAGGGCAGAATTACAGCTCTCCAAAAAGCAACTCGAAGACCTCAAACATGATGTTGAAAAGAAATTGCTGAAAGGAAAAGATTTCGATAAGTTCTTTACAGATGAATATCGCTCGGTGTACGACCTGAAAGCAAAAATCATGAATAATGTGAATCAGGTGAATTCTCAAATGAAAAACTTCGATACGGTTCAACCCTATTTGATGAATCTGATTCGGGAACACAAATCCAAGAAAAAACATTAATTTCTGCAAGCAATATGGATAGCACGAAGAAAAACAGTATGATTTTTACCCGTCGGCAATTTTCCTTAGGATTCGGGCTGCTCTTGTTTTTTATTACAGGTGCTGCAGCCTTCAGTCAGACCAACACGAACGAACAGCTCGCCATTCAATATTATCAGAATAAAGAGTATGATAAGGCTGTGTTGTTGTTCGAAGACTTGTATAGCAAAAACCCCACACCTTTTATATATGACTATTACTACAACTGCTTGCTCGAGATTAAGGACTATAAGAAAGCTGAAAAAACTATTTCGAAACTGATAAAAAAACAGCCGCAGAACCTTTCTCTTCTGGTTGATTTGGGCTCGGTTTATGTGGCTGAAGAAAGCCAAGACAACGCAAAAAAACAATTTGAAACAGCCATTAAATCGCTAACTGCTGATAAAGATGAAGTGATACTGTTGGCAAACGCTTTCCTTATCCGCAATCAAACAAACTATGCGCTGAAAGCCTACGAGCAAGGACAAAAACTAATGAAGAACTCATATAGTTTCAATCTTGAACTTGCGGAAATTTATTTAAAAAAGAGCGATTTTCAGTCAGCAATCAATCAGTATTTCGATTACGTGAATTCCAACCCCGACGAATTAGATCGTATTGAATCCAAATTCCAAGATTTATTGTTAGACGATGCGGAGAACACCAAAAACGATTTGTTCAAATCCACCTTATTGCAACGCATTAAAAAGGAGCCGGACATCAAATCCTATCCCGTATTACTGCTGTGGTATTTTATTCAGGAAAAAGAGTTTGTCGCTGCCATTGTTCAGGCAAAAGCCATTGACAAACGCTTTAGTGAAGATGGCGGAAGGCTCGTTTCCCTTGCAAGAATTGCCGCTTCCAATAGTTTTTATAACGAAGCGATAGATTGCTACGATTATGTTATCACGAAGAAAGGTGTGATGTCCATGTATTATCAGACGAGTTTGGTTGAAAAACTCCAAACGAAATACATGAAAATAACGAGTGTTTCGAATGTCAACATCACCGAAATTGAATCCCTTGAAAAAGAGTATTACGACCTATTGAGTGTGAATGATGAAACTGATTATGGTTTGCAGTTGATAAAAAATCTTGCACATCTACAAGCCTTTTATTTACACAAACCCGACCAAGCTACAGAATTGCTTCAAAAAGCTATCCAATATCGTAACGTTTCTGCCGATCAGATTGCTTTATGCAAAATAGAACTTGGCAACATTCTTTTGCTCACGGGTGATGTTTGGGAGGCAAGTTTGATGTACTCTCAGGTGGAGAAAGCCTTTAAAAATGATGTGGTGGGGTTTGATGCCAAATTTAAAAACGCAAAATTGTATTATTATATCAATGAGTTTGAATTTGCGAAAGCGCAATTGGATGTGTTGAAAGCTGCCACTGCCAAATTAATTGCCAATGATGCTATGGAGCTTGCACTGCTTATTGGCGACAATCTTGATGCAGATAGTAGTTTTACGGGCTTGAAGATATTTGCTCGCGCTGATTTATTATTGTTTCAAAACAAAGAAGATTTAGCGTTGGTAACATTAGATTCCATCAATATGCTTGGCTTATACCATCCGCTTTTTGATGATGTGTTATATAAAAAGGCTCAAATTAAAATTCGGCAAGGAAAATATGAGGACGCGGACAGTTTGTTGGTGAAATTAGTCAATTTTTACCCCGATGATATTCTCGCAGACGATGCTTTGTTTTTACTTGGGCAGCTCAATGACAACCAATTTAAGAACCCCTCTCGCGCCATGGAGTATTACCAAAAGCTTCTGACCGATTATCCCGGAAGCATTTTTGTTGTGGATGCTCGGAAACGTTTCCGCGCCTTACGTGGCGACAAAATCAATTGATGAAAACTTTCGTAAAGCCTAAAAAGTACTTAGGTCAACACTTCTTGAAAGATGAAGAAATTGCTTTCCAAATTACGGAAAGTTTGACATTGCATCACAATTATAAAAAGGTTTTAGAAATCGGACCCGGCACCGGTGTCTTGACAAAATATCTGATAAAATCTCCGAAGTTTGAAACATTTTTAATTGAAATAGATAATGAAGCCTACGAATATTTGAATGAGAAATTCCCCGAACTCAGTTTAAATATCCTTCATCGTGACTTTCTAAAATTCCACATTTCAGATTTCTTTACTGAACCATTTGCCGTGATTGGCAATTTTCCTTATAACATTTCAAGTCAAATATTATTTAGAGTTTTTGACTACAGAAATCAGATTTCCGAAGTGGTAGGCATGTTTCAAAAAGAAGTGGCAAAGCGCATAGCTTCAGGTCCCGGTTCAAGAGATTATGGTATTTTAAGCGTACTCATGCAGGCATTTTATGATATAGAATACCTATTTACCGTGGATGAGGATGTGTTTTATCCACCACCCAAAGTAAAATCTGCAGTAATTCGCCTGAAAAGAAACACGGTGGCAGCCTTGGACTGCGATGAAAAACTGTTTGCGCAAGTTGTCAAAATTGCCTTCAATCAACGACGGAAGACATTACGCAATGCGCTAAGTTCATTCAATATTGATAAAATCTTTTTGGCTGCAGAGCTATTTAGTAAAAGGGCGGAACAATTAAGTGTGGCTCAATTCGTAGAAATTACGAATATGGTGAGCAAAACGGCCAAAGATTAAATAGAGCCTTCTACGTTTTTCATTATATTATATAAGAATTCTCGTGCTCTGAACAATTGAGCTTTCACGGTTCCCAACGGCAAATTCATTTGCGTCGCTATTTCCTCGTAAGACAATTCTTCAAAATAACGAAGTCGAACGAGTGTGCGATAATGTGGTTTGAGCTTTTCGACCACTTCGCGCATTAATTTTATTTTTTCTTTTTCTATAAACTTTTCCTCGGGGTCAAGACCATGAAACGGTAGGTTATGCGCCATTTCGGTGCCGCTTTCCTCGTCATAAGTTTTGTTGATGGACAACAAATCCATTTTCTTTCGACGTATAAAATCTATACAATTGTTGGAAGCTATCTTAAAAAGCCAGGTGCTAAAAGCAAATTCGGGTGTATATTGATCCAACTTTTTGAATGCTCGTCCAAAAGCCTCTATCGTCAAATCATCCGCATCGTCAGGGTTGTTGGTCATCTTTAACAACATAAAGTAAATGGCATCTTTATAGTACCCCAGCAAAGCAGCATAAGCCTTTTGGTCTCCATGCGTAATGGCAAGCTGAACTAGCTTGTAATCACGTTGTGCTTTTTCCGTAAGATGTGGTACTATTTCCATCCGTTTTGCCGTTTTGTCATGCTCGAAAACCTGACATACAAATTGTATCCAATAAAATATAACTCAAAAAAGGGCGAAATTAGTAAAAAATTCTTTTCTTTCAACCGAAGCATCGTATTTTTTGTTATAATAAGTTGACTCAATAACCGTATAAATAACAACGCTGCTACAACAATAATAGTATATAAGTTCGTGTAAAAAGCAATCATTGTTGCTGATAAGCCATAAAAAAGAAGGGTACTAAGCGGAAATAACAGCAATATAATCTTGTGTTTGAATTTGTACATTTTTTTTGTTGATGCCAAATATACCTTCTTAAAATTCCATGCCGAATGGCTTGTCTCCGGTTCGGATATCGTATGGCTTTCGTGCGAAAATTCTATTTTTGTATTCTTTCGTGTGGCATTATTATTTACAAAAAGATCATCATCGCCCGAACGAATTTGTAAATGACTCACAAAACCTTTTTTGTCAAGAAAAAAACTTTTCCGATAGGCGAGGTTTCTGCCAACACCCATAAAAGGCAAACCGATTTTCGCCATCGAAAAATACTGCATGGCAGTATGTATCGTATCAAAACGAATAAGTTTGTTAAGCAAGCCCTTTTGTGTACTATATCCTCCATAACCCAACACAATTTTGACTTTTGGATTTGCAAAATGAGATTGCATTCGATTAATCCAATTCTTGCCCGATGGATAGCAATTTGTGTCGGTCAACAAAACAATGTCGTTTTTGGCTGATTTGATTCCTAAGGAAAGCGGAAACTTTTTTCCCTGAAAGAAATTCTTATTTTCTTCAATATGTAGGACTTTCAAATGGGGATACTGACGGGAAATATCGTTCAACAAACCGATGGTGTCATCATCCGATTGGTCGTTCACAACGATGACTTCAAAATCGGGATAATCTTGTTCGAGTATCAACGGAAGGTTTTTTTCAAGATTATAATATTCGTTGCGGGCACATATCACGACAGAAACCGGTAATTGATTGACAACTGCAGGCTTTTTTTTGTAAAAAGAAAAGGTTGAGAAGAATCCCCAGAAATATACCAATTGCAGTATAAACACCCCTAATAGTGCATAATACAAATACAACTGAAGATTATCAGCTAAAAACAATTCAAAAATCATACATAAGTTTTCTGACACAAAATTACATTAAATGTGCAATTACAGATGATGCAAAAAAAAAACTTATAAACTTTTTGATGTTGTTTAATGTGAATAACTCTTTACCTTTGCAAAATGAAATTTACATTGACAAACCAAGACACCCAAACATCTGCCCGAGCAGGGCTGATAGAAACCGCTCATGGCAACATAGAAACCCCTATTTTTATGCCTGTTGGAACCGCCGGAACCGTGAAGGCTATCCATCAAAAAGATTTGGAAGAAGACATAAAAGCCCAAATTATTTTGGGAAACACCTACCATTTATACCTACGTCCCGGGCTCGATGTTTTGCAAGAAGCCGGTGGACTGCATAAATTTAATGGATGGCACAAACCCATTTTGACCGATAGCGGCGGATATCAGGTGTATTCCCTCAAAACTATTCGCAAATTTAAGAACGATGGCGTGGTGTTTCAGTCGCATATTGATGGCTCCAAGCATACCTTTACTGCCGAAATTGTGATGGATATTCAACGCAAGATAGGCGCCGACATCATTATGGCGTTCGATGAATGTACGCATTATCCCTGCGAGTATAAATATGCTGCCGACTCGATGAAGATGACACACGATTGGTTGGCGCGTTGTTGCAAACGTTTTGACGAAACGGAGGCATTGTACGGCTATGAGCAAACGCTTTTTCCCATTGTGCAAGGCAGTACGTTTAAAGATTTGCGGCGCATTTCCGCCGAAACCATTGCTTCCCACGGGCGGGATGGCAATGCCATTGGCGGACTATCCGTGGGCGAACCTGCCGAACAGATGTATGAAATAACCGAGTTGGTCTGTAGCATTTTGCCAAAAGACAAACCGCGCTATTTGATGGGGGTCGGAACGCCTACCAATATCTTAGAAGGCATTGCCCTCGGGGTGGATATGTTCGATTGTGTGATGCCCACTCGCAACGGGCGCAATGGGTGGTTGTTCACCAAAAACGGTCGCATCAATATCCATAACGAAAAATGGAAACATGATTTTTCACCCATAGATGAAGAGGCGTATTCCTATGTGGATGTTCATTACTCTAAAGCCTATCTTCGCCATCTATTTATATCCAACGAAATGTTGGGCGCCATGATAGCTAGCCAACATAACCTTGCTTTTTATTTATGGTTGGTGAAAGAAGCTCGAAAACATATCGTGGAGGGTAGCTTTGCCTCTTGGAAAAAAGAAATGGTGGGGCGGCTTGATAATAGAATTTAGGCATAGCCTTAAAAGATATGAACGGCAGAGGTTGAAACCTCTGCCGAACAGGGAAAGTTTTTGATCGTTTTTGTCAAAGGCATCCGAAACCTTTCGGAAGGGGTTGATCGTTTTTGTCAAAGGCATCCGAAACCTTTCGGGAAGGCTTGATCGTTTTTGTCAAAGGCATCCGAAACCTTTCGGAAGGGGTTGATTGTTTTTGTCAATGGCATCCGAAACCTTTCGGAAGGGGTTGGTTGTTTTTGACAAAGGCTTCCGAAACAATTTTGGCGGTGTTTTTAGGGAAAACAGTCCTTTGGCAGACCGCTAGAAGCCTGAGACGGAGCGCAAGGGATTGTAGCGAATAGCCCACAGCGCCGCTTCTTCGCGGCGCGAGGACTAGCAGCGAAAAGCCCGACCCCCCGTTTTTCACGGGGGGATGCGCCCAAATTAGTTGCGAGTTCATAGTTCGCAAAACCTCCCCTTATGTTTTTCAATCTCCTCAAAGAAAAATCAATCAAGAAAAAGGCTGTTGAATGGGTGCAAAGAAAAAATATCCTGTAATGATATGCAGATAAGAAAAAATAAATGATTACCTTTGGCTTCAAATTTAAAAAAGACGTGTTCAGGAAAACAGCTAAAATGAAATTTTCAAAGGGATTTCAATATGCCATCAGCATATTGTTGATAAGCCTTATATCATTGGGATGCTATGCTGCCACGGGCGTGATTGGCTACAAAGTGGTTGCGCTCTTGCTCTTGGTGGCGGTGTCGTTGTTGGCTATGGTGTTTGATATTATGCCCGTGTTGATTGCTGCCGTGTTGAGTGCCTTTGTTTGGAATTTCTTTTTTATACCGCCTACTTTTACGTTTCATATTGCCGACACCGAAGACGCCTTGATGTTTTTGATGTATTTTCTAATTGCATTGGTCAATATTGTTTTGACGTCAAAAATTCGCGAAGCAGAAAAAAAGGCACGCGACAAGGAGGAAAAAGAAAAGACGATACGGTTATATAACACCTTATTGAATTCGCTTTCGCACGAATTGCGTACGCCCATTGCGACCATCATTGGAGCCGTTGACACCCTGAAAGAAAATCGAGAGAAACTTTCGCCCGCCAACCAAACAGAATTGCTTTCAGAAATTGATATTGCCACCACACGTTTAAACCGTCAGGTAAACAACCTGCTTAACATGAGCCGACTCGAAACAGGCACCATCAAGCTGAATCTTGATTGGTGCGATTCAAACGAACTCATTTATGCGGTACTTCAAAAGTTGCAAGTTGAGAATAGCAAACATACGCTAGCGTTTGATGCTGAAGAAAACATACCCTTGGTGAAATTGGATGGCGGATTGGTGGAGCAGATATTGCAAAACCTTATCCATAATGCGCTGCAATATACCCCTGCTGATTCAACCATTACTATTAGCGTTGCGGTTTCCGATACCAATTTCATCATGACGGTGGCAGATAACGGACATGGCTTTCCTGAAAGTGAAATTCAAAATGTTTTTGCCAAATTTTATCGCTTACCAAATTCAAAGACGGGCGGCACAGGGCTTGGTCTATCTATTGCCAAAGGGTTTACGGAAGCCCATAGTGGTAAAATCGTTTTAGAAAACATCAAACCGCATGGCGCGAAATTCACCATTACGATTCCTACCGAAATATCGTATATCAATCACTTAAAAAATGAATAAAGCCGAAATTCTTATCATTGACGACGAACCACAAATTCGCAAATTGCTTGAAATTAATCTCGAAAGCAACGGATATAAAGTATGGCAAGCCGAAACCGGCAAAGACGGAGTGCTTATGGCAGCCAACCATCCACCGGAACTTATTTTGTTGGACATTGGTTTGCCTGACAGAAGTGGACATGAAGTATTAAAAGATTTAAGAACGTGGTATAATAAGTCAATCATTATTCTTTCAGTACAAAATAGTGAGGAGGACATCGTGAAGGCTTTGGACAATGGCGCAACGGATTACCTGACGAAACCATTCCGAGTCAATGAGCTTTTGGCGCGTATGCGCTCGTGTATCCGAAGAAATAATACCGATGACACCAAAAGCATATTCGTGATGGACGACCTTCAAATTGATTTTGTCTCGAGAGTGGTTACGAAAAACGAATGCATCCTCAGACTCACATCAACAGAATATAATCTATTGTGTTTGTTTGCTCGAAATGAAGGTAGAGTTTTGACGCATCAGTTTATATTAAGAGAGGTTTGGGGCGTGGGCTACCAAACCGAAACACAATATTTGCGTGTGTTTATTGGCACGCTTCGCAAAAAAATAGAAGACAATCCAAACATCCCACGCCATATCATTACCGAGAGTGGCGTAGGCTATCGTTTCAACTAATCCCTCTTTATAATTTCTTTATATAATCCGCTATAATTTTTAGATTTTACTAATGCCAAATAGTGTTTTTTTGCATTTCAAAAAAATACTATTATGGCAACAAATTCAGGATTTAAAAAAGTTACAATCACCTCGCTAGTAGTAGCTCTAGGAATCATCTATGGCGATATAGGCACGAGTCCCTTATATGCTTTGCGAGCAGTTATAGGCGAGCGCCCTATTGATTTCAATTTGGTGTATGGGGGAGTTTCCTGTATATTTTGGACACTAGTGTTTCAAACCACAGTAAAATATATTTGGCTAACGCTAAAAGCTGATAACGACGGTGAAGGCGGTGTTTTCTCATTATATGCACTAGTTCGAAAACATAGTAAAAAGTTAGTAATCGTTACCATCCTCGGTGCCACAACCCTATTAGCAGATGGCATTATCACCCCACCCATCACAGTTGCTTCCGCCATTGAAGGTTTGGGCATGGTGAAAGGTTTAGAAAACACTATTATCCCCGGGAATCGTCTAACCATTTTAATTGTTTTGGGCATAATATCTTTATTGTTTTTCTTTCAGCGTTTCGGTACGCAAGCCATTGGAAAATTCTTTGGACCCATGATGGTGATTTGGTTTGGAATGTTATTTATTTTTGGCATAAATCAAATAGGCTTACATCCTCAAGTGTTGAAGGCATTAAGTCCGCATTATGCTTACAATTTATTGGTTCATTATCCGCATGGCTTTTGGTTATTGGGAGCCGTGTTTTTATGTACCACAGGAGCCGAAGCACTATATTCCGATTTGGGACATTGCGGCATCAAAAACATACGTATCACATGGATTTTCGTCAAAATAAGTTTAGTGGCAAGCTATTTAGGACAGGCAGCATGGTTGATGCAACAAGGACAACCTACATTAATGGGACGTAACCCGTTTTTCGAAATCATTCCACATTGGTTTCTGATTCCGGGTATCATGATTGCCACAGCCGCCGCCATCATTGCATCTCAAGCGCTGATTAGCGGAAGTTTTACACTGATTAGCGAAGCCATGAATTTAAATTTTTGGCCTCGTGTAACCCTACGTCAGCCAACAGATTTGAAAGGACAAATCTATATTCCAAGTATCAACACTATTATTTGGATAGGATGTATTTTGATGATTTTATATTTTCAAACCTCTGCCTCTATGGAAGCTGCTTATGGCTTTTCAATCACCATTGCTATGATGATGACCACCATCCTACTTTCGTATTTCTTGATTTACGAACTCAAATGGAACAAATATGTAGTCATTGCATTATTATTGGTGTTTGCAACCGTCGAAACTTCATTTTTTATTGCCAATGTGGTGAAGATTAAAGAACGTTGGATGTTCTTATTTTTCGAACTATTTATATTCATGACCATGTACACTTGGTATTATGCTCGCAAGATAAACAACCGTTTTATCAAATTTGTTGACCTTGGAAAATTTGTTGCACGCATAAAAGAATTAAGTAAAGATGATACTATTCCCAAATTCTCCACCCATTTAATCTATCTGACCAAGGCAAACAATCGCCACGAAATTGAAGAGAAAATCATCAAATCCATATTTTCGAAAAAGCCCAAACGCTCGGATGTTTATTGGTTTGTGCATATAAACAGAACCGAAAATCCTTACACACTCACCTATGAAGTTTCTGAATTAATCGAAAACAAAGTTATTAAAATTACCATTAATATTGGTTTTAGAGTTAAAACTCGTGCCGAATTGTACTTTAAGAAAATAGTGCAAGATTTGGTTGCTAACAAAGAGTTGAATCTCCACATTCGCCCCGATGGTTCAACCAAATATAACCCTGAGCCCGATTTTAAATTTGTGGTTATTGAAAAGTTTGTTTCGGTCGAAAATGAATTTGCATTAAGAGAAGGCATGTTGATGAATGCCTATTTTATGTTGCGTCGCTTAGGTCAAAGCGACAAAAAAGCTTTTGGTCTCGACAAAAGTGATGTGGTGGTGGAACAAGTACCATTAGTATATAATCCTATTACGAACATTCAGTTGATGCGAAATGAAAAACAGAAATAGAGATATGTCATTACAGCTTTACGAAAAATATACAGCCATTATCAACCGTAAAGTTGAAATCACATTGAAGGATAACACTAGCATAATCGGTATGCTCATCGGCTATTTTAAACAAGATGACGATGCCACCGAAATCCATATCAACAGTTGGCATGTGGTGGATGAGCACGATGAAGAAACCATAGAAATAGATACATTTGGCTCTTTTGTAGGCACCGTAATCAAGCAAAACAAAATTGCTGAAATCTATTTTTTTGAAGATGATACAAGCATGAGGTTTAAATGAAAAGAAAACCACCGATTAATTTGCCATTTTTTGTTTCCATTAGACAGAAGTTTCGCCTCTGTCGCCCATATCTTTTTGAGCTCTGCCTAATTTGGTTCTAGGCTATGGTAGGGGGCAAACGCCCTTTTGCCTCCTAATCTGCAAGATTTCCAAAATCCAGCAGATTTCTATGCTCAAAAAATCATATTCAATCTATCGTTCTTCGAAATTAAAGAAAAATCCTTTACCACAACTATCAAGTTTCTCCAATGCTAACTAATTATAAAACAAGCTATCCGAACTCAAAATCACTACTTTTCTTCTCTGCATCACTGTGGCGCTCTTCCTCATTGCTGTGATGCTTCTCCGGATCACTGTGACGCTCTTCCGCATCACTGTGACGCTTCTCTGTATCACTGTGACGCTCTTCCGCATCACCGTGACGCTTCTCTTTATCACCGTGGCGCTTCTCTTTATCACTGTGGCGCTTCTCTGCATCACTGTGACGCTTCTCTGCATCACTGTGGCGCTTCTCTGCATCACTGTGATGCTTCTCCCCTTTATGCTGACGTGAAAATCAATATTCAGTTTTTATTTCCCTCATCACATAAATAGTCGTAGTATGGATCAAAGCCATGATACGACTGCATAATCTAATGCATCCTGCAAGTCGGAGTGCGACTCCAAGTCGCGTCCCCGACTAAAACTATTGTGTTCTATTGTGTCTATTGTGGTGCATCCAAGTCGCGCCCCGACTATAAAGTCACTAAAACCTCCCTTATCGTTCTTCAAACTCCTCAAAGAAAAATCAACCCACCCTACTAATTTGTTTCAGCTTCTCCATATTTTTAATCGCAAACTGCTTCCCCGTCATGGTAATAATCTTTTCGGTTTGCCATTTCGATAAGGTCATGATCACATTTTCGGCAGAGCAACAGGCAAATTCGGCTAATTCTTTCCGTGTCAAAGCCAAATTAAACTCGGCATTGTGATACACATTTTCCGAAAGATACAAGATAATGTCGGCAATCCGTCCTTCTTTTTGTTTGTTTGCCAAACTGATAAAATTGAAAATAGACTTCTTAAACATATCCGAAGCAATTTGATAGAGCACCACGGCAAACTTCCCGTTGTTGCTCATCAAATCGAGCAACACATCGGAATCAATCAAAATAATCTCGCACTCCTCTACCGCAATTATCGAAAACAAATTATTGTCTTTATAAAACAAATTGGCACCCCCCAATATCCTTGGCGCCGACACTATAGTAAGTATGGTATTTTTGTCCCCCTCACTTTCAAAATTAAATTTTACGATGCCGCTTTGTAAAAAAGCCACATGCGTCGGTTGATTACCTTGCTTGAGGATAACTTCGCCCTTTTTGAATTTCAAAGTGACAGAAGTCTTGTCAATTCTATCGAAATCCTTTTCCGAAATGAATTGCAGCGATAGCTTTTTCAGCCACGTGTTGTATTGAGATATTCCTCCAATAGACATATAAACAGAGATTTAAAACAGGTTAATATAAAAATAAATACCAAAACATTAAAAATTTAATCATGGTGGGTAAAAACTTCCATGCAAAAGTACACTAATTTGATAGACTATTGTAGTAATTTTGCAGAAATTTTTTTAACCATATAAAAACAAGTCATGGAAATTAATAAAATAACTATTATTGGAGGCATCGGAAAGGATGGCTCCCGCGAGAAAGTTGAGCGTTTTGAGCTTAAAATGGGCGATATCATCAGTATCGTTGGTCCCACAGGATGTGGCAAAACCACCCTAATAAACGACATCGAACTTTTTGCAAATTGCAACACCCCATCAGAGCGTCAAATATTGATTAATGATGAGCCTATTGCCGAAGACTTTTCATTCGACCCCTCCAAACACCCTATCGCGCTTATTTCGCAACATACCAATTTTTTATCCGACTTGCCTGTTGGCGAATTTTTGAAAATTCACGCCAAAATCCGCGGTTCGGAAAAATCAGAGCAGATGATTGAAGAGACACTCGACTTTGCGAATCAGTTGACCGGGGAAGCTATCATACGTGAAACTGCTATGACCGAACTTTCGGGCGGACAAACGCGCTCGCTGTTGATTGCCGATGCGGTAATTATTGGCAACTCACCTATTATTTTATTAGATGAAATTGAAAATGCAGGCATTCATCGCACCAAAGCGCTTAAACTGTTGAAGAAATATGATAAGATATTTGTGTTCGTTACTCACGATCCTCGCATCGCCCTTTTGTCTGATTTCAGAATCATAATGAGAAACGGCGCGATGCAAAAGATGATTACCACCAACGCCGAAGAGAAGATGGCAGCCTTAGGCTTGAAAAAAATTGATGATGTGATGCTTGAATTCAGGAAACGCATCCGCGCCGGCGAAGAAATCACCGATCAGATTTTTAGCGAACAGATAAAAGATTTGGCGACAAGCTATCAGATATATCTCAACAGAAGAAAAACCAATGGTGTTGAAGCCAACTAATCACTTTTAATTAATCATAACATAAATACATAGAATCCGATGAAATTAATAATTTTTGCAGGACCGCCCACTTGCGGCAAAACAACAGTCATAAGACAAGTAATTCGCAGAGTTCAGAAAAAAGGTTTGAAACCTGCTTATTTAAAAATAGATGTGCTTTATGCCGATGAAGATGAGGTGTTGCGCAATGAGTTTAACATCCCCACCAAGAAAATATATTCCGGCGAGCTTTGTCCCGACCATTGCAATGTGGTGGTGTTAGATGAAGTGGTGGAATGGGCAGAACAACAAGGTGCCGAATATCTGTTTGTTGAAACGGCAGGTCTGTGTCTGAGATGTTCTCCTTATATCGAAAACTCTTTGGGTATCGTGGTTCTCGAAGCTACAAGCGGCATGAATCTGCCACGGAAAATTGGTCCGATGCTTACCTTAGCCGATATCAGTGTGATCACCAAGATTGATTTGGTGTCGCAAGCTGAGCGTGAAGTGTTCCGCTACAGAATACTCGAGGCTGCCAAAGGTATTACCGTGGTGGAAAGTAATGCCTTGTACGGTATAGGCATTGATCCTATTGTGCGCGACATCTTAAAATCGAAAGATATAGAACATCCGATGTTTTTGAAAGGAAATCCACCCGTTGGAACTTGTACCATTTGCGTAGGCAAGAAAGAAATTGGCGCAAAAAATCACTTCGGAGTGCTGCGTACTATGGAAAACGATCTTTTCTATGTCGGAGAATAACACCCGGAAAATCTATTTCGATAATGCTGCAACCACCCAATTAGACAGTAGGGTTTTCGAAAGCATGCTTCCCTATCTTAAAGATGTTTATGGGAATGCTTCGAGCCTACATTCTTTTGGGACGCAAGCCAAACAGTCTTTGGACGAGTTGCGTTCTTCCTTAGCAAGTGGTATAAATGCGCAAAGCGATGAACTGATTTTTACTTCGGGCGGAACCGAATCAAACAATCTTGCGCTGAAAGGTATCGCTTTTGCAAACCGTAGTAAAGGAAATCATATCATCGTTTCGGCTATCGAACATGATTGCATTTTGAATACCTGCAAATGGTTGGAGACGCAAGGATTTTTTGTTTCATACGTATCAGTGGACAGTGATGGCTTGATTGACTTGGATAAACTGAGTCGCATGATTAATCCGAAAACTATTTTGGTTTCGGTGATGCATGCCAACAATGAAATTGGGACCATTCAGCCGATAGAAGTAATCGGGAGGCTATGTCAGGAGCGTGATGTTTATTTTCATACGGATGCTTGTCAGTCTTTTGGGAAAGTTCCGATAGATGTCGTGGCGCAGCATATTACATTAATGTCATTGAATGCGCATAAAATCTACGGTCCAAAAGGTGTGGGATGTTTATTTGTGAAAAAGAACACCAACATTATGCCTTTGTTTCATGGAGGCGGACAAGAATTCGGTTTGCGCAGCACCACAGAGAATATAGCAGGGATTGCCGGTTTTGCGAAAGCTGCCGAGTTATGCATGGCAGAACTTCCAACGGAAATCAAACGCATCACATCACTCCGAGATAAACTTATTCGAGAGTTAGACAATAGGTTTGAAGGCTTTTATGTGAATGGAAGTATGACCCAACGTTTGTCGAACAATTTGAATTTCGGCATCAGCGGCTTGGAAGGCGAAACGATTCGGCTTTTGTTGTTGCTCGACGAAAAAGGCATTGCTGTGTCAGCCGGATCGGCATGTTCCAACAACGACACCACGAAAAGCGCATCCCATGTGTTGCAAGCCATCGGCAAAGACCCATTCGAGGCACGTGGAGCCGTTCGATTAAGTTTAGGACGCTTTAATACCGAAGAAGACATCAATTATTTTATCGAAACTTTAGAAACAAAAATATTACAACTAAAATCAATTTTTTCAAATAAGTAAACTATGGAAACAACAACAAAAACAATGGAATTGCTGCCAAAATTAGATTGTGCAGCCTGTGGATACAAAACCTGTGAAGATTTTGCCGCTATGGTGGATAAGGGTGAAGATGAATTAAAAAAATGCATTCACATTGCCGACAAAATTGAAGACAAAAAAGATACAACCGACTGCTTTATCTGTGCAAAAGAAGGCATGGGCATGGGCGACAAACTCGGTTGGAAAGACAATTTGAAACGTGATTTCGATTTCATTTTAGATTGCTTTCCTGATGAACCCGGTCCAAAGGAAACCATATTGCCTTACAATCCAACTCTTGTGAAAGAACTTGGTGTGAAAAAAGGCGATGTGATGATTGGTCGTCCGATGGGCATGTCGTGCGGTTGTCCTATCACCCACTGTGGCGTGGTTTCGTCGGTGGATGCTCGCAATGGTGTTATCAATTGGAACGTAACAGGTCCTTTGCGTCCTCGCGCTGAAGGTTTTGTTGACATCGGGTATTATGTTTCTCAAGCCTACGAAGGCATTATAAAAGAAACTAAAGAAGACATCAAAATAGGTGTTCGCTATTGGTTTCTCCCACGTCGTTGTATGCTGCAATGGCGCCACAGTGGATTGGTGAATGCCGTAACGAAATTAAAAGATGGAAGCTACAAAGTACGCATCGAAGGATTGCTTATTGGCTAATCCATAAATATATCTCTGATAAAGCGAATACTTTTATCTAAAAAAGTTCAAGCTCATAAGGATATCTAAATTGAAAAGAATAAATCTGTGTACACCTACGTTTTAATTCCTTTGCATCAAAAAACAAAAATAAATTAATAGTACCATTAACCGAAATAATATGACCAAAATTGAAAAACTAACAGCAATTGACAAGCTGTTTACCGAAAACAAAAACAACATCCAACAGCCCGCGGAATTGATTCCGATTCTGAAAGATTTTATCTTTACGATGGATGAACTGAAAGGCGATTTGTTGTATCCCGAAGATTTGCCTTATGGCAGAAATGTGATTTTCAGAAGTGAGAACTTCGAAGCCATTTTGATGAATTGGAAACCGAAACAAAGCAGCTACATTCACGATCATGGCAATTCGTTTGGCGTGGTTTATGTGCTCACCGATGGTGGCAACAATGTGGCTTACGATAGCGACTATCATCACATTGCCACTATTCCTTTATCGAATGGGGATTTTGTGGAAGTTCCAAAAGGGATTTATCATCGCATCGAAAACCCAACCGACATCCATTCGGTGACGCTCCATTTTTATGCGCCGCCTTTGAATGGCATGAAAGTGATTGACACCAAAGACGTGAACCGTCAGTTCATTGTGTCGAACGAAACCGGTGCTTGGGAACCGAAGAATGAAGAAATTGTAGCGATTTTGTAACGAGAATAATCGGACGTCGAAACATCGATGATGGGGAGAATTGCCGTAGGGACATGCCATGGCATGTCCCCACCAAAGAACAACGCCGTCATTTTGTACGGTGAATGCCTATAGGAACCCGCTTTGGATTTAATTCACAGCCTTTTTCTCTTCCAAATCCATCTTACACTCGGGACATTTGCCTGCTTTGTCGTAGGTTTTGTCGCCTTCGCATTTCATGGGACATTGATAGGCTTTTTTGGCTGCCACTTGTTCGTTTGTGGTGGTTTTTTTCTCAGCAGAACCACAGGCTGCTACTGCCATGGCGAGGGTCAGGGCTACAAGGATGATAAGGTTTACTTTTGTTTTCATAGGTGTTTGTTTTTTTGTTTATATAGAACACAATAATGTAAAGAATTATTGTTTCATTTGGCAGATTACTTACTAACCTAAAGAGAATAGGCGGGGGGCGACTTGGAGGCGCAGTCCGAATTGATGACAATTAGGCACAGCATAAGCCGAACGAGGGGTGGCAATTCAGAAATATAAATGTTGAAATTAAATAAGAAACGCAAACAACTTTTGATTTTCGACTTCTATTTTTGATTTTCGCGATGCGACGTTTGATTTTCGACTTTTATTTTTGATTTTCGGGTTTCGAGATTTGATTTTCGTGAAACGAGTTTTGATTTTCGGGAATCGAGATTTGATTTTCGGGAAACAAGATTTGATTTTCGACTTTTATTTTTGATTTTCGGGGAAGTGGACTGACATTTTGTCATAGAGGATTTGATTTTCGCAAAACGAGATTTGAATTTCGCAGTTCGAGATTTGATTTTCGGGAAACGAGATTTGATTTTCGGAGAAATGGACTGACATTTTGTCATAGAGGATTTAATTTTCGCGAAACGAGATTCGATTTTCGGGAAACGTGTTTTGATTTTCGGGAAACAAAATTTGATTTTCGGGAAACGAGATTTGATTTTTGGGAAACGAGATTTGATTTTCGGGTTTCGAGATTTGATTTTCGGGTTTCGAGATTTGATTTTCGGGAAACGAGATTTGATTTTCGGGAAACGAGATTTGATTTTCGGGTTTTTTTTTAAATTTTTTTTTACCACAAGTTGCTCCCGACCTCACGACTTTCAATACGGGATAGGTTCGGTGCGGGACAGGACAAAGGAAAAAGCACAAGGGGCACAAGGAGGTCAATTGAGAGAAGGGCGTTTGCGGTTGATGTTAGAACCCCAACCCCTTAAAAAGGGGCAATAACAGGGCAGGATATAATAGATACGTTTAGGCTTTTTTGGGTGAGGAAATCTGCTAGATTTTGGAAATCTTGCAGATTAGGAGGTAAAAGGGCGTTTGCAAAACGCCCCTACAAGCGGCGGAACGGGAAATTAGACAGAGCCTAAACGGATAAGGGCGACAGAGATGGAACCTCTGCCGAACGGGGGCTTGGTTTTTTTGGTCTGTGTTTATTATTTGTATTGGGATCAGGTTCCATCCTGACCCTAATGTGTTCTCAAACGAACGGAATCAGAATTGCTTCTAATCGTTCTTTTAATTTACATTTCGTTTCTTTAAACAAATTCTTTAATTCAATATTTTCGATAGATTCCTGCTCAAACAATTGCCGATTGATGATTGGCAATTGAAAGGTTTTGATGCTTATTTCCGTCTCGTCTGCCAATGCGTCTTTTATGATGATTTCGTTTTCCTGTTCTTGATAGTTATTTATCGTGTCAGGATAAAACAAGATGATTTCCTCCACCTTGAATCTAACGCTGTATGCTAACATTTGGTACAAATCATTCTGCGAAATGCCATTCTTTGAATCATGTATGTCACTATAAATGATTTTGTATTTGGTGTCGGCAATAACATTTTTCTCGCCAATCTTTAGATACAAGTCGGGTTTTAATAAAAATGACTTCTTCGTATCCAAATACGTTGTTCGAAGTTGCGATAAAGTTTTAACTTGTTCAATTTCTTTTTCAATAAATCCAAAGATGAAATCTTCAAACACATATTCCATCGGCAACAAAAAAGCAAACAGTTTCAAATCATTTTTATAATCCAACGAAATACTATTGTTTAAAAACAAATAGCAATAATCCCGAACCGTTTCAAAGTCGCCCAAAAACGGATTGAATTGAATTTTAAGACAGTCCTTAGCCGTTACTTTAACATCGCTTACTTCATCAAGAATAAATAATATTTCTCTGAGATTTCTTTGATTGTCCGCAGTTTTCGTAGCATTATAAAGCAATGTTGCAACATACTTGATGATTCTATTGAACGAATTATCAATCACGAATGCGTCATAAGTGCAGTTTAACTTATGCCATCTGCCTTTCGATAAGTTCTCGCTGATATAGTCGTTCGTATTTAAACGTCCTTTTATAAACGATAACTCTTGGTCTATTTCTTCATATTGTTGATAAACCGTATTAGATAATAATTCTGTCGTATATTTTGAAAACAGATAGATTAATATCTCAAAGAAATCACTTTTGGTGCTACCAAGAGAAGTTTGATAATTCGGGAATTTTATTTTCCGACAATAACTTAGCCACCATAAAATATGATTGTGTATAGCTTGGGTATCTTGTGAAGCATCTCTCGTATTGTCGAAAAATATTTTGGGAAACAAATTAATTCTGTTGCCCTCGAAATGAATAACACCTACATATTTATTCGACTTAATCTCTTTGGTTTTATGGATGAACTGCAAGAACTGTTGCACCTCTGTTTTCTCCGTATCTTCCTCCATGAAATAAGTTGACTTCTCTCTTTTACGCCAAATTTCATCCAAAAATTCCTCCAAGCCCTGATAAGAGCCTGTAAATTCCTGTTTGTTTTGAAATTCGTAGAGATTCGTAGTCATGCTATTCCGTTATTTCAAGAGGCCAACTGCCAACTTTCAGATTTAATCCCGCGGCTTTGATAATCTTTTCAACTTCCTCTTTATTATTCATAAAGTATTCCAACAAAAGAGGAATCACTTTCTTATTCATTCGTTTCACCAAGTTGTAAGGATCATCCTTAGATTCCATAAAATAGGAATGTCCTATCTGAAAATCATATCCTTTCAGTTTTATAATTTCTGTATTTATCTTCTTTAAGATTTCAGTATCACGAATGCCTTCCAAATCATAATCGGGATACATAGCTTCAAATTCAAAACGTCTTCTCAAAGCAATATCCAAAAGCGCTATGGATTTATCTGCCGTATTCATGGTGCCTATTATGTAGAGATTAGACGGAACAATAAAATCTTCACCTGATGGCAAAGTGCATTTAAGAGGTACGGACCCATGAGAACGCTTATCAGGTTCAATCAAAGTGATAAGCTCTCCAAACACTCTAGAAATGTTGGCTCTATTTATCTCATCAATAATGATAACATAGTTATTTCTTGTAACTACTTTTATTTTAAGAGCTTCATTAGATACCAATCCTTTTATTATTTCAAAGGTCTTAATAAAATAAGATGCGTGTTGCTTGGCTAATCCCGAAACATTACTTAATTCCTTTATATCTTTTCTCGTTTGTACATTAGCATCATTAAACTTTATTAAGTCAGAATATTTCATTCTGAATCCATTAAACCCTTTATCGTTTAGTGTCCAATTATCGGCAGTATATCTGAAAGCGTCATCTTCCGCCGCAATAAAGTAGGCAGTTTCGTTGATTTTTATTGGATTTTTTGCCTCTATAACTTGATCTTTTAAAGCTTCCAAAGCATTAACAAAAGCAATTGATTTGCTGATTTCCTCCGGCACTTTCTCACTTTCTTTGATATTATTCAAAGCTCTATCTGCAATTCTTTTAAAAACACCATCTTTTCTTTCAAAACTTAAACTTCCTTCATTCTCAACATCAGGTCTTAATCCTTGGATAAAATCTTCATAACTATAGTTTTGATGAAACGTAATAAATTCAATTTGCGAGTTGAGTTTGTCGTTAAAAATACGCTTAGCTTCTTCAAAGTTTTCAATTTTTCTATTTTCAACTATTTCGGCTGCCTTAAAAATAGTTTTGTACGTTTTTCCTGTTCCGGGAGGACCATAAAGGATGATGTTTAATGCGACCTTGGGTTGATAAGCAAATTTTTCTTTAAGGAATTTCATATAGTTTTGTTCTCCAAGTATAGCTCTAGGTTGGTGACTACTATTTCCTTTACTAAATTCTAAAAAACGATTTGTTGTGTCTTGATACAGCGTTTTATCTAAAATTCTAAGGATTGTATCAAAATTATCAATAGAGCAATTATAAATATCCTCATCAAAATATGAGTTATATTGATCTAAAGCTTTTTCTATTCTTTGTTTATCATTGGTAAAGTAATTACTTGTAGGATTTGCTACAAGCCAATCAATAAATTCAATTTTTAAATTCTCTTGAGATGTTTGATTCTGATTCATAGGACTAGTAATTTGATAAACATCATTAATAAAATCTTGATTGGTATATTTTCTAAACGCACATTTATTTGATCTTTCCAGCTCAGTTAAAAGACCTTCATTAATATTATTTTCATACCCATTTAAATTTTCAATAATATTCCAATGTGCTTCAATAACACCTAAGGGGCTTTTAAAATCTTCATATTCTTTAGACAAAACCTCCTTGGAAATAAACGAAAACATGGTTTTATTATTTAATTTATTTATGCTAAAGCTGTATCGATTTCCTATTAAAAACACAAGTCGGTTTTTATTTTTACGAACATTAAAGCTTAATCTTTCGTCATTTGGATAAAGGCTATTTGCTTTAATAAAATCACGTAGAATTGCTAGAAATGATTTTAGTTTATCCTGATCAAGGTTTTTTTTAACAGCCACATAAGCACTGCTACTTTTAGAACTAATAATATCTAACAATGTATCATATTGCTCTTTGGTGGCAACAAAATTGGTCCCTTGGTTTCCAACTTTTAAATCTGCTAACTCAGCTTCACTTTCAATTTGCTCCTTTGTAATTGGATTGTTCGCCAAATTATGAGTGATTTTTATTTTCACTCGTTTCGCAACTTCATTTACACTGTTTTCGGTGTAGTATTTTAATTCGGGTTCTTCGTCTAATCCTTCAAATACTTCCGAAGTTACTTCAGCAAGCGCATAACAGCCCGGTTCTTTTCCCGTAACCCATAAAATAATTTTATCGCCTTGTTTTATCTTATCCTCATGTGCTTTAACGCGCCAAGCATTTAATTCATTATCATTTAATGCCCCTACAATATCATATATTTTAGGGTTCCCTTGAAAAACCCAATAATCGTTTTGTTCTTTATTTTCTAGCATTTCATATAGGATATCTTGAGCCAAAAGCAAATGATTCGTCCCATCATAATACTCAGGGATGATAATTTTCACGAGATTGATTAATGCTGCATCAGGTTCAATATATTTTTCAATGAGTTGTTTTAGTAGCGCCAAATAGTGAGCATATTTCTTGTTTTTCCCTGCTTCTTTTATATTTAGAAGCTTGCAATATGCTTTGTAAAAAGAAGATTTATAAAATGTATATTCCTGTGGATTGTGGTATGTCAAATAGGTGGCTATTGTTCTTTCGTCCTGATGATGACTTAAGGTTTCGCCTAAGGATCTGTAAAGCTTCAAGGATTCCTCCTTAAAAAAATCGAACCGCTCAGGTAAATCTTTACTGCTATCAAATAGATATTTAAAAAGAACTCTTAATTCCTCGGGCTTTTCTCTAGCAATATGGTTAATAACGGCAACCCCCATAGCATAAATGAGATTACTAAACTTAATGCTTTTAATCTCTTTAGTAAAATCGGGGGCATCCGTATTAGGTCGTCCCTTAAATTCATTCACCAATTCCCATTTATAAACTTCGTTGTCTAAACGCTTCGTTGCCAAAACATTTTTATATCCTTCAATCATAGCCTTCACGGGGTCTTCCTGTTGAATCGAGTTGGAACCATTTATTAGTTGTGAATTGTTATTATTTTCTGACGCCATTGCTTTTGAATTTTTTAGCAAAGATAGAAATTATATCTGTAAATGGTAGTATGAAGTTTTTATTTTTATGAAAGGCGGTATATCGTTATTACCCGCCTAAACATTAAATTTGCGCATGATTGAATCAATATTTTGATGCTACAATTCAATGTTCTGATGCTACACTTTAATATTCTGATGCTACATATTAATGTTCTGATGCTATAATTCAATGTTCTGATGCTACACATTAATGTTCTGATGCTACACATTAATGTTCTGATGCTACAATTCAATGTTCTGATGCTACACATTAATGTTCTGATGCTACAATTCAATTCAATCATGCTACAATTCAATGTGTAGTCGCAGTGCATTATGATGATAATGCAGCAGAACAGCTTGTTATGTTATAGCATGCTACAGTTTAGTCCAAATCCAACCCCGTTCGGTAGAAGCTCCCACTCATGTCCCGCCCACACAGTATCGGGCTGACCTAATGACCATTAATGACCTAATGACAATGTAATCCACCTCACTTTTAAATAATGTATCAATTAGGGTAAATTCCATTTCATGTGTATATATTTAATGATGACTGAAGCAAATCTATTAGAAAAATTGAAGAAAGGGGATAAAACTGCGTTTGCGCAGTTGGTCGCGTTGTATTCTAGTAAGGTGCTGAACATTTGTTATCGTTTTTTGTTGGATAAACAGGATGCAGAAGATATTTCTCAAGAGGTTTTTATAGAGGTGTTCGAATCCTTACATTCATTTCGGGGTGATGCACAGCTTTCTACATGGATTTATAGAATAGCCGTTACCAAAAGTTTAGACGAGTTGAAACGACAAAATCGCAAGCGGCGGATAAGTTCCCTTGGCAAGCTATTTCATTTGGAGGATGTGGCGAATTGGTTGGCAGGAGGCAGCATGCCCGACAAACATATTCAGGAAAATGAGAATATGAAACTGGTGATGCACGCCTTAAACAGATTGCCCGACAACCAAAGAGTAGCCTTCACGCTCAGCAAAATAGAAGGCTATAGTCATGAAGAAATAGCAGATGTTTTAAGTACAACAACCGTGGCGGTGGCATCCCTTTTGTATCGCGCAAAGACACATGTGAGCGATGAATTAGAAAGAATTCTGAAAAAATAATGCTTTGCCGCGTCATAATCTTTAAATTTAATCGTCAAATATAACATACATGAAAGAATCAGAAGTAAAATATAAAGTTTCGGAAACGCTCCATGCCTTCGAAACAATAGAACCTATGGAGGTTTCAGCCGCTTGGGAATTATCGTTGCTAGATAAAATAGCGAAAGGCAAAGCGCATTCACCTTCTATGTTGCGGCAAAACAAATTTGTTGTGATGTTATTTTTTGTTGTCCTAATCAACATAGGCGTTATTGTGGGTTCGATGATTTCAGGAGATAAACACCCTTCACAGCGCAACAGCGACCTAAAAGTAATTTCATCCGAGTTTTTAATAAATCCAACATCAATAAATCGTTAGCCATGGATATAATTGCTCAAAAGAAGATGCTGATACGCATTGTTGTCTTTCTTACGGTTCTTAATATTGTTTCAATAGGTTTTTTTGTATGTAAAGATGTTATTTTTCGTCCTCGAAAACCTTTGCAATGTAAGGTTCAAAAGGATGCCTCCACTATTTTACAAAAAGAATTAGATTTATCGCAACAGCAATTTGAACAAGTCAGAAATCTTAGAACCAAATATTTTGAAAAGGAAAAGAGCATAGAGCACGCCATACGTCAGGAAAGAGATTCCATGAATACATCTATGTTTAATAAAAACACAGATGAGGAACTCGTAAAGTCATTGGCTCGTAAAGTTGCCGACAATGAATTTAGCATGGAGATGATGCGTTTTGAACAAGCAAAAGAGTTTAAAACGATTTGTAATCAAACTCAATTAGAAAAATTTGGAGTTATGGTGAAAGAAATTCGCGATTATTTTAAACCCGACAAACCCAATGATGCGCCACAGAAATAAGGGTAAAAAGTATTTTATGTGTAAAATATAAAAGAAAAAAAAACTTAAGAGAACTCCCGTTAAACAAACTAGAGAAAAAGCATGATTAGAAACTCACTATTGGCAATCCTTTTATCCCTCGTAAATCTTTATGCATTTAGTCAGCATATCACAGGAGCTGAAATACTCGGCAGACCTACCAACACAAGTATGACAGTAGAAGCCATATTTGATTCGGTGGTGGAAGCGAGAGTATCGTACGGAACTACAAGCGGAAGTTATACAGGTCATACAGCATGGCAATTAGTAGCTCCCGATTCTGTTGGGGAAGCGGTAGAGGTTATTACCGTAACAAATCTGACACCAAGCACACAATATTATTATAAGCTGCAATATCGCAGACCAAGCGGCACAACAGTGATAAGTCGGGCAGAACACACCTTCCACACAGCACGTCCTTCGGGCGAATCATTCACTTTCGTGATAGAAGCTGACCCCCATTTGGATGCTTCGTCCGACACGGCTTTATATCGTTTATGTTTGAAGAATCAGTTGGAAGATGCACCTGATTTTATGATTGATATGGGGGATAATTTTATGACGGATAAACTGAATAATGGTCAGGGTTTTGTTCCCGAAGATACCATCCCGTATAGATGTAAATTGCTGCGTTCCTTTTATCAATCGGAATGTCATAGTGTACCTTTGTTTTTGGTTTTGGGCAATCATGAAGGCGAAGAAGGATGGTATTTGAACAATAGTCCTAATAATGTTGCAGTTTGGGACACCAAATATCGCAAAAAATATTACACCAATCCCCAACCCGATGCTTTCTATACGGGCGACACCACCAACAATAATTTTGTTGGCAAACGTGAAGCCTATTATGCTATGACTTGGGGCGATGCGCTCTTTGTGGTGCTCGATCCATTTTGGAACACAACGCCCAAACCCGACAGTTTGACCTGTTGGCGATGGAGTTTGGGCAAACCACAATACGATTGGTTGAAAACTACTTTGGAAACCTCAACAGCGAAGTTCAAATTTGTATTCATTCATAATTTGGTGGGAGGAGATTATCTTGGAAGAGGTGGCATAGAAAAAGCTCCTTATTACGAATGGGGCGGGAAAAACAAAGACGGCACCGATGGCTGGGCAAGCAATCGACCCGGATGGTATAAACCTATAAAAGACCTATTGACCAAAAACAGAGTAACGATAGTGTTTCACGGTCACGACCATTTTTATGGCAAACAGGAATTGGATTGTTTGCTCTATCAGGAATTGCCTCAACCTAGTTTACCGAACTTTAATAATATTCCCCAAGCAGCAACTTATGGTTATGTGAACGGTGTTCTCAAACCCAATTCAGGACATGTGCGTGTGAATGTTTCCCCAACAGGGATAACTCTTGATTACGTTCGCGCGGCTTTGCCAACGCAGGAAACCTCAAGTTTACATAACAAAGATATCACGGAAACCTATCATATCGGCTTGATAAATTGCTACGACTCCACCAATTTATATATACCAAATCAAGGCAGTAATTATAATATCATTACGGTTTATCCCAATCCTGTTACATCCAATAGTTTAATTATCGAATCGAATATGACTAAAGATTATAATAGGCACACAGAACTACTAACAATAACAGGAGCGGTTGTTGCTGAAGAAGAATTGTTGAAAGGAAATAAACAATTACAATTGAATATTACAGATGTAGCTTCGGGTATGTATTTTGTAAAAGTAAATGATGGAGTGAATTCGAGTGTGTTTAAAATAACCATAGCTAAATAGATATATTAAAAAAGAACAAAAACCATGAAGAAGACTACCTTAAAAAAGCTAATTCTGACAATATGTATAGGATTATCGGTTTCGAGCATTCAAGCTCAAAAACTACTTCCCTTTAAACTCCCCGAAACAGGACAGAATACAAGCTATACGACTACGCATGGCGAAGATGCAGATATTGTTATCAATCCTCTATCTTTTACAGATAATGGAGATGGAACCATTACGGATAACAACACCCGCTTGATGTGGCAAAAAATAGATGGAGGAGAAATGACCTATGAGAATGCTAAAACCTATTGCAACAATTCTGTCTTAGCAGGATACACAGATTGGCGTTTGCCAACTTCCATTGAGCTGTTTAGCATCCATCATTTCAATCATATCAATCCTGCGCTCGATACAGTTTATTTTAAAAAGACACTTGCTGACTATTGGTGGACAAGTGAAAAACGTGTGGACGATACAACCAAAATATGGGCATGCAATTCAGGCGGAGGCATTGGCGCACATCCTAAAACGGAAACTGTAAGCGCCGGGGGAAATAAGAGATTTCATGTCAGAGCCGTTCGTACCCCAATAACTACCACATTTTCTGTACCACATTTCACGGATGTTGGTAATGGCACCATTAAAGATAATTATACGGGCTTAGTTTGGCAAAAAAATCAAGCCGAGGATTCCATGACGTGGGAACAAGCATTGGCTTATGCTAATACATTTTCCTTAGCAGGAAAAACAGATTGGAGAATACCGAATATAAAAGAACTGCAATCTTTGAACATAGTGAACAAAATGAACCCTTCATTTGATAACACTTTCTTTACAGGCATTCAAACAGGGAATTTTTGGTCATCAACCAGCATGTATAACACGCCCACACAGGCTTGGGATATTCATACGGGCTATGGCATAGTTTCTTATCATAACAAAACCGTTAAAGATTATGTATTGTTGGTTAGAGGTGGATTAGATAACAATGATTTCTTCTTTTCAGATGCCTTGATTCCTGCTGATACCTTTAGCATGGGCGACCATTTTGGCTTCGTTGACCCGGGACATCCAAGCGACGAAACCCCTTTACATTCCGTTAAAGTAGATTCTTTTTATATGTCAAGAACGGAAACAACCAACCAACAGTATGTTTCATTTTTGAATTCTTGCTTGCTCGCAGGCTTGATAGAAGTTAGAAATGACACTGTTTATGCCCATGGTGGTACGGATGTATATTGTTTATTAAATAAAACTGCTTCCTATTACAGCATAAAATATGATGGCACTATTTTTACTATTTCTGACTTCCGTGCTTATCATCCTGTGGTAGGCAGTATGTGGTTTGGCGATGCGGCATTCTGCAATTGGCTGAGTCGGCAAAACGGATTAAACGAATGTTATAATCTCACCACATGGAGCTGCGACTTCACCAAGAATGGGTATCGTCTCCCAACTGAAGCTGAGTGGGAATGGGCAGGAAGAGGTGGACATACTAGCCCTTATTATAATTATGCCTGCGGCGATAGTATTGAACCCACAAGGGCAAACCTACCCAACTCAGGCGACCCCTACGAAAGTACCAACATCGCATTGTATCCTTATACAACGCCCGCCGGATTCTACAATGGAACTTTAAAACAAAAATCCGATTACAACTGGCTCTCAACAGCCACCTCTTTCCAAACCTTAGATGGTGCCAATGGTTATGGGTTGTATGATATGCAAGGCAATGCATGGGAACTAATCAACGATTGGTACGGTCAAACGTATTATAGCACCAGTCCTTTTGATAACCCAACAGGTCCAACGACAGGTTTTATTATGCCCGATGGGAAACCATATCGTGGCATGCGTGGGGGAAACTGGTATAATGGGCTTATGGTTTCCGCTAAAAATGATGGACACTCTCGCATATCCAATCGTAATCCATCCTATTACCGTGGACCTCAAGACCCTAATCATCCCTATTATCATATCGGGTTTAGAGTCGCCAGAAAATATGATAGTTCTTTAACGAGCATAAATAATAATGAAGGAAATTCCCCATCAGGTATTCAACTATACCAAAACTTTCCGAACCCTTTTACCACTGCTACCACGATTCAATTTACCCTTTCGGAAGCTAAAAATGTTACATTAAGTATATATAACCCACTTGGGCAATTGGTAACCACGCTGGTAAATGAAACATTATCTGGCGGACTCCATAGCTATCAATGGAATGCTAAGAATTATCCTAACGGAATTTATATGTGCAAAATGCAATTCGACAATCAACTCATCACAAAAAAAATGATATTAATTAATGAGGGGTTCTAAAAATTAGATTTTTCAAGGCGGACAAGGTTTTTAAAAGCGCAGTTTACTCAAGTAAATGAGCATTTTAAAAATCGAAGGCCAACGATGAAAAAGCAATTTGTAGAATCCCGTAAATAAATCAGCAATATGAAAAAACTAATTCTATTATCAAGCATTATCTTTTGGACAATAGCTGCTATTGCCCAAGAAAGTTTTATGGTGAAAACCGAAACGCGCTATTGGGATGAAGCCAATGCGTACAATGGTTACACCTTATTTGGCACACGAGGAACTTCCTATTTAATAGATATGGAAGGTCATGTGGTGCACACATGGAACATTGGCACTAACCCTCGATTTACAGAAGCAGGAACCATATTAGATGCCGTAGGCGGAAATCCAAGCAATCAAAATGTATGGCGTGAGTTGGATTGGAATGGCAATATCGTTTGGGAATATACCGAAACTAGAACCAATTATCATGGTCATCACGATTTTGCAAAGATATATAATACAAAGTTGGGCGATTCCACCTTTATCTTTATTGCAAATAAAGATTTGACTTCGGCTCAATGTTTGGCAGCAGGATGCGATGCCTCTCAAACCTATACGAATCCTCAAATGGATTGCATTGTTGAGGTAAACAGAGCAGGAACTGTGATTTGGGAATGGTGGTTTTTCAATCATGTGGTTCAAGATATGTATCCTGCCCTGCCTACCTATGGCGTTATTGTCAACACCCCGGGAAGGATAGATTTGAATATTACGGGCAATCCCGTAAAAAGCGATTGGATACATTGCAATTCCTTAGATTATAATCAAGGTTTAGATTTGATTGTCATTAATTCTGTGCATGGCGAGTTTTATGTGATTGATCATGGCAATACCTTTATGCCCAACGATCCCGATAGCAGCATTACACTTGCGGCAAGCAGTTTGGGAGATTTTAAATACCGCTTTGGCGACCCAGCCAAATATGATCGTGGAAGTCCTCCTTCGGTTTTGGCAAATTGGGAAAAGGCAACTGCCGGGCAAAAACAATTGGGTGGTTCGCACGACATACAATGGATAAAACCGGGACTCCCGGGCGCCGGAAACTTCATGATATTCAATAATGCCGAAAACTTGTTCGAACTAACCCCTCAATCCTATATTGTTGAAATTAATCCATATTTGAATTCTTCAGGAACAAATACAGGAGCCTTTGTCAATCCACCGGATGCGGGTTATACCATAGTGAATTCGCCCGATGCAAATCTGATGAAAGAAAAAAAGAATGTCTCGAAACAAATTGTTTGGACATTTTCGAGTAAAAACAATACGTCTTTCTATAGTACTATTGGTTCGAGTGCACAACGTTTGCCAAATGGCAACACCATGATATGTTCCATGAACGACGGACATTTCTTTGAAGTGAAACCTTCCGATACTTCCATCGTTTGGGAATATATAAATCCAATGACACGTGATGGTATCAAGAAGATTAAAGTGGATAACTATCCTACCTATAATGGTGTGTTCCGCGCGTATCGTTACACTAGCGACCATCCTGCATTAGCAGGTCATGATTTAACTCCCGGCAACACCATGACAAGCGCTACACCTGATTACTACACTCCCGCAGACCTCACGGGCAAAGAACCCAGCGATGATTACATCACGCCCGAGGACATCCTGAATCAAAATTATCCCAATCCTTTTTCAGATAAAACTACTATCGCATTCAATATCTCCGAGTATAAACATATTAATGTTGTTATCTATGATTTTTCAGGCAATCAAGTAAAATCGCTGCTGAATAAAAATTACTCGCAGGGAAATTATACCGTCGAATGGGATGGCACAAATGATAACGGCATGAGGCTTCCAAGCGGAACATATTTCTATGTATTGAAAGCCAACAATGTCCAATTATGTAAAAAGATGATTTATATACATTAATATATACACTATAATAAATTCAACCTTATGAAAACAAAACAAATTATCTCAACCCTTGTATGTATCATTATACTAACTAATGCTAGTATAATTGGCTTACATGCACAAACATTAGGCGTGTTGATTAACGACACAAACCAAACTTTCAAAGGTTATACCTTGTTCGCTCCCAAGCAAAACACTATGACCTATTTGATTAATAACAAAGGACAAAAGCTGCACGAATGGACTCACAGCACCTATGCGCCCGGTCAAGCGGTTTATTTATTAGAAAATGGACATCTGTTACGCACCTGCATGACGCAAGGAAACCTCGGCACAGGTGGTGGTGAAGGCGGCAGAATTGAAGAATACGATTGGGACGATAATTTGGTATGGAGCATGGATTATTCCACTTCTACTTATATGCAACATCATGATATTAAAAAGTTGCCCAACGGAAACATCATCATGCTAGTGGTCGAAAAAAAGACTTTGGCAGAAGTGGAAGCTGCAGGATTTGACACAGCTACGTTTCAGTCTGATGTACATCAAAAAGGATTTATTTTACCCGATTGTATCATTGAAATCCAACCTACCTATCCAACCGGTGGAACCGTCGTTTGGCAATGGCATGTGTGGGATCATTTGGTTCAAAATCATGATGCAACAAAATCAAATTACGGGGTTCCAAGTGCCCATCCTGAACTAATTGATTGCGCCGGCGACCACAGGACCAAACCTCTGTTTTGGAATCACATGAATTGTATTGACTACAATGCAGCTTTCGACCAAATTGTTATGAGTGTGCGTGGCAACAGCGAGTTGTGGGTGGTTGACCATAGCACTACAACCGCCCAATCGGCTTCTCATGCAGGTGGAATCAGAGGTAAAGGTGGCGATTTGATATATCGTTGGGGCAATCCATTATGTTATGGAATCGGAAATACTTCAAACCAAAAATATTTTGAACAACACGATGTAGAATGGATAAAATCTGACTGCCCGGGAGCCGGCAATCTTTTATGTTTTAATAATGGTGTCAATCGCAATTATTCAACTGTAGACGAAATCACGCCTCCCGTTGATGTCAGTGGAAATTATGCATATACTACCGGACAAGCATTCGCACCAACCAACTTCGCATGGAGCTATTCTTTGACATCCCCCGATACCGTTTTTGCTCATGATATTTCAGGTGCTCAACGTCTGCCAAATGGCAATACCTTGATAGATGCAGGTCCTTTTGGTACCTTTTACGAAGTTACTGCTGCCGGACAAATCGTATGGAAATATGTGAGCCCAACAGACAATACAGGTCCCTTGATTCAAGGAGATACTATCCCGAACAATCCCGTCCGTCCCGAAGAGAAAATGAATTCCGTGTTTAGAGTGTATCGCTATCCAACCACCTATGCAGGCTTTACAGGACACATTTTGACGCCCGGCGACGTGATAGAATTGAGTCCGATTGGAGTTCAATCCTACACAAATAAGTCATCAAACATGCAATGCTATCCGAATCCATTCACCAATAAAATTAATATGACCAATAAAACAGGTGAGGAAACCTATGAACTGTCCAACGTGATAGGCAAAGTTATGTGGCAAGGAACCAATATTGAAAAACAAGACTTTTCTTCCCTCACACAAGGAATTTACTTCCTGAAAATAACAGCGAACCGTGCCATTCAAACACTCAAAATCGTCAAACAATAAAACCGTAATAACATCAAAATCCATGTTAGGCTCCATAAAACGTAAGTTAGGCTCGGTGAAATGCAAGTTAGGCTTCGTGAAATCTGAATTAGGCTCCATGAAATGCAAGTTAGGCTTCGTGAAATCCGTTTCAAACTATGTTTGGAATTATTTAAACTTTATAATATGTAATCTAAATATCAGTTATTCTGCGTTATGAAGGTTTTTTACTCAAATCCTACCATTTTCAACAAAACAGACCTTAGTATAGTAAAATCATAAGAGGGGTTCTAAAAATTAGATTTTTCGAGGCGGACAAGATTTTTAAAAGCGGAGTTTACTAATGTAAATGAGCATTTTAAAAATTGAAGTCCAACGATGAAAAAGCAATTTATAGAACTCCTGATAAATCAATAAACCAATAATCATATCAACTCAAAATCGAAACCAATGAAAACAATCTTCAAACTTATTGTGTTTTTTACCCTATTGGGGTTAAATTATGGATACAGTCAAACCTATTCCGAAATCTTAGGCAGACCCACCGATGTTTCCATCAACCTAAGCCTTTTATTCAATCAACATGTGGATGTATATGCCGAATACGGAACCATTTCAGGCAACTATTCCCAAAGCACCACGCCTATAACCAATGTTGTGAACATTCCCAATCATATTGATTTGACAAATCTGCAACCCAACACCAAATATTATTATCGCACACGCTATCGCCAAACGGGTGTAGGCACCTATTTGATGGGAACAGAGCATAGTTTCTACACCCAACGCGCTGTAGGCAGCACCTTCACCTTTACCGTGGAAGCCGATGTACATCTTTACGATAAAAAGGGTTGCGAAAACGAATACAAAATTGCCCTTGCCAATCAAGCCGCCGACCATCCTGACTTTATGATTGACATGGGCGATACCTATGGCGACGATCATAATCCTTTCACCATCACATCCGCTCAGGTCGATTCCTTGCACAAGGTCTATCGTCCCTTATTAGGCAGCATTTGTCATTCCATTCCCTATTATTTCTGCGTTGGAAACCACGAAGGCGAGAAACGCTATTACTTATTGCAAACCCCTCCCAACAATTTAGGCATTTACGCAACCTTGGCACGTAAAAAATATTTTGCCAACCCTGTCCCCAACAGTTTTTACACCGGCGACACCCTTCACGAAGGGTATGGCATGGGGCAACCGGAAAACTACTACGCATGGACTTGGGGAAATGCCTTGTTTGTGGTGATGGATGTTTACCGCTATGATAACGACACTACCGAAAAGCCTGTTAAATGGGATTGGACCATCGGTTTGCCGCAATATACATGGTTAAAGAACACCCTCGAAGGCAGCACCGCGCAATATAAATTTGTTTTTGCCCATCATGTGAGCGGCGAAGGCAGAGGTGGTGCTGTGCAAGCGCATTTCTACGAGTGGGGAGGCTACGAAAATAATGGAACCACCTTTGGTTTCACCACCAAACGTCCCGGATGGGCAAAACCCATTCATCAATTGTTTGTGGACAATGGTGTAAATATTTTCTTTCAGGGCCACGACCATTTGTTCGCCCATGAGGAGTTGGGCGGTGTCATTTATCAGGAAGTGCCCATGCCATCAGATTCCACTTACGAGATAGGTATGGTGGCAAATGCCGATGCTTACACCGCCGACACCATTGGTGGCTCCGGACATTTGCGCGTTACGGTTTCGCCCGTTTGTGTCAAAGTTGACTTTGTGCGCGCCTATTTGCCCATCGACACCCTAAGCGGCGTCCATCACAACCGCGAAGTGGCGTTCAGCTATACCATTGGCGATTGCTCCACTTTGAATGTTCCGCCCGTAAAAGCAATAACCAAAATGAATCTATATCCCAATCCAAGTGCCAATGTTCTGTATGTTTCCCTAACGGATATGGCTACGCAAAATGCTATAATAAAAATCTATAACACCATGGGGCAAGAGGTATATACGGATACGTTTAGTACATCTACCAATCTGAAGATAAATACCGGAAACCTGCCCAACGGAGTTTACACCGTACTCATAGAAACTAAAGAGTCAATCTATTCTGATAAATTTATTAAAGTATATTGATTTGTTTTCAACAGCATATCTATTGAAAATCATTGAATACACCCCATTAACATAAGGCAGTAGTTCGGCAGTGATTCCCACTTCTGCCACCTCTATCTTTTTGGCGCTGCCTAAATCCCTTTTCAATTATTGAAGCCTCCCGACCATACATACCCAACGCTAATCCTTTCACCAATTAAGAGAACGATTTTTTACCTGTCAATCTTATGGGCTGTAAATGAACTGTTTATTAAATTCTCGATTCGTAATCTTTAGTCAAGTGTCCAAAATATCTACTTAAGAGAGCAAAATATCTAGTCAAGCGTCCATAATATCTACTTAAGAGAGCAAAATATCTAGTCAAGTGTCTATAATATCTACTTAAGAGAGCAAAATATCTAGTCAAGTGTCCATAATATTTACTTAAGTGTCCATAATATTTAGTCAAGTGCGCATAATATCTACTTCATCGCCCTTTGTGTATAGTAGTTTATCCCCGAAGCACTATAAATGAGGGGTTTATGTCAACCCTCCACCATGGATGACCAACAGCCTGTCCCGCACACACAGTATCCGAATGACTTAATCCCAGATTCCGCATTAGATTATTGAAAGGGGAAATCATACTCTTTGCCATAATTCCACAATCCAGAAAACCACGCTCTTCTTTTCTTATTAAGAGCTATCCTTAGGACTAGTTTGTCATTAACTTTTTCAAAATATGCTCC
>CAIOYH010000183.1 GCA_903862465.1 uncultured bacterium | reverse complement strand
TCCTGAAGATGGTGCCAAGACATTAATTTCGACCAAAGCCATCTTCCAAATGAACTTTGGCGTGGACCATGGCGGCAACCATTTTCAATGTTTTGCACGCTTCATCAACACCAAACGTCCCGACCGCAACGGTCTGTGGACGGGACCTGTGGGCGAAAACATCAGCTAAAACCACCTAGCTCATCACAGAAAAAACCAAAATCACTCAACCGCCATCCTTCATCAGATGAGCGATTGAGTGATTTTTTTTTATACCAAAAAATAATACCCTTGCAGAAAAAAATATCGTGGTGTTGTTTTATTTCATATCTTTGTTGAAGATTTATCCATTATAATGAAAACAAAAATTCTTCTGTGTATATTGATGTTGATGGGGCAGTTTTGTTTTGGGCAAAATCTGGTGCTTAACCCGAGTTTTGAACAATATGATACATGCCCTGATGGTATGACAAGAATCAATTACGCAATTCCATGGAAACAGCCACTAATTAACATAAGCACCTCCGATTATTTTAATACATGTTCTAATAATATAGCATTGCTCCAATGTTTAAATGAGATAAAACCAAGAACCGGTAGTGGATATGCTGGTATATCTCCTTATGGTGATTCAGGCTGGCAGGAGTATATTGAAATAAAAACTAATGAGCCATTACAGTTCAATAAACAATATTGTATTTCTTTTTTTGCGCACTTGTTTAATCAAACCACTTATGCTATTGACAGGTTAGGAGCATTGATAACTGATACAATGGTAACAACCGACAATGTACACAATCCCATATTAATATCACCCCAAGTGGAAAGCGCTGAATGGTTTTTTTATAAAGACACTAATAATTGGGAAAGAATCGAAGGTAGTTTTATTGCCCATGGAGGTGAAAATTGGCTTACAATTGGCAATTTTCATAAAAGCATAGATACTCACACCATAATAGCAGGAATTTACAGCAACTTTTATGCATATTATTTAATTGATGATGTAGCGGTTTACGAATGTGATGCTCCTGTATATACTGCCAATGCAGGCGGGAATAAAACCATTTGCAAAGGCGAAAGCGTTCAAATAGGTATGCCCCGCTATGATGAATACCTGTATGAATGGCACCGCATGGATGGGACTTTGGTGGATACAACAAGCTATTTAACTGTGTCGCCTACTGCAACGACTAGCTATGTGCTCAGTGTAAAAGATTTTAAATTTGATGTTACAACAGATACTGTAACGGTTGTGGTTGATGATGCTATGTGTACCCAAATATATATCCCCAACATCTTTTCGCCCAATGGCGATGGTCAAAATGATGTGTTTCGCCTGCTTGGCGAACAGATTGCAAGTGTGCATTTGCAGGTGTATAACCGTTGGGGCAATATGGTGTTTGAGAGTAATGATATGAGTTATGCTTGGGATGGGATGTATCAGGGTAAGGCATGTGAAGTGGGCGTGTATGCTTGGATGGCGGAAATAGTGATGAAGAATGGAACAAATTTGTTTCGGAAAGGGAATGTGAGTTTGGTGAGATGAGCGATTCTACCCTTCGAACCCCGACACTGCTTGTAAGGGACAGCTTACGAATAAACGAATTGCCAATGCCTCCTCTCTGTGTATCTCTTTTTTCTCCGTGAAGCTCTGTGTAACTTTTTTATTGAAATGAACAGCGAATCATCCTAAAAGTCTAAACCCTAATAGCCTAATAGTCTAAAGCCTAAAAGCCTCAAAAATATCAAAACAAAAAACCCTTCCGTTTCCAAACAAATCATTACATTTGTGCCTTATTTCTAAATTTAAACTTTTATAATTATGACAGAAAAAAGAAAAGGTGTTTATAGTGATTCGACAGTGACCAGATGGACAGCGCTGTTGATAGTATCGTTGACGATGTTTGCGGGATATTTTATCGCCGATGTGATGTCGCCATTGCAAGATAAATTGTCGGAAATAATGCGTTGGGGCGCCGATGATTTTGGTTTGTTTAATGGGGCTTATGCATGGTTCAATGTGTTTTTATTCTTCCTGATTTTTGGCGGATTTATTTTGGATAAAAAAGGAGTTCGCTTCACGGGCATCATGGCAATTGCAATTATGATGATTGGAACAGGACTCATTTATTGGGCAATTTCGACCGACACGCTTGCCGAAAAAGTATGGAATATATTTTCTATAAAACACCCCGCTCAGGTGTGGATTGCTTCCATTGGCTATGCCATTTTTGGTGTGGGCATCGAAATTGGCGGGATTGTTACTTCCCGAATCATCGTGAAATGGTTTAAAGGAAAAGCCTTGGCGTTTGCCATGGGTATGCAGCTTTCTGTAGCCCGTTTGGGAACCACTTTAGCCTTATCGGCTCCCTTGTTAATCATAAACGCTACAGGCAAATTGAGTTCGCCGCTCTTTGTTAGTTTGGTGATGTTGTGTGTGAGTTTGATATCATTCTTATTATTTTCAGTGATGGATAAAAAACTAGACGAATCTATCAAAGCCCATGCCCTTGAAAACAAAATAGTAGCCGACGAAAACTTCCATATTAAAGATTTAAAACAAATCGTAAAAAACAAAGCTTGGTGGTATGTAACCATTTTGTGCGTTTTGTTTTATTCGGCTGTGTTCCCTTTTTTGAAATTCTCCACCAATCTTTTATCCAACAAATTCGGCATTGACCCTGAAACCGGTGGCATGATTTCTTCCTTACTTACGTTTGGATGTTTGTTTATGACGCCTTTGTTTGGTGGTATTTACGATAGAAAAGGCAGAGGTGCCACCATCATGTTGATTGGTGCTGTCATCCTTTTCTGTGCACATTTATTGTTCTCATTACCGTTTCACTTCACTAAGGATATTGCTACTGTTTATGCCATTTCATTGGTATTATTGATTGGGGTTAGCTTTTCATTGGTGCCCTGTGCCATGTGGCCCGCTGTTTCGAAAATCATTCCCGACCATCAACTGGGAACAGCTTATGCCGGTATCTTCTGGTTTCAGAATTTAGTGGCTTTGTGGGCGCTTCCTACCTTTTTAGGCGTGATTTTAGACAAATTCTGCATCATCGGCTACGACGTAACCGGTAAAGTGCCTAAATATGATTATTCCATACCGATGGTAATCTTTATGAGCTTCGGCATCTTGGCAATTCTTTTTGCATATCTATTGAAATTGGAAGACCGCAAAAAAGGCTATGGTATCGAACAACCCAATATAGTGAAATAAATACCGACTTGAACCTACCGGAAGTTGTTTTGCACGGAGCAGAACAACTTCTTTTTATATAAACCATCCACGCCATGAAAATCCTTTTAGTTGCTGCCACCCATGCCGAAGTCACTCCTTTGGCTGTTGCACTGACATTGGACTTGGACAAACACAGGCATCGTTACCAATGTGCCTACAAAGGTCATGAGATTACGCTGCTCATCACGGGGGTGGGTATGGTGGCTACCGCCTTTCAGATGGGCAATCTGGAAGCGAAAAGCTATGATGTTACCTTGAATGTGGGCATAGCAGGAAGTTTCAATCGGGCGTTTGCCATTGGCGAAGTGCTGAATATTACCACGGATTGTTTCTCCGAATTGGGCGCAGATTATGGCGAAAGGTTTATCCCCTTATATAGCATGGATTTCGCGAAGGAATTCGACAACGGCATCATCAACAAAAATTGCGAGATACAAAACACTAGCCAAACAACCAACAATCATATCATCCACCTAAAGCAAGCCAAAGGCATCACGGTGAACACCATAAACGGCAATGAAGAACGGATTGAAAAGGTGGCAAAGCAATTCTCCCCCGATGTGGAAAGTATGGAAGGTGCAGCATTTCTGTATGGATGTATGCTGAAGGAGATACCCTGTTTTCAAATCAGAGGCATATCCAACTATATAGAACCACGCAATTTGAACAATTGGAACATTCCCTTTGCGATTAGTATGGTCAATAGGGTGGTGGTTGCTATCTTGGATGAATTTCAGAATTAAATACCAAATACCAAATACCAAATACCAAGAACTCCGAACAATAAATTATGAACTACGAACTCTGAACTCCGAACTATAAACTTGCAAAATGATAATAATAGGAATTACAGGAACCCTCGGGGCAGGCAAAGGAACTATAGTGGACTACTTGGTGGCGAACAAGGATTTTGCTCATTATTCTGTGAGGGAATATTTGGTGAAAGAAATTACGAAAAGAGGATTGACGGTCAATCGAGATGCAATGGTGTTGGTGGCAAATGAACTGCGGGCAAAGCATAATCCGTCCTATATTGTCGAGCAATTATATGAAATTGCTTTGCAGAATCAAAAGAATTGTGTGATAGAAAGCATCCGCACCCCCGGCGAAGCCGAGATGTTGAAGACCAAAGGCAACTTCTTTTTGTTTGCGGTGGATGCCGCGCCTGAGTTGCGTTATGAGCGGATTAGTTTGCGGGCTTCCGAAACCGATAATGTGTCTTACGAAATATTTATCGAGAATGAACAACGCGAAATGACTTCCAACGATCCGAACAAACAAAACTTGAAGAAATGCATCGAACTTGCCGATTGTACCTTGATGAACAATGGCAGCATAGAAGAACTTTATAGCGATTTGATTTTAGTTTTACGAAAAATAGAGCATCATGAGTGAAGAACAAAAACATGTTCGTCCGAGTTGGGACGAGTATTTTATGGGTGTTGCCGACACGGTGGCACAACGCGCCACCTGCGACAGAGGCAGAAGCGGATGTGTGATAGTGCGCGACAAACAAATCCTAGTGACAGGCTATGTAGGCTCGCCTATGGGGCTTCAGCATTGCGATGAAGTGGGTCATTTGTTCAAGCAAGTAACGCATGAAGATGGGCATACCACCAACCATTGCATGCGCACGGTTCATGCCGAGCAGAATGCTATTTGTCAGGCAGCGCGTCGTGGCATTTCGTTGGATGCTGCCACCTTATATTGTCGGATGACGCCTTGCCGAACTTGCGCCATGATTATCATCAATTGCGGTATTGTGCGCGTGGTGTGCGAAAAGAAGTATCATGCAGGCGCCGAATCGGAAGAGATGTTTGCCATTGCGGGCGTGGAACTGCTTTATATGAGTGAAGAAACAATGAATTATAAAAATCAATAAATATAAAATACTATGGAAACAGGTTGGAAACCGATGCCGGTAATCATTAAAATCGTTTGGATTATCATGATAGTCGGAGCATCTTTATCACTTTTTACGCTTATTGGGGTATATTCCCAAGGAACCGATTTGGTTGGGATTACCTTTTATGGACTCACTGCCGTGAATCTTGTTTTTGTTATCAACTTGCTTCTGCCGGTACTGCTTATCGTGGGGATATACAAACGCTTTAAGTATATTTGGGCTGCCGTGGTGGTTTATTTTGTTTTGATTGCTGTGGATGCTTTGTTTTCCATACCTTTGATTGATAACAAAGTGATGATGCTCGCCGAACAACAAGGTGAATCTATAGAGAAGCTGGGGGAAGAGCTTTTTTACGAAATTGCACATTTTACTTTGCTTATCATGATTATTATGGGAGCAGCCTTTAATCTGGCGATTGCTATCATTTTTTATATAAAAAGAAAGTATTTTATGAATCCACCGGTAGCGATGGATTTCAATAATGAGATGCAACTACCTTCGTAGTTCGAAGTTCTTCCCTAAGTAAACTTTTCGGACTTGTTCATCATTCGCGAGTTCTTCGGCGGTGCCGGCTTTCAGGATGGAACCTTCAAAGAGTAAATAAGCCCTATCTGTAATGGTAAGGGTTTCGTGCACGTTGTGGTCGGTGATCAACACGCCGATGTTTTTGGTTTTGAGTTTCGATACGATGCTTTGAATGTCTTCCACAGCGATAGGGTCAACACCTGCAAAAGGCTCATCGAGCAAAATAAAATGTGGATCAACCGCTAACGCACGAGCAATTTCTGTGCGCCGACGTTCGCCTCCTGATAGGGTAATTCCTTTTCCTTTACGGATATGTTGAAGTCCAAATTCATCGAGCAAAGTTTCCAAGCGTTCTTGTTGTTGTAGCTTGGTGAGTTTGGTGAATTCCAACACCGCTAATATATTGTCCTCAACGCTCATCTGCCGAAACACGGAGGCTTCTTGAGGCAAATAGCCTATTCCTTTTTGAGCACGTTTGTACATGGGCTCATCAGTGATATCAACATTATCGAGAAAGACTTTGCCCGAATTCGGCTTAATCAATCCCACTATCATATAAAATGACGTTGTTTTTCCGGCACCATTCGGTCCTAACAAACCTACGATTTCGCCTTGTTTCAATTGAAGCGACACGTCTTGAACCACGGTTCTGTTCCGATATTTTTTTATCAGATTATCGGCACGTAATATTTTTGAATCTCCACTACTCATAAGTGCAAAAGTACATTAAAAATAGAAAGTAACTGTAAGCATCACCATAAATTTTCGTATATCGGGATGGTCAAGATAATTTAATCGCCAAACACCATAGATGCGCAACACTTTAAATATATTTTCAATACCGACTCCCACTTCCTGATATGGTCCTTTGAGGATATGGTCTCCGGTAGAAAAGAAGGCACTATTGTACTGCTTATTTTTGTCAGTCAAACTCCCGATGACGCCTTTGTAATACGCCACCTCACGCCAATGCAGTTTCTTTAATAAAGGGATATGGTTGAACAACAAACCATCGAAGTGATGGGTATAGAAAACACTCAAATATTGGTCGCTGACGAATTCATAATAATTCATGGTATTAAATGCAGCTTCATCCCAAATAAAAGTTTCGTTGCCTTCGTGCATTTTTAAAAGAGGATAAGGCAATGTTCCCCATACTTTACCCACTTCTATAATATATTTCGACCAACCTAAAGTGCCAATATTGAACCAATGCGTTACACCAAGACTTAGCTTTTGATATCCGTAATCGCTGCGAAGAAGATTCTTTATGCCATACGTATAGGACACCGACAATACAGGATATTTGGTGCCTAGACTTACACGGGTGAACTCGCCACTGATAAACTTTTCTTGAAAAGCAAAACGTGCATCAATTCTAGCTTCGGCAATAACGATGTTGGATATAGTATCGGGACCGGTACTTTTGTTCAATATGAAAAACGGGTTGGTGTTTACAGGAAATATGATACGATGTTTAAAGATAAAATCATTTGAGAGCCCAACAAACCATTCGTGGGTGAAGGCTGACTGAAAGGTGCGCGACATGGTAAGTTTATCGGCTTTGCTTCTACTTGTGATAGATTGCAAAAGCAAATCGTTAGCAATTACTGTCTGACTCAGACCCAATTGTTCAATTTCGTTGCTATAGTTTACACGGATGCTAGTGATTGGATTCTTATGAAACAAATAATACACTTCGCCGCCATATTTAAACTTGTCGTCATAAGTACCATACGCCACATGAGCCGTAACCATCAAACGTTTGCTGAATTTATTTGCCGTGCGGAAGCCTATGCTAAAGCGTTGTCCCTCGACAGCATTGAAACTATAAAGCGAAAATAGCGGACCAAATTCAAAATAACCCATCTTGATATGATTGGTGCCAACTGCAAACATTATATCCCGATAGGTTTTAAATGCTTTGACGGTTTGTATCGTATCGGTCATCTTGTAAATCTTCTGCTCTTGCACATTTAAACTGTCATGCCGATGATCCAACCAATAATTAGCATCACGTGTTATGGCACTATCTTTTATAACAATATTGACAGGATCGGTATAAAATTTTTCCGATTGAAGTTTATTCACGATAAAATTCTTGTAGGAAGTCGATTTGTGAATATACATACCGATAACTTTGTTTGAGTTTTCGTTGAGATTCAGGTCGGCTACCATATTGTCAACCGTGGGCATCCAAAACTTATTATCCACCAATTTGAACTCTTGATTCACCACAATTTCGTTGATGATATTGATATTGGCATTTTTGGCGATGCGCATATCCACCTTAACAACGCCCCATGTGGTGTCGGCTATCCAAATATTTCCCGTATAGGTCAACTCCTGATCGCGGCGTGGTTTAAATTTTAAATGATAGCACCAACGGTTGTCAATGAAGCCGCTATCTATCAAATAATATTTATAATACGATAAGCCGAAGTTCGCAATGGGACTAACAAATTGCTTATCGAAAAGATTATTGTAGTTGTCGTAAACATTTACTTTGGCGTACGAATCACCAACAAATTGTGCAATACTTGCTGTTTTAAGCCCCGATACTTTGCTTGCTTTGATATACTCGCGATAGACTTTAGGCTCTCTGCGAAAATAAATGTCTGACAAAGTTTCGGTGAAGAAAATCGGAAGATACACCTTGCCGTTGATGGTGGAAGTGTCGGCATTGTCAAAAACAAACTGAAAGGGTTTCAGTAAAATATTGTTTTGAAATTTATCGGAATAGTTGTTGGCATCTATCTGTACCTTGCTGTAAGCCTCATATTGAAAAGCATCCAAATACTCCTTATTGTTCAGAGGTTTGTTTTTGATTACTTTTTTCAATATAACTTCAGCGGGATTCTCTCCCGGAAGAATCACCACTTCAGTTAAATCGAAGGAAATTGGTTTCAATTCGAAATCTATGTTCTGAAATTTGTTTTTAATCACCAATTTGGTCTGCGGTTTATAGCCCATATATTGAGCATGCAATGAATCGGTGGGTGTTTTTGTCTCTAAGGAATATTTACCATCGAAATCCGTGGTGGTTTCAACGCCTGTTCCTTTGAAATAAACATTCACGAAAGGAATCGGATCATGGGTGTGAGCATCTATCACCGTTCCCATGATCTTGGTGAGTTGCTGAGAAAAACCTCGGAAAGGCAACAGCAATATCAATAGTACAATAAGAGTGATGTGATATTTGGTTTTCGACATAAGTGTTGTTGGGCGCAATGAGATAAAAATATTAGGATGTAAACATCCGCATAAACTAACTGAATTGTGGGCGTTTTATTGTTTCGAGAAATGGGAAATATGTGGGTTTATGATAAGCGTAACAACAGAGATGCTTTTTTTGAACATCTTGATTGTTTTACTTATTATTATATTGATTCATGGCTTTGTCCACGCCTTCGCAGATAAAGCTTTTGATGGCATCCACGGCAAGATTCACACGCGGCAACATAATCTTTTCTTCCTCTTTGGTCCATTTGCCCAACACATAATCAATTTGATGTCCTTTGGCAAATTCGTTGCCCACGCCTATTCTGAGTCGTGGAACTTCTTCGGTTCCGGTGGTCATGATGATATGATTTAGCCCGTTGTGTCCGCCATCTCCGCCTTTCTTTTTCATGCGGAAAGCGCCTGTGGGCAAATCCAAATCGTCTAAAACCACTAATGTGTTTTCACGGGGGATGTTCTCGGTATTCATCCAATATTGTATGGCTTTTCCACTCAAATTCATGTAGGTGGAAGGTTTTAGCAAGACTAATGATCTTCCTTTAAAGCGGAGGGTTGCCACCGCGCCTAATCTGCCACTTTTGAAAGTGGCTTTTAAATCCATGGCTAAAGCATCTAAAACAATAAATCCGATATTGTGACGGGTGTTGGCATACTCGTCGCCAATATTGCCTAGACCTGCTATTAAAAACTTTTTAGATTCTGAAGGATTCATACTATGGTTGCATTAAAAAAAAGCTGCCGATAGAATTACCTAAAGGCAGCTTTTACTTATGAATTGGGAACAATTATTTTTTTGCAGCACCCTTTGCAGCAGGAGCAGCAGCACTTGCAGCTGCAGCAGCAGCTGCTTCTTCAACAGCTCTGGTGATGTTAATACTGATAATCGTGTTGTTTTTGTTATCAAGCAAAGTGTAGTTATCATTGGCGATATCTCCAACTTTGATAGATTGTCCGATTTCCATACCGTCAATGCTGATGTCAATAGTTTCAGGCATTTTTGGAGGTAAAGCTTTAATTTTTAGTTTGCGCAATTTCTGTACAAGTTTTCCGCCTTGCAACACACCGGGTGCTGTACCGGAAACTTTTATCGGCACGTTCATCATAATAGGTTTATCGGCTACGAATTCCATGAAGTCGGCATGATAAATGTTGTCTGTTACTGGATGAAATTGCATGTCTTGCAAAATGGTTTCATATTTCTTATCACCAATTTCGATGTGAATAAAGCATACTTCGGGTGTGTAAACCACCTTTAAGAAGCTTTTTGCATCGGTGTAGAAATGTACTTGTTCTTTGCCGCCATAAATCACACAAGGAACGCCACCGTCTTTGCGAATTTTTTTAGCATCTTTTTTCCCTACGCCCTCACGAAG
>CAIOYH010000182.1 GCA_903862465.1 uncultured bacterium | reverse complement strand
TTACAATACTTTATGCCCTACGGGCATGGGAGGGATAGGGAGCGGGAAGGATGCGAAAAGGGCGTATGCGATATCCCGACACTGCGTGTACGGGACAGGCTGCCCCTACAAAGCCTAGGAATAATGGAGAGATTAAAGGAAATGTTGATTAAAAGTCCGGGGGATGGACACGGGGCAGGAGCGCAAGGGATTGGAGAGGAAAGCCCACAGCGCCGTTTTTCAGGCGCGAGGACTTGGAACGTAAAGCCCGACCCCCCGATTTTCTCGGGGGGATGCGCCAAAAAGATCCAAATTCCAAATTCCAAGATCCAAATTCCAAGGTTTAGACCCGTACAAAGGGTAAAGGGTAAAGGGTAAAGGGTAAAAGGTAGAAGGTAAAAAGTAAAAGGTAGAGGAACAAGAAGGATGGGAGAAGTTTAGTGTTTTTTTTATGGTTTTTTGGGGTTATGGATTGTTTTAGGTTGGGGTTTGGGTGATTTAATGTATTTTTGCATGGAATTAGTTTTTACGTTTTAATAGTTTCGATTTACAAGATGGTGTTTCAATATTTTAGTAATAGTCAAATTTATGCACTGCTGGTGAGCGGGATGGGGATGATGGGTGCTATTGTTTTGTTTGAAGGGGAGAGAAGGAAGTTGGGGGTGGTTGTTTTGTTTTTGGGGGCGTTGGGTTTGGGTTATTTTATGGGGAGTTTGGACGGGTTTCTGATGTTGTGGGATGAGCAGTATCACGCTTTGGTTGCCAAAAATATGATGAGCAATCCTTTTAAGCCGATGCTGTATGGGAAGCCGTTGTTGGATTATAATTTTAGGAGTTGGACGGATAATCATGTTTGGCTGCATAAACAGCCTTTGTTTTTGTGGCAAATGGCTTTGAGTTTGAAATTGTTTGGGATTAATGAGGTTGCGGTGAGGATTCCAAGTATGGTGGCGCATGCTTTGACGGGGGTTTTTGTGTATCGAATTGGGAAGATTGCATGTAATGATAGGGTGGGGTTTTATGGGGCGCTGTTTTTTTGTGTGGCGTATTATCCTTTGGAGTTGGTTGCGGGGAGATATGCTACGGACCATAATGATGTTTCGTTTTTGTTTTATGTGGCAGGGAGTTTTTGGAGTTGGTTTGAGTATGAGCAGTCGAAAAGGGTTTATTGGTTGGTTTTGATAGGGGTTTTTGCGGGTTGTGGGGTGTTGGTGAAATGGTTGGTTGGTTTGCTGATTTATGCGGTTTGGGCGGTGACGTTGGGGGTTGATGAGCGGAAAATTTGGTTGAAGTGGAAAGCATATCTGCCGATAGTTGTTTCGCTTGGGATTGCTGTTGCGGTGTTTTTGCCGTGGCAATTGTATGTGTTTTATAAGTTTCCTGTAGAGGCTAGTTATGAGTTTCGATTGAATGCAGCACATTTTTATCAGGTGACGGAGCAACAGGGCGGGGGTTTTTGGTTTCATTGGAATGCACTAAAAGATATTTATGGTTCGGGGGATTTGGTGCCGTTTTTATTGATATTAGGACTGTTTTTGTTTGTGAGGAAATGTAGTTCGCAGTTGTATCGTGTTGCGATTTTGGCGGCAATAATTATAACTTACGGCTTTTTTACGATAGCTGCGACGAAGATGATTGCTTTTTGCCTGATTGTTTCGCCGTTTTTCTTTTTGGGATTGGGAGCATTGGCAGAAACGGTGGTGGAATGGATAAAGCGGAAAATAAAGATAAAGACGTTGGTAAAGGCGATAGTGACGATACTACTTTTAGGTGTTTGCTTTTTCCTTATTGATATAACGAAAGTAGCGAATTATCATACGGAATGGAAACCGTTGGATAATTGTAACAGAGCGGCAGAGTTAAAAGAAATGGCGTTGATAGAGACTTTGAAGGCGGTTTTGCAGGATGAAAATTATGTGGTTTTTAATGCTTGTGTGAGAAAAAATGGGCATATTCCGATCATGTTTTATACGCATTATGTAGCATATAATTTTGTTCCTGACCAAGCACAAATTAATAGGATTAAACAGCAATCCTATAAAATTGCCATAGTAGATGTGGGCAGTTTGCCTGATTTTATAAGAAATGATGCGGAGATTATAAAGATTAAGGCGCCTTAAAATTGGCATGCTTTATGGTCGGTAATCGTAAGCTCCGAGGTCGGGTGGGGGATTGATGGAACGGTTGTTTCCGAGGATGTCGTTTATCAAGTTTAGAGTAGAACTTGTAATGATAGCAAGGTCGCCAATGTCAATGGCAGCGGAGCCTGCCATCAGTCTGTAGTCGTTGGTGGTGGTGTTTTTGAATAGAGGTTCTTGGTTTTTTAGGCAATTGAGAAACTTGGGAGTGCCCAAAGTGTTTTCGGTTTTGAGCAAGCAATGATCGAATTTGTAATGATAAGCGGCGTCGGTGGTGCTGTCGAGCAGGACTTCTTCGGTGTTGGAGCCATAGATGATGCAATTGCCGAAATAGGCAGAATCGAGGGCGCCCGAATAGGTGATATTGTTGGCTAAATCCTTGTAGAAATTAGAAACAACAAGGGTGGGGGTTTGACGGGTGTTGTAGGTGTAATAGTTAGCAAGTGTGCAATGGCGGAAATCGTAGGTGCCGCCTGTGGTGAGGCAAGCAGTGTAGCCACCGCAATTAGCAAAGACACTGTTGGCGGCAATTATTTTATAATAGCGGCTAAACAAACCGATGCCTGTCATGGTTTTGATGATGGTGTTGTTCAGTATCAAACGATTTCCCATAGGGGCGTTCATGGTTTCGGCTTGGATGCCGATGAAGCCGTTTTTGATGACGGCATAGTTGAAGACATTGTCGAAAGCACCTTCGTTAATCCAAATTCTATCCCATTGACCGGGCAAGTCGCTATAGTCTGCACCCAAACGGCTTCCCTGAAAGGTGACGACTTGATCCATAGTTCCATTGACTTTGAGGGAGCCGCCTTTGTAAACCCACATACCTGAGCTGTTGAAGAAATGGATGCGGCAGCCGGGGTCTATGTTTAAGACTCCTGTGGAATCAATGACCGCGTAACCATAAACTACATAAGGTTTGTCGTTGACCCACGTTACGTTTTGGTGTTCGGCAGCAACGATTTTATATTTCAATGTGCCTTGAAAGACTTTGTCGGCAACGATATAATGAGCGTCTTGTCCCCAAGCGGTGAGTTTGACATGCTGTTGGTTGCCGTTGATGTCGAACAAAATTGAATCTTTGATAATCATGGGCGAGTTGCTGTTTTGTGGGTCAACAGTGACTTTGACAAAGATAAAAATGGAGTCGTTGGGAAGTATTTCAACGTTGTCTATTTTAGTTCCGGGTGTGCCATCCACGTTCATGGAAAAGTTGGAAGCAGTGCCTTCAGCCAAACGTATGGATGAAACAACAATTTTACTATTGCTTGGATTTTTAACGTAGAACATCTTTGTGGTGGAACCTATGGTAGTGAATACGGTGTCGAAAAGCAGGGATTCAGTGGAAAGCGTTAGCTTCAGAGATGGATCGCTATTGATGGAGGAATCTTTTCGGCAAGCAAAAAAGGAGAGGGTACTGATGGATAGTATGGCAATGAGAAAGATATAGGATCGGATTTTCATATTTTGATAAAAAGGTTAAATAAAATAGGTTTGCAAAAATACATAATTGCTTGTAAATAGCCGCATCATTAATTTGTGCAGATTAAGAAATTGATAATTTTTCTATGATAAACGCTTTAGTGTAAGAATAATTATCTACATTTGCAGAAATAAAAAAAAATGGCACAAAAGGATAAGAATAGTGCATATTTTTCGTTGATAATTTTTCAGTATTATTGAAATGAGCTATATAAAATTTGATAAAGAACAGTTGGTGAATCTTGAGTTTTCGTTGCATAGAGAATTCATTCGGTCGAATAGAGCCGGGGCTTTTGCAGCTACAACAATTATTGGCTGCAACACGCGGAAGTACCATGGATTGCTGATTGTTCCTCAGCCTCATGTGGATGAAGGCAACCATGTTTTATTATCCACCTTAGACGAAACTGTGGTGCAACATGGTTCGGAATTTAATTTGGGGATACATCAATATACTCCGGGGGTTTATAACCCAAGAGGGAATAAATATGTTAGAGAAATAGTGTGCGATCCTATTCCAAAGATTCGCTATAGAGTTGGAGGGGTGATACTTTCCAAAGAGATGCTGTTTTGCATAGAGAGCGATAGATTTTTGATTAAATATACACTTGAAGATGCTCATTCGCCTACGATATTGAAGTTTAAACCGTTCTTAGCTTTTCGGAATGTACATGCGCTTACGAAAGCGAATATTGATAATGATACGCGTTATACCAAGGTGGACAATGGAATAAAAACAAAAATGTATGCGGGTTATTCAAGCTTGCATTTGCAGTTTTCGAAGGAGAATGAATACACGCATGTGCCGCATTGGTATTATAACTTTGAATATTTAGAAGAAAAAGAACGTGGCTATGATTATACAGAAGACTTGTTTGTGCCCGGCTTTTTTGAAGTTCCCATTCAGAAGGGCGAGAGTGTAATCTTTGCAGCAGGTTTGGAAGAAGTTGATTCGAATCAATTGAGCGCGATTTATGATAATGAAGTGAAGCGCAGATTGCCAAGAGATAGTTATAAGAATTGTTTGGTGAATTCTGCTCAACAATTCTTTGTACATAAAAACAATAAAACAGAAGTGATAGCAGGTTTCCCATGGTTCGGCAGATGGGGACGTGACACTTTCATTTCCTTGCCGGGATTGACCTTAACGCTTGGCGACGATAAAACATGTAAGTCGGTTATAGACACTATGGTGTCTGAATTGAAAGGACCCTTATTTCCTAACTTAGGAAGCGGGAATAATACTGCTTATAATTCCGTGGATGCTCCCTTATGGTTCTTTTGGGCTTTGCAACAATATGCGTTACACACCAAGTCGCAGCAAGAGATATGGAAAGAGTATGGCGAGAAAATGAAGTTGATACTTTATGGATTTAGAAACGGCTGTGAGTTTAATATCAAGATGCAAGAAAATGGCTTGATTTATTCAGGTGAAGTGGGAAAAGCACTGACATGGATGGATGCTGTGATTCAAGGAAAAGCTGTAACACCACGCATAGGTTTGGATGTTGAAATCAACGCACTTTGGTACAATGCTATTATGTTTTCGATGGAGGTGGCAAGATTAGCCGGCGATGAAGAGTTTATCAATGATTGGAATGAGATATGTTGCAAGATTCCGGGTTCATATAAAACGACGTTTTGGAATAAGGATAAAGGGTATTTATGCGATTTTGTCAATGGTGACTTCAAAGATTGGTCGGTTCGTCCCAATCAAATCTTCGCAGCTTCCTTGCCGTATAGTCCGTTAAGTGAACAAATCCGAAAACTTATCCTAGACATCACTGAACGGGAATTGCTTACGCCAAGAGGGATACGAACTTTATCGCCAAAATCATTAGAGTACAGAGGCTCTTATGAAGGCGATATGATGAAAAGAGATGCTGCCTATCATCAGGGAACAGTTTGGCCCTGGTTGTTGGGACATTATGTAGAAGCGTATTTGAAAATACATGGAAAAGGTGGCATTGCGCATGTACAGAGATTGTATTATAACTTTGAGGCTGTTATGTTTGAACATGGCATAGGCTCCGTTTCGGAAATCTATGAAGGCGACCCACCACACAAACCCTGCGGTGCTCCTTCGCAAGCATGGAGTGTGGCAGAATTGCTGCGCATAGCGTATTTAATTGAACAGTATAAAACGACTTAATTGATAAAAAATAAAATAATAATTTCTTCATGAAAGTATTGATGTTTGGGTGGGAGTTTCCACCACATATAACCGGAGGACTTGGTACTGCATGTTTTGGTCTGACAAAAGGTCTGCTGAAACATGGCGTGGAAGTGCTTTTTGTTGTTCCGAAGGCTTATGGAGATGAGAGTGAGGAAGCAGTGAGGCTCCTAAATGCTAGCGATGTGAGCATAGATTTCAATAGCACGGTTTATCAAGACTATTGGAAACAACTGACGTATATAGAAATCGGTTCTAATCTTGTGCCTTATTTGGGACCTGAGGAATTTGAGAAAATGATTGCGAAACAAGAGTTTGATAAATCAGAATCTGAGACTACTGTTTTTTCAAAATCATATAGCTTTTCGGGCAAATATGGAACGAACCTGATGGAAGAAGTTACCCGTTATGCTTTGGTGGCTTCGGCTATTGCCAATTCACAACAATTTGATATCATTCATGCACACGATTGGTTGACATATCCGGCAGGTATTGCAGCCAAGAAAATCAGTGGGAAACCCTTGGTGGTTCACATGCATGCAACAGAGTTCGACCGTTCGGGTGATAACATAAATCAAAATGTGTATGATATCGAACGAAAAGGGATGGAAGCCGCGGATGCTGTGATAACCGTTAGCAATTATACGCGTGATATCGTCATCAACCGTTATGGAATAAATCCCGACAAAGTTTTTACCGTACACAATGCCGTTGAACCAACAGAAAGTGGAGAGGCTCTTACGATTTCAAGGAATGTGTCGGAAAAAGTAGTTACCTTTCTTGGTCGTATTACCTTTCAGAAAGGACCGGATTATTTTGTTGAAGCCGCCTATAAAGTTATTCAAATGGATAAAAATGTGCGTTTTGTGATGGCTGGTTCGGGAGATATGATGTATAAGATGATTCGAAGGGTGGCGCAATTACACATTTCGCCTTATTTCCATTTTACAGGTTTCTTACAAGGCGAAGATGTTGACAAAATGTTTGCGTTGAGTGATGTGTATGTGATGCCTTCTGTTTCGGAGCCATTTGGAATTTCACCTTTAGAAGCGATGCGTTCGAATGTACCTGTTGTCATTTCTAAACAGTCGGGAGTTTCGGAAGTGTTGAAATATGCCCTAAAGATTGACTTTTGGGATATTGATGCTATGGCAGATGCCATTTATGGATTGTTGCATTATGATGGCTTACAGGATATGTTCCGCAAATATGGTAGAGCGGAAGTGGATAGCCTGAAGTGGGAAAATGCAGCCAATCATGTTAAAGAAGTTTATAATATTGTATTAAATCAGAAATAAAATATACTATGAGGTCTATTTGTTTTTATTTTCAGGTACATCAACCTTTTCGGTTAAAGACCTATCGTTTTTTTGATATTGGAACGGATCATTACTATTTTGATGAATATCGAAACCGATACATAATGAGACGCATCGCAGATAAATGTTATTTGCCGATGAACAATCTCTTGCTAAGCCTTATTAAAGAATATGGCTCAGCATTTAAAGTGAGTTTCTCGTTGTCAGGAACTGTAATGGATCAATTTGAGAAATATGCACCGGATGTGTTAGATAGTTTCGTAGCACTTGCAGAAACGGGCTGTGTAGAATTTATTGCTGAAACCTATTCGCACTCGCTGTCAGCATTGAAGAGTAAAGGGGAGTTTTTGCGTCAAGTGGAAGCTCAAAAGGAAAAAGTGATTAAATATTTCCATAAACCTCCAACAACCTTCCGTAACACTGAGTTGATTTATTCAGATGGCATAGGGGAGATGGTTGCCGAAATGGGATTTAAGACTATCTTGACTGAAGGCGCAAAGCATATATTAGGATGGAAAAGTCCCAATTATATGTATTGTAATGCTATCAATCCTAAGCTAAAAGTGTTGTTGAAAAACTTTATGCTGAGTGATGATATTGCTTTCAGATTTTCACAACAAAGTTGGGATGGATGGCCCGTCACTTCTGAAAAATATGTAGGTTGGCTCAATTCCGTTGACCCTGCTCAGGAGACCATTAATCTTTTCATGGATTACGAAACTTTCGGCGAGCATCAATGGAAAGAAACCGGCATTTTCGACTTTATGAAAGCATTGCCCGGTCAGGTTTTTGCTAATTCTAAATACACCTTTAACACCCCTTCAGAACTATCTGAAAAGATGCAGCCTGTGGCTGAAATTCATGTGCCCTTTCCTATATCATGGGCTGATGAAGAGCGAGATTTGACGGCTTGGCTTGGAAATGAGCTTCAGGATGATGCTTTCAAAAACCTGTATGAATTAGAATATAAGGTAAAGAACACTGCGGATGAGAATCTTCAATTGGATTGGAAATATCTGCAAACGAGCGACCATTTTTATTATATGTGTACCAAATGGTTTTCGGATGGCGATGTCCATAAATATTTCAATCCATATAACACGCCTTACGAAGCCTATATCAATTATATGAATGTGTTGAGTGATTTCATAATTCGCATAAAGGATCAGCATCCGGTGAATTATGTTGAAAAAGCTGTCGAACCACAGCCTGAAGTCGTAAAAGAAGTGCAGGATAAGGCTCCTAAGAAAGCTGCAGTCAAAGCCAAAACAACTGAGAAACCTAAAGATGTAGCAAAACCTAATGCTACTAAAATGGCAAAGATCACCATGAATCATATTCTGAAACTGAACAAAACAACTATGCGGAGTTTGGCAAAGGAAATTAATGCTCTTACGTTTTACTATGCTTTGGCTAATGCCGATCACAAAATGAAGAAAGCTGTTACCTTGCATTTGGGAAGACTTCAATTGAAAGAATTTAACAGCTATGCATGGGCAAATCTTCCGGTTCAAGAATCGGATACAATCGAGGCGCAAAAGATTGTATTGTTGAAATTAGAAGAGTATCTGTAATATTCGTGTATTGCACGAAATGACCTTATGCTTGCCGACACCCCATTTTTTTTTGAAGAAGGGCAGATTTATTCCTTTTTGATAAAAGGCGAAGTAGAGCTTCCCCCTGATAATGAAAGTTTCTTGATATTAGTAAGTCCTTTTAATTCTAAGCACTTACTTAAAAAATCACCTTATATTAACTATCAACTGACCATTGGTGATGCTGTGAATTGCCGCATTGATAAAATAAATTGTGCAGGAAAAATATTTTTAGAACCTGAACATCCTTTCTATAAAGAAGGAAATATCTACGATTTTAACGTCATCTGGAAATATACCATCACAAACTCCGACGGTAATATCGAGCAAGCTTTGGTATTGAAAGATTGCTTCAATCAAGAATTTATTATTCATCGCGATGACGAAATTGAAACCACAACTTCAAGCGCCTCTTATCGAGTTGACAGGGTTAAAAAAGGCAAACTCTATCTTTCTTTGCCTGACGAAAATGATGTTTTAGCCCAATTAACCATCGGCAATCAATATAAGTTTATGGTCAAAGATTTGATGACATGCGCAGATCAAGAAGAATATTATTTGCTCTTTGATGAAAATGGAAATAAACATTATTTGCGCAAGAAGTACTATATAGAATATGGTTTTGCTATGGGCAGCGAAATTGTGTGCACCGTTGTATCCACACCTTTGAAATTTCGACATTACTTGGAACCGCAGCATCCCAAATACAAAATAGGAGAGAAGTATGATTTTATTATTTCAGGAATCGAAACCTATTTGGACGTCTTCGGTAAAGAAATCACCCATCTGATGGTTAATGATGGCTCAGAAAAAGAATACTTTGTGCAATGCCCTGAAATCAACAAAACTAATACCGACATTGGAACAGTGATAAAATGTTTGCTCACAGATATACGCTTAAGTAGATTACGCTTAGTTTGCGTCTAAAAATTGAGCATGTCTTAAGTTTAATAAGAAGATATAAAATTAGATGTGTCCCCAATATTCAAAGTGTTCACCCCACAGTCTAATATCTTTTTTAGAAAAAAAATCATCCAACTATTGTTTATTCAATAAAAATGAGTAATTTTGCACCTCATTTAATAAAAAAAAGCAGCATCATGAAAAAAGACATTCATCCAAAAGATTATCGTTTAGTTGTTTTCAAAGACATGTCTAACGAATACACCTTCTTAACACGTTCGACAGCTCAAACTAAAGAAACTATTGTATGGGAAGATGGCAAAGAATATCCTTTAATTAAATTAGAAATTTCGCATACATCTCATCCGTTCTACACCGGTAAAATGAAATTTGTTGACACCGCAGGTCGTGTGGATAAATTCCGTAACCGATATAAACAACATTTGGAAAAGAAAGAAGAATCAAAACAAACTGAAGCATAATAATTTATTTTGTTTTCATGAAGTCCTATTGAAAGCAATAGGACTTTTTTTTTGTATATGAAAACTATAAATAACCAGCCTGATTGTTGATATTTTCTTGAAAACTTTTTTCAAAAGAACATTTGATGTTTTGCAAAAATACCTAATATTGTACATACTAATAATTCAAACAAAATGAACTATATATTATTTGACGATTCCACTCGAAAAGACTTATTTCCATTGACTTTCACACGTCCTATTGCCGAAATACGTGTTGGAATTTTAACCATCCGCGAAAAATGGGAACGCTACCTCAATACAGAGACTTCGGTCTTAACCGATAAATATCTTGGCATTAAATATCCCATTATAAAAAGCAGCAACAATATTCTTATTAATGCTTCTGTTCTGCCCACCAAGGCGCTTGTCGAAGCTATCAACTTACTTCAACCTGATCAATCACTAGTCCATGGAGATTATATCATTGCTTTGCATGTGATCGAAAAAGACTTAGACGATGTGAACAGTATTGATGCTCCCATTGTTGAAGATGTTGAAAAACACGAAGTCGGAACCTTGGAAGAAATTGAATGTAACCTGCCGCATCTAAAAATAAATTATCCATGGGATATTTTTTCTTTGAACGGCAAAGCCATTGAAGATGATTTTGCACTTTTGACTCAAGGCAGAAAATCACAATCAATAAGTGACTCTAATCAATTGATAGGGAAAGAAAATATCTTTCTTGAAGAAGGTGCTAAAGTGGAATGTGCTATTATCAACGCATCCACAGGACCTGTATATATTGGAAAAGATGCCGAAATCATGGAAGGCAGCGTCATCAGAGGTCCTTTTGCTTTATGCGATAATGCAACCGTGAAGATGGGGGCAAAGATTTACGGACCCACTACCATTGGTCCTTTTTCCAAAATAGGTGGCGAGGTCAACAATTCAGTCATTTTCGGATACACCAACAAAGCTCATGATGGTTTCTTAGGAAATTCAGTTTTGGGCGAATGGTGTAATTTAGGTGCTGACACTAACAACTCCAACCTAAAAACCACCTACGACGAAATTCGTGTATGGAATTATACCGAAGAAAAGTTCATCCCAACAGGTTTACAATTCTGTGGTTTGATTATGGGCGACCATTCTAAATGTGGCATCAACACCATGTTTAACACAGGTACAGTCGTCGGCGTGAATGCCAACGTGGTAGGTCACGGTTTTCAGCGTAATTTTATTCCTTCCTTCAGTTGGGGGAATTCAATCACGGGCTACACCACCTACGACATTGACAAAGCCATCGAAGTAGCAAAAAGTGTTTACAAACGCCGCAATCGTGAGTTAACCAAAATTGAAATTGATATCTTACGAAGTGTGTATGAACTTACTTTTTCCTATCGCAACAAAGTCCGTTTGGCACGTTAACCTAAAAAAGTCTGACATTTTTACCACTTTATACATTGGCATTTTTATTGCCGTGTATCATATCACTTGAAAGAAAAGGATGAAATTCTTCTATTTTCAATAAATGCTTTTATAAATACTAAATTTAACTGACATTTTGTCATAACGAAATATTATATGGAATTCTCAAGCGAATGGAAAATAAATAATAGTCTCATAAGTATGATGGATAATGAAACCGAGTTTATTCCATTATTTACCTCCGAAGATGAAGAACAAATGAATTCGGAGCCTCTGCCCGATAACCTGCCCATACTACCTTTACGCAACACTGTTTTATTCCCCGGCGTTGTCATACCCATCACAGTGGGACGCGACAAATCAATACGTTTGATTAAAGAAGCCTACAAAGCTAAAAAAGCGATAGGTGTCGTAGCTCAAAAAGATGTAAACATTGAAGACCCTGCCTTCGAAGATCTACACACAGTGGGCACGGTGGCTCATATCATCAAAACATTACACATGCCCGATGGTAGCACAACCGTCATTATTCAAGGAAAAAAACGTTTCAATTTAGTCGAGATGATTGCCAACGAACCTTATTTCGTTGCCAAAGTGGCTGATTTTATCACCAACGAACCTGTTTCTAAGGATAAAAAATTCCAAGCCTTGATTTCTTCCTTAAAAGATTTCGCAATTCAAATTGCCAAACAATCGCCCAACATTCCTTCCGATGCTGCCTTTGCCATAAAAAACATCGAAAGCCCTTCTTTCTTGGTAAATTTCATTTCCTCTAATCTCAATATAGATATAGTAGAAAAACAAAAACTCTTAGAAACTTCCGATTTAACCGAGCGTTCCAATTTGGTGTTGAATTATTTGGTGAAAGAGCTTCAGATGATTGAATTAAAAAATCAAATCCAAAACAAAGTGAAATTTGATTTGGACAAACAACAGCGCGATTTCTTGTTGCAACAACAAATGAAGCAGATTCAGCAAGAATTAGGCGACAATCCTCAGGAACAAATCATCAATGAACTCAACCAAAAGACCGCTAACAAAAAATGGTCGAAAGAAATTGCCGAACTCTTTGCCAAGGAATTAGGAAAACTCCAACGCATGAATCCCCATGCTGCTGAATATTCCGTTCAAACGAACTATTTGGAAACATTGGTGGAGTTACCTTGGAACGAATTCACCAAAGATAACTTAGATTTAAAAAACGCTCAGAAAATATTAGATGAAGACCATTTTGGATTAGAAAAAGTCAAAGAACGCATCATCGAATATTTGGCTGTTCTGAAACTCAAAGGCGACATGAAGTCCCCAATCCTATGTTTGGTAGGACCTCCGGGCGTTGGCAAAACTTCCTTAGGCAAATCTATCGCTCGTGCTCTCGAACGCAAATACATTCGCATGTCATTAGGCGGACTCCGCGACGAATCCGAGTTGCGTGGTCATCGCAAAACCTATATCGGTGCCATGCCGGGAAGAATCATTCAGAATCTCAAGAAACTCAAGTCCGCAAATCCCGTCTTTGTCTTAGACGAGATTGACAAAATCAGTGGAAACAACGTCAGTGGCGACCCGCAAGCTGCACTTTTGGAGGTCTTAGACCCCGAACAAAACACCAATTTCTACGACAACTTCCTTGAAGTGGATTTCGACCTCTCTCGCGTGATGTTCATCGCCACAGCTAATAACATTTCCACCATCTATCCCGCTTTGCGCGACCGTATGGAGATTATTGACCTCAGTGGCTATCTTCTCGAAGAAAAAATCGAGATAGCCAAACGACATCTCATCCCAAAACAAATAAAAGAACACGGGATGAAGAACTCTCAACTCAAATTCACCGATAAAGTGTTGGAACAAATCATTGACGACTATACCCGTGAGTCCGGCGTTCGTTCTCTCGAGCGCACCATTGCCAAAATTGTTCGCAATCGTGCCAAGTTCATCGCCATGGACGAAAAATATCAGAAAAACATCCCCGCATCCGACCTCAACACCATCTTAGGCATTCCCATATATCAAAAAGACAAAGACATTCCTCACGACATCGCAGGCGTAGTCACAGGTTTAGCATGGACATCAGTAGGAGGGGAGATACTTTTCATCGAAGTCAGTTTGAGCAAAGGCAAAGGCAACCTAACCCTAACAGGAAATTTGGGCGATGTGATGAAAGAATCCGCAAGCATTGCTTACGAATACCTCAAATCTCACTCCCTGAAACTCGGCATCGAGCCAACCGTATTCGAAAATTGGAACGTCCACATCCACATCCCCGAAGGTGCCACCCCTAAAGACGGTCCATCGGCAGGCATCACCATGTTCACCGC
>CAIOYH010000181.1 GCA_903862465.1 uncultured bacterium | reverse complement strand
TCTGCCAAACGCGGAAGCCCGCAATCCTTTGCCATTTCTTTTATTTCAGATTTCTGATAGTTCCCTAAAGGAAAAATAGTACGCCGCAGATGTTCCTGCGACAACCCCCATAACACATAGGTTTGATCTTTGGATTCGTCAAGACCTTTGCGAAGAAAGTAGCGATTGTTTTCCTGTATCACCTGCGAATAGTGACCTGTGGCAATAAACTCACAATTGAGTTGGTCGGCTTTCTTCAACAAATCGTCCCACTTCACCAATTTGTTGCACAACACACAAGGATTAGGTGTGCGCCCTATCATATATTCCTCAATGAAGTTACTGATAATTTTTTCTTCAAACTCTTTTCTCAGGTCGAGTACATAATGCGGAAAGTCGAATTTTACGGCAACAGCTCGGGCATCATTGATGGAATCTAAACTGCAACATCCCGTTTCTTTTGGTGAAGAACCCGAAGATGCATAGTCCCATGTTTTCATGGTGATGCCAACAAGTTCATAACCTTGGTCGCGCAGCAATATAGCGGCTACAGAGCTATCCACTCCCCCACTCATTGCCATTAAAACTCTGCCTTTTCGCGACATAATTATTTGTTATCATATTTAATCATGCCTGCCCAAGACATGAAACCTTCTAAAAGGGATTTCTCTACTACGACAGGAATTCCCGGGTCAGGATTCAACGTCAAGACAGGATTGTCAATGTTGAAAGTCTTACGGTTTTTGAACGACCGTAGCGCAATGATAAAGTTGGCATTTACGCGAAAGAAATGATTCTCACCCAAGAGATTCTCCATCTGACTTAAGTTATAAGACACAGGAATTTGTTCGCCGGAATTTAACCGGATAAAGATTTCCGTGCCTTTTTGTTCGCAATAAGCTATATCTAAGATGTTGGTGCACACTTTTTCGTTCTTATTCATGGTGATGATTTCTTCTTTCACCACCGTTCCTGCTTTGTAGGTCAGTTTGCGGTCGCCAAAACCATTCTCATTGAAAAACATCCACTCGCCATCTTTAATATCATTCTGAAACATGCCCGTCAAAAATATCTTTCCCGTCAAACCATAATACTTTACGATGCCTTGTTGCTTGCCCATAGTGTAATTTACACGCATTTTGATAACGCTGTCGGCATAGTATTCCTCGCACAAACCTTCGAGCAAATCATTCTTATAGGTTTCAATCTTATTGACTTTTCCATTTTCGTAATAGTATTTCCAAACACCGCTCTTTATGCCGTTCTGATAGTTTTCTTCCGACATCTTCCCTTCACTTGCGCTATAATATATCCACGTGCCATCTTTCTTTTTATCCATATAAGTACCTTCAGCGTTTTTCTTGCCATTATCGTACAGCAAAGTAGTTTTTGCCGTTGTGCCATTGTTGGAATAATTAGTGATAGCTTTCACATTTTTGTTCGGGAAATAATATTTGAATTCCCCAACGGGAAAATTATCTTTGAAAGTACCCTCATATTTGAGTGTGTCGTTTGCGTACTTTTTCCAATAGCCTTGTTTCCTACCGATCGAATCTGTTACATTTATTTTCTTGTTGGGTTGCGCAAAAAGCGTGGCTGTGGTTAGCACGAAGAGAAACATTAGAAATAAAGCACTATTTTTCATGGTTATGTTGTATTGATTCTGAGAATTCTATTAGATTATTGTAAACGTAATCGAACAAGTGATTATTATATGCATCGGTGGGTTTGCCTTTGCTGATATACACGGCAACCATGCCAAGTTTGCGAGCAAATTCCATATCTGTAATAGCATCGCCCACCATAATGGTTTTTGAGAAATCTATTTCCGGAAAATCTTTCTGCGCTTGCAACGCCATGCCTACTTCGGGTTTTCGATGGGAACTGTTAGTATCGGCTAAGTCGGGACAGAAATAAATGCCGTGAATTTCTCCCCCACTATGTTTTATTTCGTTACACATATAATTATGTATCGTTTCCAAGTCCGCGATTTGCATAGCACCTTTGCCAATGCCTTGCTGATTGGTGATGACGATTATTCTTCCAAAAAAAGAAGATAGTTTCGCTATAGCTTCTTTCACACCATTAATAAATTCAAACTCCGCGATGCTTTTTACATAATCATCAGGAAGTTTTTTATTTATAACTCCATCTCTATCGAGAAACAAGGTCCATGATTTATCTACTTTTAATTGGTGATTCATTATTGTTTGATTTTTTTAAACCACTGAGGCACTAAGAGCACTAAGTAACACTAAGAAGTTTCTTCCTTTATTCATTCCAAATCCCATATCAAAATTCATAAATCTAAAATCTAAAATCAAAATCCTTCGCCGAAGAGTTCTTTCTCTATTATCTCACAAAAGATATGCCCCAAAAGTATGTGGGCTTCTTGTATGCGTGGTGTTTTGTTAGAGGGTACGTTGATGAGATAGTCGCAGAGGTCTTTCATGGCGCCTCCTGTTTCGCCCGTGAAACCTACCACCATCATTTCGCAGGCGCGAGCAGCTTGAATGGCATTGATGATGTTTTGCGAATTGCCTGAAGTGGAAATCGCCACAAGCATATCGCCCACTCTGCCTTTGGCTTTCACCATACGCGCATATACTTCGTCGAAGGAATAGTCGTTGGCAACGGCAGTTACGAATGAGGAGTTGACATGCAAGGCTTCCGCATCCAAAGGCGGACGGTCGAAGGCAAAACGCCCCGATAGTTCGGCGGCAATATGTTGGGCATCGGCGGCACTGCCCCCATTTCCGCACAACAATATGCGTCCTTTGTTCTTCAATATTTCGGAAGCCTGCAGCGCAACTTCTTCAATCGTATAAATGATATGATGATTGTCGAGCATCTGCTTTTTGACTTCTATCGCATCCTGTATGGCAGCTTCAATATCCATAATAAAAAAATTTAGTGCAAAGATACGATTTTATTCATGTATCATTTCGAAAAACTCATCTTCGGAAATAATTGGCACGTTCAGTTGTTGTGCTTTTTTCTTTTTTTCGGGTCCCATATTGTCGCCTGCAAGCACGAAATGCGTCTTGGCAGAGATGGAACCGACGTTTTTTCCGCCATGCAGTTCAATCAAATGTTTTATCTCGTCGCGTGATTTGGAGAAAACGCCCGACACCACGAAGGACTTGCCTTGTAGCACATCCGACACAATGGTAACAGCCGTTTCGTTGATGCTAAATTGCAAGCCTTTTTCCTTTAGACGGGCAATTATCGCGACGTTTTCTTCATTCCCAAAATATTGAAGAACGCTTTCGGCTATGGTTTCGCCAATTTCTTCGGCTTCTTTCAATTCATCGAAGGTGGCTTTCTGAATTTCGTCACTGTTTTTGAAATGAACGGCAAGTTTTTTGGCTATCGTTTCGCCCACATAGCGTATGCCCAAAGCAAAAAGGACACGTTCGAAGGGCACTTGTTTGGAATCTTCAATCCCTTTCAGAATATTCTCAACGGTTTTTTCGCGAAACTTCACGACACGAGTTTTGTCGCTATTCTCGGTGATGTGCTTCTTCTCTAAATCAATAATTTTCTCATACGTCAAATCGTAAATATCGGCAACATTTTTCAACAAACCATTGTCGAACAAAATCTCCACCTTGCCTTCGCCCAAACTATCTATATTCATCGCTTTGCGATGGATAAAATGTTCAATTTTGCCTTTGGTTTGAGGCGGACACCCGTTCTCATTCGGGCAATAATGTATGGCTTCGCCTTCTTTGCGCACCAAAAGCGTTGCACATTCGGGACAATGGGTGATAAAATGCAATGGTTCACTCTGCGGCGGGCGAAAACTCACGTCCACATCCACTATTTTAGGAATGATTTCGCCGCCTTTCTCCACAAAGACGGTGTCGCCAACACGAATATCCAATCGGGCAATTTGGTCGGCATTGTGGAGAGAGGCGCGTTTCACCGTGGTGCCTCCCAATTGTATAGGTTCGAGGTTGGCAACGGGTGTGACGGCTCCCGTGCGCCCCACTTGATAGTCAATAGACAGCAATTTGGTGCTGACGCGCTGCGCCTTGAATTTATAAGCAATAGCCCATCGAGGCGATTTGGCAGTGAACGCCAATTGTTGCTGTTGGGCAAAGGAATTGACCTTGATGACGATGCCGTCAATATCAAACGGCAGGGTTTCGCGGGCGGAATTCCATTCTTCAATAAACTCAAAGATGGCATCAACCGTGGTGCATTTGGCGATATACATCGGCACCTTGAATCCCCATTGGCGGGCTTTCACCATGTTCTCATAATGACTTTCGAAGGGCAACGCATCACCTATAATATGATACAAATAGCAGTCCAACGCCCGTTTTGCCACTTCGGCAGAGTCTTGCATTTTGATACTTCCCGAGGCAGCATTGCGCGGGTTGGCGAAAGGCAAATCGCCAATGTCGGCGCGCTCTTCGTTCAGTCGGCGAAACTCGGAACGGGGCATGATGATTTCGCCGCGAATCTCAAATTCGTCGGGAAAATCATCGCCAAACAGCCGAATGGGAATACTTTTGATGGTGCGCACATTGGCGGTTACGTCATCGCCCTGAACGCCATCGCCGCGCGTTACGGCATGTTGCAACACGCCCTTCACGTAGGTCAAACCTATCGCCAAACCGTCATATTTCAGTTCGCAGACATATTCAAATGCCTCGCCCTGCAAAAGTTTGCGCACGCGTTGGTCAAAATCTGTCACTTCGGCTTCGGAATAGGTGTTGCTGAGCGAAAGCATGGGGTTTTTGTGAACGATTTGCTTGAAGTTTTTGGTGATTTCGCCCCCTACGCGCTTGGTTGGCGAATCGGGCAGGGCAAGTTCGGGATTAAGATGCTCCAAACGCACCAATTCTTCCAACAAGAGGTCAAAATCATAGTCGGAAATGGTGGGCGAAGAAAGAGAATAGTAGTTATAGTTATGAAGATTAATCTCCTGAGTGAGTTGATTGATACGGGCTTTGATGCTTAGGATATCCATGAGAAATTTTTTAGACAAAAGTACAAAAAATATTCATCGCGAAAGAAAAAATATTACCACATAGGCACATAGACACATAGAAAAATTAGGCTTTTAGGCTTTAGACTTTTAGACTTTTAGGGTTAAAGACTATCAGGTATGAAAAGTCTCTGTGTATCTCCTTTTCTCCGTGTATCTCCGTGTAACAAAAAAGAAAAACTCCAACGATAAAAGGCAGTTTTATGTCAGATATAAAAACTTTTTCAAGTGGTTAAAAAACTTTTTTAGTGGGTTAAAAAACTTTTTCAAGCGGTTAAAAAACTTTTTTGAGTGGTTAAAAAACTTTTTTGAGTGGTTAAAAAACTTTTTCAAGGGGTTAAAAAATTTTTTAAGGTGGTTGAAAAACTTTTTCTTCGGGTATAAAAACTTTTTCTTCTAGAGTAGCATCTTTTTTATTAGGTAAAAAAACTTTTTTATCAGGTCTGACAACTTTTTTATCGGGTATAAAAACTTTTTTATTGGGTATAAAAACTTTTTCTTCAGGAGTTGCATCTTTTTTATCGGGTATAAAAACTTTTTTATCGGGTATAAAAACTTTTTCTTCAGGAGTTGCATCTTTTTTATTGGGTAAAAAAAACTTTTTTAGCAGTTAGAAAAACTTTTTTACTGACGCAAATTACGTCAAGGTAAACAAATTCTATAGATATTAGATATCCTATAACATTCTATATCTAGCTAAATTCAAATCTTTTTACCTTTGTATTGGTTAATTCATTATTTTTGTAGAAAAATAAAAAACAAAATGAAAAAGACATTCAACCTACTATTGACTTCCATGCTGCTTGCCATTGTTGCTTGCGGACCAAATCAGGAACAAAAGGCTGCAAAAGCCTCACAAGATTTCAAAACATTTTTGCCAACATTTTTGGAAGCCGTGAAAGCTGTCAAGAATCAGGACGTTTACCTGCACAAGGAATTAGGTGTGTATGTGTATAACAATCCGGGCACGGTTTGCGTGGCGGCTAACGCTAATAAAATAGCAAATATGGATGGGATGAACGAGATTCCCGTGACAAATATTTTCGACAGAAAACCGAAAGGAAATTTTTGCGAGGGATATCCGGGCGAAAAAGATGGCTTCTATTTTGTGGAAACCACCAAAGATGATTTGCCTACTTATTTTGATATGGAAAGGCAAACGGGCACGAAAGTGGTGCTGCCTAAAAATTTAGACTATAAAAAGTTTATCAAAGTGACAGTCATCAAGGGCGAATCTTTTTATGTTGAACTGTATTTCACCTTCCTTGATTCCACATGGTATTTGATTGGACAGAATTTTTGTGATTGTAGTGCGTAGGTGTAAAAAGAAATTCTAACAAAAATCATTACATTAGATTCATAAAAAAGTAGTAATTTAGCACTCCCAAAAAAAATGTAGCCATACACTAATATAAGTATTAAACATTAAAGCATATAATATTTAAAAACACATTAAACTCTAGACTCATGAAAAAAATCTATCTAGTACTCATTTTCTTGTCCTGCTCCTCCCTCCTATTTTCCCAGCAATGGACGGTCAATTTGCCTCAAAACAAATCGAAATCAGAACTAACTTTGTTCGATTATCAAAATGCTTTTTATCAATATTGGGCACCCTACAATGTTGACAGGGGCTATTATATTGAAGGCGGAGTGAAGAAAAAAGCGGCAGGTTGGAAACAATTCAAACGTTGGGAATATTATATGCAGAATCAAGTGAACCCTGTAACGGGGGAATTTCCTTCCAAATCGTCACAACAAGTTTGTGATGAAACATTGCCTACTGACCATCAAATGCTTTTGCAAACCACAGCAAGTTGGACAAACTTGGGCACCAATAGTACCACAGGCGGCTATGCCGGCATAGGGCGTTTGAATTGTATCGCCTTTCATCCAACGGATAACAATACGTATTGGGTAGGCGCTGCTTCGGGCGGATTGTGGGCAACAACGAACAACGGAGCGACATGGTCGTGCACTACGGACAACAATGGCGTTTTGGCAGTAAGCGACATCGCCATTCCGCCTGATTATGTCACTTCCAACACCATTTATATTGCCACGGGCGATAGAGATGCTTGGGACAACCGCAGTGTGGGCGTTTTGAAATCCACCGATGGCGGGCTAACATGGAACACAACGGGATTGAGTTATACCTTGGGAAATAATGCGATGGTTACTAAATTGTTGATGGACCCAGCTAACAGCCAAATACTTTTAGCGGCGACCACAGGAGGTGTTTATAAAACCATCAACGGCGGCACCACTTGGACTACCCAATTGACCACAACGAGTTTTATTGATATGGAATATAAACCCGGTGATTTCGCCACATTATATGGCTCTACAACCGATGGAAAAATTTATGTTTCGACAAATAGTGGCACGAGTTGGACTACACCTCTTAACGATGCCAATGCGAAGCGAATCGATATTTGCGTTTCTGCCAACCAACCCACATGGGTTTATGCCATTGCTGCACAAGCTGACGATGGACTTTATAAAATTTATAAATCCATTGATAATGGAGCAACATATACGGCTGTTTTTTTAGGAACCACTAAGAACTTACTTGGATGGACAGCCGCAGGTACGGACGCAGGCGGGCAAGGTTGGTACGATTTGAGTATATCCGCCTCTCCTACCAATGCAAACACCCTTTTGATTGGAGGTGTAAACACATGGCGCTCGACAAATGGAGGAACATCTTGGTCTATTGTCAGTCATTGGTCAGGAAGCACCGTTCAAGCGGTTCATGCTGACAAACACATGTTGAAATATCGCAGTAATGGTGATATTTTCGAGACGAACGATGGCGGCGTGTATATTTCTTTGGATAATGGCAACACATGGATCGACAAAACCAATGGTATAGTCATTAGTCAAATGTATAAATTGAGTGTATCAAAAACCGTTGCTACAGAAACAATCACCGGCTTGCAAGACAATGGAACCAAATTGTTCTCGGGCGGCACTTGGAGTGATGTGAAGGGCGGCGATGGCATGGAATGTTTGATTGATTACAGCAATGTCAACGTGCAGTATGGCACTTATACGAACGGACAAATTGATATTACAACCAATCATTGGGCATCCTCCACCGCCATTGAACCTGCTGCTGCCGGAAGTGGTGCATGGGTTACACCTTATATAATAGATCCCGTTCTCAACCAAACCTTATATGCCGGCTATGCCGATGTATGGAAAACAACAAACAGGGGAACCTCATGGACGAAAATATCTACCATGAACACAACGAATTTAATCCGTTCGATGGCAATAGCTCCTTCAAACACCCAAGTACTGTATGTTGCTGACCCATCCATTATATGGAAAACAACCAACGGAGGCACTTCATGGACAAACATCACGGGAACTTTGCCTATTGGAAGCGGAAACATTACTTATATCTGTGTGAAAAACGATGATGCAAACACCTTATGGGTTACGTTGAGCGGATATACTGCCAATAAAGTGTTCCAATCCATAGATGGAGGAACCACATGGACAAATATTTCAACAGGCATACCTTCCATTCCTGCTTATTCTATTGTGCAAAACAAACAATCCACGTCGGAGATTCAATTATATGTAGCCACTGAATTGGGCGTTTATTTTAAGAAAGGCGCTGCTAATTGGGTTGCCTATAACACAGGCTTGCCAAATGTAAATGTGGGAGAATTGGAGATTTATTATGCAGGAAACCCTAACGACAGTAAGCTTCGGGCAGCTACCTATGGAAGGGGTTTGTGGGAAACTTCGGTGTATTATTCATCGGCTCCCATGGTTTATGTATCATGTACAGCAACGCAAAACAACGTTGGAACTGTAAGTCCTAACCTCACCAATCAGGAGATTATTGGTGTGGAAATCTTCACTAGTGGTAATCTATCGCCTTTTGGAGTTACATCATTTACGTTTAATACCACAGGGTCAACAAATACGGCTGTGGACATAACGAATGCAAAACTTTTTTACACTTCCACCAACAGTACTTTTGCCGCTACTTCTCAATTTGGAACAACAGTAGTAGCACCAAACGGAACGTTCACCATCACAGGAAATCAAACTTTGAGCGATGGTACCAATTACTTTTGGCTTACGTATGATATTCCTGCCAATGCAACATTAGGAGATTTCTTAGATGCGCAATGTACAAGCGTAACAGTAGTAAGCCCTCGGACACTTACAGTAACAAACCCTGTAGGCAGTCGTCAAATTGCAATAACCTATTGCGATGCGAGTGCTTCTATTTGTGATGAATTTATTTCACATGTAGTAGTCGGCACCATCAATAATACCACTGCTTGCACCACGGGAGGATATGCCGATTATACAAATCAATCAACAAATATTGTTCAAGGGGCTACGCTGCCAATTACTGTAACCAATGGTTTGCCTTATGCAGGCGACCAATGCGGTGTTTGGGTAGATTGGAATGGTAATGGCGATTTCACGGATGATGTTGCTATTGCGGTAACAGGAACTCCCGGAGGCGGGCCCTATACAGCAACAATTGCTTGTCCATCCAATACTCCTGCGGGCTTAAAACGATTGAGAACGAGAATACATTACAACGAAGAAGCTACTGCACCATGCGGCGTATCCGTGTATGGTGAGGTGGAAGATTATTCCATAAATGTTGTTTGTGCACCCGTAATAGCACCTACCATTGGAACTATTACCCAACCTACATGTTCATTAGCAACAGCAAGTGTTGTATTAAACGGATTGCCTGGTGGAACTTGGACTTTAACTAGAACCCCCGGGGGAATTATCACCAATGGAAGCGGAACAAGCACCACCATTGCTGACCTCACTACCGGAACCTATACTTATACCGTAACCAATGCCTCGGGATGCACTTCTGTTGCCTCTTCCAATATTGTTATTGATGCTCAACCTGCAACCTTGCCTGCACCAACGGCTACTGCAACACTGCAACCAACTTGTACTGTTGCCACAGGAACTATTACCGTTACTGCTCCCACAGGATTTGGCATGACATACAGCATTGACGGTTCAACCTATGTGAATACGACAGGAATATTTACCTTTGTTGCTGCAAATACTTATACCGTTACTGCAAAAAGTGCTGTAGGATGTATTTCATCAGGAACTGCTATAACAGTAAATGCACAACCTACAACCCCTCCTGCTCCAACGGCTACTGCAACACTGCAACCAACTTGTACTGTTGCCACAGGAACTATTACCGTTACTGCTCCCACAGGATTAGGCATGACATACAGCATTGACGGTTCAACGTATGTGATTACAACGGGAATATTTACTTTAGTCCCATCAAATACTTATACCGTTACTGCAAAAAGTGCTGCAGGATGTATATCAACAGGAACTGCTGTAACCGTAAATGCACAACCGGCGACTCCTCCTGCCCCAACGGCTAGTGCAACACTGCAACCAACATGCACTGTTGCCACAGGAACTATCACCATTACGGCACCCACAGGTTTAGGTATGACGTACAGCATTGATGGTTCAACGTATGTGAATACAACAGGAATATTTACTTTAATACCTTCAAATACATATACCGTAACAGCAAAAAATGCTGCAGGATGTATTTCAACAGGAACTGCTGTTACTGTAAATGCTCAACCGGCTACCCCTCCTGCCCCAACGGCTAGCGCAACACTGCAACCAACATGTACTGTTGCCACAGGAACTATCACCATTACGGCTCCTACAGGATTAGGCATGACGTACAGCATTGACGGTTCAACGTATGTAAATACTACAGGAATATTTACCCTAGTCGCTGCAAATACTTATATCGTAACAGCAAAAAATGCTGCAGGATGTATCTCATCAGGAACTGCTGTAACAGTAAATGCGCAACCGGCAACGCCTCCTACTCCAACGGCTACTGCAACACTTCAACCTACTTGTACTGTTGCCACTGGAACTATCACCATTACGGCACCAACAGGATTAGGCATGACATACAGTATTGACGGTTCAACTTATGTAAACACTACAGGAATATTTACCTTGGTACCTTCAAATACTTATACCGTTACAGCAAAAAATGCTGCGGGATGTATCTCATCAGGGACAGCTGTTACAGTAAATGCACAACCGGCAACGCCTCCTACTCCAACAGCTAGTGCAACGATGCAACCAACTTGTGCCGTTGCCACAGGAACTATTACTATTACGGCTCCAACAGGCTTAGGAATGACATACAGCATTGATGGTTCAACGTATGTAAATACAACAGGAATATTTACTTTAGTTGCTACAAATACTTATACCGTAACAGCAAAAAATGCTACAGGATGTATATCAACAGGTACTGCTGTTACTGTAAATGCACAACCGGCAACGCCTCCTACCCCAACGGCTAGTACAACGCTGCAACCTACATGCAATGTTGCCACAGGAACTATTACTATTACTGCTCCCACAGGATTAGGAATGACGTACAGTATTGATGGTTCTACGTATGTCAATACTACAGGAATATTTACCCTAGTCGGTGCAAATACTTATACCGTAACAGCAAAAAGTGTAGCAGGATGTATCTCATCAGGAACTGCTGTAACAGTAAATGCACAACCTACAACCCCTCCTGCCCCAACAGCTAGTACAACATTGCAACCAACATGCACTGTTGCCACAGGAACAATAACCATTACGGCTCCCACAGGATTAGGAATGACTTACAGTATTGATGGTTCTACGTATGTCAATACTACAGGAATATTTACCCTAGTCGGTGCAAATACTTATACCGTAACAGCAAAAAGTGTAGCAGGATGTATCTCATCAGGAACTGCTGTAAC
>CAIOYH010000180.1 GCA_903862465.1 uncultured bacterium | reverse complement strand
CTTGTGTGTGCCCTGCATGAGCAGTACACACACATTTCGAAGCTCAATAAAAATGTCAAAATTACAAATTTATTTTTACACAGCAAAGAAATGTGTATATTTTTCCAGAGGGTGTAAGTCCCTTATGTGCGGAGGTGATAATCCGAAACATTAGCAAGTCGCAAGGTGGTTTACTGTGAAGTATGCACTGAAGGAAGCGAGACTGCAAAATCTGGTACTGACGAACAGAAACGGTATATGAGGCTATAAATCGAGGATGAGCAAGCACATCATTGTAAAGTCCAAAGAACAAAAGCATCGTTTTATAGTAGATACCGCAGGAATCGGAAGAAGGAAAAAGCTCTTACCAGGGGAGGTCTCACAGAACAACGTGAGAAGTCAGCAGAGGTCATAGTAGTTACACGAAACGAGCCCCAATAAACAGGGGAGGTCTCACAAAAGTAACGAAGGACTGAACATTAAGATGTTCCAAATTAAACAAGGATTCGCCTTATGGTGATAGCCTTGTTATAAGCGGAACAGAGCAAAAGAAGTAAAACAGTATGATTGAACAAGTATTAAACAGAAACAATGTAAAGCAGGCTTATCGTCAGGTAAAGTCGAACGATGGTTCGGCAGGAGTAGATGGTATGTCTGTAAAGGAACTATATAACTATTGGTTTAATAACCGTGAACGTATAGAAACCGAATTACGTGAAGGAACATATTTGCCCCAACCAATACTAGGAGTAGAAATACTCAAAGACAATGGGAAGACACGCCTATTAGGTATTCCCACAGTAGCCGACCGTTTATTACAACAATCGGTAGGACAAGTAATAGCTATTAAATTCGAGATGGAATTTGAGGATTACAGTTATGGGTTTCGCCCAAATCGCAACGCCCAACAAGCGGTATTGAAAGCACAAGAATATATCAATTCAGGATATCAGCATATTGTTGATATTGATTTGAAAACCTTCTTTGATGAAGTTGACCATTGTATTCTGTTGCAGCTCTTGTATCGCAAAGTTAAATGCCCGCTCACATTGCGCCTTATACGCAAATGGCTAAGAGCTCCCATACTTATTGATGGGAAACTAACCAAACGCAGAAAAGGTGTGCCACAGGGAAGCCCACTTAGTCCGTTACTTTCCAATATCATGTTAAACGAATTGGATAAAGAAATGGAAAAGCAAGGACTTCGTTATGTCCGTTATGCCGACGACTTTAGTATTTATACGAAAAGTAAACAAGCAGTCCGAACGACAGGGAACAACATATATTTGTTTCTAAAGAACAAATTGAAACTACCCATCAATAGGGAGAAAAGCGGACTACGCAAACCTGTGAACTTTACTATACTTGGGTTCGGATTTGTGCCCACTTATATAAAGGGAGACAAAGGCAAATATCAGTTGGTAGTAAGCGAAAAAGGGTGGAAATCGCTAAAGCAGAAACTTAAAACCATCACGAAAAAGACTACTCCATGCAGCTTTGACGAACGTATTCATAGACTAAAAGAGGTTCAAAGAGGATGGCTCGGATATTATCGCATTGCGAACATTCAGGGCAAACTCAAAGACCTCGATAGTTGGGTGCGAAATCGGTTGAGGTATTGTATTTGGCATCATTGGAAGAAACCCGAACGGAAAAGGAAAAACCTGATTCGATTGGGAGTTGACCAAGACCATGCATATCAATGGAGCAGAACACGAATGGGGGGATGGGCAGTCGCCCAAAGTCCAATTCTATTAACAACTATTAAGGTTGAACGTTTGGAAAAACGAGGTTATGTGGCTATGTACACTATTTACAAGAAAATTGCTCCACATCTTAATGAACCGCTGTATACGCGACCCGTACGTACAGTGGTGTGAGAGGCGCACTCCGTCAGCTAACTACTGGCGGAGCCGTCTACTCGATTTTTATTTTGATGTATAAATGGCTTAAAATCGCTTCGTCGTCAAAAATATCTGATTAATTATAAAAGTCTAATTATCAAATCTTTTTTAAGCATAATGAAGCAAATGAACCCACTTTTATTCATCAATAAAAACGAACGAAAAAGTTTGTAAAAGTACAACCAATATTGGATTTAGGTGTGTAGGAAATGTCTGAAATTTGTGTAAGAGAATTCTGAAATTTGGGTAGGATATGACTTACCACAAAGATGTTAATATTTGCAGCTAAATTCCGCTGTATTTTTATCTCAATTTTGCTTCTTCCAAGAAAGGATTATTCAAGCTATGGCTTCTTCAAAATAGTGCCGTCGGCATGTATCATGAGTTGATTGTTGGGAAAATCGCTCCTGCTTAATGCTATGATTTGCTGAAGGACAGTCGAAGCCTCATCCATCAAAGGACCGCCTTCGCCAATTTGTTTGATAGAAAAAACTTGCGCCTTCAGGAAGGCACCTTCTTTGGTCACAGAAATTCTGATGAGGGGCGCGACGCCATTTTCACCTTTCAGATTGAAACGGGCGTAGGTACAGAAGTTGCCCAAGCTATAAGCAATAAATCTATCCTTATACAATTCCACCGCACGAGTAACATGCGGTCCGTGACCCAACACCACGTCGGCACCGCAATCCACCGCCAAATGAGCAAAAGCATAAACATTGCCGCGATCTTCATCATAAAATAGTTCGCTTTGCTTGGTGACATGCGTAAACTTGCTGCCCTCCGCTCCGGCGTGCATGGCAACAATCACGATGTCGCAAAGGGAATCCAAAGCACGTATAACGGCTCGGATAGTGTCGGTATTTAATATATCAGGCGTCCCAACGAAAGGCGAAAATCCACAAAATCCGATACGCAAGCCATTTTTTTCAAAGATAAGCGAAGGACATGAATTCAAACCGGCATATCGTATGCCGACACTGTCCAAAGTTTTTAGGGTAGCATTGCGTCCGATGCTGCCAAAGTCGCCGCTATGATTGTTCGCCAAATTCACCACATCAAAACCTGCCTCTTTTATGATTTCGGCAAAATAGGTAGGAATCCGAAAAGCATAACATTTTGTAGTGTCCTGACATTTCTTCACCGTTCCGCCTGCGTTCAACAGGCAACCTTCCAAATTGCCAATAGTGATATCGGCATTTTTCAATATAGGAGCCAAGGGGGTGAAAATATCTTGCCCTTTGTTGGGTGGCAGATAATCTGCGGAAGGAAAATTGGTGCCGGGCATTATATCTCCCACCCCGATGATGGTGAGCGTGTCATGAGTTTGTTGTGCAGAGGTGAACATGGCACAGCAAACTATTAGGGACAAAAATAAAATGGATTTCGATTTCATACCTAATAAAAAAATAGGGCTACCAAAACAAGCAGCCCTAAAAGGAACATAAATTTATTTTTATGAAAGCGACTGCGACAGACGCGATGCTTGTTCAATAACTTTTTCATACTCGGCAGGAGTCAAATCGTTGTAGAAGAAATTTATCGGATCAATCTTTTTGCCGTTCTTTATAATTTCATAATGGCAATGAGGGGCAACCGACAAACCCGTGGAACCAACATATCCAATCAATTGACCACGTTTCACAACGTCGCCTATCTTCGCCACGATACGACTCATGTGTCCGTAAAGGGATTCATAACCGTAGCCATGATTAATCACAATCACATTGCCATAACCACTTTCGCTACCCTTAGGGTCAATCACCACACCATCGCCGGTGGCATAGATAGGGGTGCCGGTCTTTGCCGCGAAGTCAATACCTGTGTGCATCCGCAAGGTTTTATAGATAGGATGAACCCGATACCCGAAACCGGAAACAATAACGCATTGCGTTTTCTTCACCGGCTGAATGGCAGGAATACACGACAACATTTTTTCTTTATTACGAGCCAAACTAACAATCTCATCAAAGGACTTGGATTGCACATACACCTGATGCGAAATCATATCCAATTTTCGAGCCGTGTTTTCCATCAGTGTTGAATTGTCATAACCTTGCAATTCTTTGTAACGTTCCACACCGCCATAACCCGCCTTACGGATGTCGCTCGAAATGGGTTCTGCTTCAAAAATAGTACGATAAATATTGTCGTCACGGTTCTGCAAATTTGTCAAAATAGCAGAAACTTGATTCATGTGGTCGTTCAACATAGCATATTCTAATTGCAGTTTAGCATTTTCACGTTTCAATGCTTTTTCTTTGGGGGAATCTAAAAAACTATAAACAACCAACATGATGGCAGCGGACAAAACCATGCCTGAAGTAAAAAAAGAAATAAATTTTACAGCCTTAGATTTTACAGAAGTCTTCAGTTCCTCGAACGAAAGTGTCTTAGTGTTGAAGTGATAACGAGCTTTTCCCATAGTCTTATTTTCAATCAGTAACGAAGCAATACAAAAATTATTACTATTAAAGTTTCTAAAATGAAATGCAAAGCTAAGAAAAAAAACTAAATTTGCATCAATTTTATTTTACAAAAAAAAATAGTGACAAGTGAAATTACCATAACCAACGATAAAAAAACCGAGAATAGCAGTAAAAAAAATACAAATCATTTATACCAAAAACAGCAACCAAAAACCATGAATTCAATCGCAATTAGAAAAACTTTCCTTGATTTTTTCGAATCAAAACGACATAAAATAGTTTCTTCGGCACCTATGGTCATTAAGAACGACCCCACATTGATGTTTACCAATGCCGGCATGAACCAATTTAAAGATATATTTCTGGGAAATTCGCCTGCCAAACATGCACGCATTGCCGATACCCAAAAATGTTTGCGCGTTTCAGGTAAGCATAATGATTTAGAGGAAGTCGGTCATGACACTTACCATCACACCATGTTTGAGATGCTTGGCAATTGGTCTTTTGGCGATTATTTCAAGAAAGAAGCCATCGAATGGGCATGGGAGCTACTGACGGAAGTGTATAAAATCAATCCCGAATGTCTATATGTAACGGTCTTTGCAGGAGATGCCACCGATGGCATGTCGAAAGACAATGAGGCTTATGACTTTTGGAAAAAGATAATTCCCGAAGAAAGAATCTTATTAGGTTCGAAGAAAGATAACTTTTGGGAGATGGGCGACACGGGTCCTTGTGGTCCTTGTTCAGAAATTCATGTGGATATCAGACCCGACGAAGAGAAAAAACTGATTCCGGGTGCTACCCTCGTCAACCAAAGCAACCCTTTGGTGATTGAAATATGGAATTTAGTGTTCATTGAATTCAATCGCAAATCGGATGGCAGCTTGGAGCCTCTACCTGCTAAGCATATTGATACAGGCATGGGCTTCGAGCGTCTTTGTATGGTGATGCAACAGGTTAAATCCAACTACGACACCGATGTGTTTCAACCTTTGTTGCAAACCCTAGCAGTTATGGCAGGTTGTCGTTATGGCGAAAATGAAAAGAAAGATATTGCCATGCGTGTCATCGCCGACCATTTGCGGGCTATTGCCTTTGCCATTGCCGATGGACAGCTTCCCTCAAATAATAAAGCAGGGTATGTCATCCGTCGTATCTTGCGCAGAGCCGTTCGTTATGGTTACACGTTCTTGGGTTTCAAAACAGCGTGTATTGGCAGTTTGGCGGCTTTGCTAGCAAAGCAAATGGGACAAACCTTTCCGGAACTTATTTCTCAACAAGATTTGATAATTAAAGTTGTCACGGAAGAGGAAAATGCATTTCTGCGTACCTTAGAAGTTGGCATAAATAAGTTTGAGAAATATATTGCAGCGGGTTCTGCAACTAAAATAATTGGAGGTCAATTTGCTTTTGAGTTGTTTGATACCTATGGATTTCCTATTGATTTGACGCAACTGATGGCGAAAGAAAAGGGTTGGGATGTTGATATGCCCGAATTCACCAAATGTATGGAAGAACAGAAAACCCGTTCTCGCCAAGCAGCAGTAGTGGACAAAGAGGATTGGGTAGTTATCCAAAACACCAACAAAGAAACTGAATTTGTAGGTTACACCGAAACCACTTGCGATGCCTCCATCATTAAATATCGTAAAGTAAAGATTAAAGATAAAGAGCAATTTCAAATTGTGTTGGATAAAACACCTTTCTATGCCGAATCGGGTGGACAAACGGGCGACAAAGGATTCTTTGAATTTGATGGCGAAAAGATTGCGGTTGTTGATACCAAGAAAGAAAACAACTTAATCATTCATCTGACCAACGCTATCCCTAAAAACCTGACAACAGTTGGCAAAGCAACTATAGATACCAAGAAGCGCAAACTGATTCAGAATAATCACACCGCCACACACCTTTTGCATACTGCTTTAAAACAAATTGTGGGTAGTCATGTGGAGCAAAAAGGTTCCTATGTGAACGACGAACGTCTTCGTTTCGACTTTTCGCATTTCACTGGCGTTACTTCCGATGAACTCAAAAAGATTGAGAAACTTATTTTCGATAAAATCTCCGAAAACCTATCGGTTGGAACAGAAATTGATTCCATGGAGAATGCTCAAAAGAAAGGTGCCATAGCGTTATTTGGCGAAAAGTATGGGGAACATGTTCGCGTGGTAACCATAGGCGATAATTATTCTCAGGAATTATGCGGTGGCACGCATGTGAAATCAACAGCGCAGATAGGCTTGTTTCTCATCGTAGAAGAGACTGCCGTTGCTGCGGGCGTTCGACGTATCGAGGCTATTACAGGCGAAACAGCCTTTAATTTTATGCTTCAACAATATGTGGAACCTTTGGAGCAAATCAAAGCCATTTTAAAGAAATCCTATACAGAATTGCCCGATGTTGTTCAAAATTTGATGGATCAAAATGCCATGATTAAAAAACAAGTCGAAGAGTTTCAAAAGGAAAAAGCTGTTGGCTACAAAGATGTTTTGAAAGCAAAAATCACGAACATAAACGGCATTAGCTTTATCGCCGAAAGAGTTGAGCTCGATGCCAACGGTATAAAGGACTTAGCTTATGCCATGAAGCAAGAAGCCGAAAACATGTTTTTAGTGCTTGGTGCCGAGAGTGAAGGCAAAGCTTTGCTCACTGTTATGCTTTCCGATTCGTTGGTAGCTGCCAAAAACTTAAATGCCTCGTTGATTATCCGCGAACTTTCAAAAGAGATACAAGGTGGGGGTGGCGGACAGAACTTTTATGCTACTGCCGGAGGCAAGAATCCCGCAGGATTGGATAAGGCATTTCTTAAAGCAAAAGAATTTGTTGCCGCACTATAATAAAAACAATATTTTGATGTGATTTTAGTTATTACTATTCCATAACTTCTTTACATGCAAAAAAAGATATATAGTTTTTTAATCAACGTCTTGCTTCTTCATAGTGCCATGGCTCAAGACATCGGCATTGGCGAATGGCGTGAGCATTTACCCTATAAGAAATGTATTGCCGTTGACATAGCAGGTCCGAGGATTTATTGCGCTACCCCTTACAGTATTTTCTATTATGATACGGATGATAACTCAGTGAACAAACAATCGAAAGTAAGCGGACTTTCGGATGTCAATATCAACACTATCCGCTATAGTCAGCAGTTTGGTGCCTTAGTTATTGCTTACACCAATGCCAACATCGACATCGTTTCTAATGGTACCGTTATCAATATTTCGGATATTAAACGCAAACCCATCTACGGAAATAAGACCATCAACAATATCACCTTTTATGGCAATTATGCTTATCTTTCATGTGGGTTTGGCATTGTGGTGCTCGATATGATTAAAAAAGAAATCAAAGATACCTATTATATTGGTCCCAATGGCGATGCCATCAATGTATTGGATTTTACATGTTCCGGAACCACCTTTTATGCTGCTACCGAAAAAGGAATCTACAAAGCCAATATCACCAATGCAAATTTAGCTAATTACGCTAACTGGACCAAGGATGTCGCGATTCCTCATCCTGATGCTTCCTATAACTCTATTATTGCCTTTCAAAATAATATTTTTACAAATCTTTCTATCGCCACCTATAATCAAGATACGCTCTATAGATTCGATGGAACAAGCTGGGCGATTTTTGACTCTGTCCGTAATGATGATATTTTTAATATGCGTGTTGCCCAAAATTATTTATTGATATGTTATAACAACAGTGTTATTTCTTATAATCCTTCCTTATCCATAAAGGATGTTGTGTGGAATTATAATCCCGGCAGTCCCGATCCCAATTGCGCTGTGATGGATGCGGAAAATAATTATTGGGTGGCTGACAGATCTTCCGGTTTGGTTCGGTATAAAGAATGGTCGAACGACAAGATAGCTCCTGATGGACCTGCCACCTCGGAAGTGTTTTCCATGGCAATAGCCGGCTCCGATTTGTATGTCTCGCCCGGTGGAGTGACCTCTGCATGGGGTAATACATGGAACACCAATGGTGTGTATTCTTTTATTGGTAACGAATGGTTTATCTTGAAGAATCAAAACCCTGCCTTCGACAGCTTGCGCGATATGTTGTATTGTGCTATTGACCCGTCCGATTATAATCACGTTTTTGCGGCTTCTTTTCTGCGTGGGTTGGTTGAGATGCGTAGCGGTACCATCACCAATGTGTTTGACCGCAACAACTCTGCCTTAGAAGAACCCTATAGTTTTTATCATTGGCTTGGAGTTGGTGGTTTAGCGTTCGATGGCGATAACAATTTGTGGGTGGTGAATGAGGCATGTAATTCTTTGCTGAAGGTGTTAAAACCAAATGGAACTTGGGAATCTTTTTCCATGGCGCCTTATTTGAACCAAGCTAGAGCTTCTAGAATAATAGTTGATAAGAGTGAACAAAAATGGGTGTTACTGACGAGTGTCGGTGGCTTGCTTGTTTTTTCCGAGAATGGAACGCTCGAAAATCATACTGATGATATCATACGTGTGTTGAACACTAGCATTGGCAATGGTGCTTTGCCTAGCAGTGCCGTATTCAGCATAGCCGAAGATTTGGATGGCAAAATATGGGTAGGCACCGACAAAGGCGTCGCTGTGTTTTATAATCCTGAGAACGTTACCCAAGGAGGTAATTATGATTCTCAAGTTATCACTATCCTTCAAGACAGCACTGCCCAACATTTGCTCGAGTTTGAATCTGTTACAGCGATTGCTGTGGATGGGTCGAATAAAAAATGGTTCGGTACAGAGAAGGCAGGCGTTTTTTTGATGAGCGACGACGGACAAAAGGAGATACTCCACTTTACGGCTGAAAACAGTCCTTTATTATCCAACACTATTACAGACATTGCCATTGATGGAAAAACAGGCGAAGTGTTTTTTGGTACTGCCAATGGCATCATTTCCTATAAAAATTATGCCACCACAGGAGGCGAAACCATTAGCAATGTGTATGCCTATCCGAATCCCGTACGTGAAGGTTTCACAGGCACAATAGGCATTAAAGGTTTGGTGAGAGATGCCAATGTGAAGATTACCGATGTATCGGGAACTCTGATTTATGAAACGAAATCAGAAGGTGGACAAGCAGTGTGGAACGGAAAGAACTTTAGTGGACAAAGAGCCCATACAGGCGTCTATTTTGTGTTCTGCAGCAGCGAAGATGGCAAGGATAAACTCGTAACAAAAATCATGGTGATAAATTGATGCTGAAATGCTGTGCAAAACCCGCGCAATAGTCCTGAAAACGGTAAAATTCTCCGAAACAAGTCTTGTAGTTAAATTATATACCGAACAGTTCGGATTGAAATCCTTTTTGGTGCGTGGCGTTCGCAAGAAACATGCCCGCAGCAGCCCAAATCTATTCCAACCTTTGAGTCTTATCGAAGTGGTGTTTATTCATAAACCCGGCGATGGACTCATCATCCCCAAAGAAGTCAATTCGTGGCATCATTTCCAAACGATTCCTTTCGATGTAATCAAAAGTTCCATAGTGCTTTTTTTGAATGAACTCATTTATCGTTCCATCCGCGAGGAAGAGGCGAATCCCGACTTCTTCATATTCTTAGCTCATAGCGTGGTTTATATTGATGCGTCAAATGAGCAAGTGTTCAATGCGCACATCGTCTTTGCCCTTCATTTGACTCACTATCTAGGCTTCTTCCCTTTGGGAAATTTCAGTCCCGAAAAGCCTTACTTTTTGCTGCGCGAAGGTGTTTTCAGTAAGTTTGTCTCGGAGGATGATTTCTATGTGAATCAACAGGAGTCTGAACTTCTTGATATGCTCATCCGAACCAATATGGAAGATTCGCACACGCTTGAACTATCGTCTGCGAAGCGCAAACGCATCTTGGAAATCATCATTCTGTATTATCAACTCCATCTAATAGGCTTCGGTGAAATAAAATCTTTGGAAGTGCTCTCACAATTGTTTCACGCGTAAGCATCTTTTTTGTAATTTTGAAAACCTTTTAATATACATCTCATGGAAACATATCAATTCTATCTTGCGGGAGATTTCGCAAGCTCCCAACGCAGCATCACCATCAAGAATTCTTATACGAAACTTGACTTTGCTGAGGTTTTTTTGGCTTCAGAGGTGCATCTGGAGTCGGCAATTGAAGCCGCTTTGCTTGTAGAACGCAGCATGGCGCACCTCCCATCTTTTCAACGATATGAGATATTGATGCACATTGCCCAACTGCTCAAAACGGAGCGCGAACCTCTCGCCAAGGTGTTGAGTCTTGAAGCCTGCAAACCCATGAGGCTCGCCTTGGGTGAGGTGGATAGGGCGATACAGACTTTCATTGTGGCAGCGGAAGAAGCCAAACGTTTGCCTATGGAATATCTAAGTGTGGATTGGACTCCGGCAGGCGCAGGCAAGGAAGCTCTCGTGAAATATTTCCCTGTGGGTTTGGTGGCGGGCATTTCGCCTTTCAATTTCCCTTTGAATTTAGCTGTACATAAAATTGCTCCCGCCATAGCGGCAGGATGCCCCATCATTCTGAAACCTTCTACGTCAACACCGCTCTCCACTTTAGCCTTGGCGCGCATCATTGACCAAACATCCCTGCCGAAAGGCGCCATATCCATCTTGCCTATGGATAGAACCACCGGCAATCTTTTGGTGACCGACCCACGCTTCAAACTGCTTACTTTTACGGGTTCGCCCGAAGTAGGGTGGGGGATGAAATCTGCCGCAGGCAAGAAAAAAGTGGTGCTAGAGTTGGGAGGAAATGCCGGAGTAATCATCACCCCCTCGGCAAACCAAGAGAAAGCCATTGAAAAGTGTGTAGCCGGTGCCTTTGCTTATGCAGGGCAGGTATGCATCCACACCCAACGCATCTATGTACATGAAAGCATCTTTCAGAATTTCGTAGAACGATTTGTTGCTCGCACCCAACTGTTGAAACAAGGTGCTGCCGATGCTCTCGACACCGATATTTCTGCCATGATTGATGAAAACAATGCCCGCCGCGTGGAGTCTTGGGTACAGGAAGCCGTGGCTCAGGGTGCGAAACTGCTTTGCGGAGGCTTACGCACGGATGCCTTTTTTCAACCTACCGTTATGACCGCTACGCATCACCGCATGAAAGTAAACTCCTGCGAGATATTCGGTCCGGTGGTCGTCATTGAGCCTTATACTGACTTCACACAAGCTGTGGAAGAACTTAACAACAGCCAATTCGGATTGCAAGCAGGCGTGTTCACCGACAGCATCACCGAAATGGATTATGCCTTCAACGGGCTTGAAGTGGGTGGTGTGATGATCAACGACGTGCCCACTTTTCGCATGGACCACACTCCCTACGGCGGCGTCAAAGACTCCGGCATCGGCAGAGAAGGCGTCAAATATGCCATCTTGGATATGATGGAAGCACGCCTGTTGGTGAAAGGGGAGAGGTGAGGTGTATAGTTGTAATTTGGTTTTTCGATTCACTTATTCGTAAACAATAGTGCTAAAATTGTAACATATATTTCCTTTTAATATCAAACACCTATACTAAAACAACAATGACCTTCAAAGAAGAGCAGTTTCGCAAGATTGTGGATGAGCAACAGCAGCGTGTGTGGAACATTTGTCGCCATTATGCGCGTAGCGAAGCCGACATACAGGATTTGCAGCAGGAAGTGATGATAAATATATGGCGCAACCTCGATTCTTTTCGAGGGGAGGCAGCGCTGAGTACGTGGATTTATCGCATTGCTGTCAACACTTCCCTTACCTATATCATGAAAGAAAACCGCCGTTCGGAGTTCAATCTTTCGCTCAACAATCAAAATATTGAACACCTTATGCACGAAGATTCCACTTCGCAGAAGCTTCTTCAAGAGCAAAAATACGAAACGCTCAATGATGCCATCAATCGGCTTACGGTTATTGACAAACTGCTAATTACACTATCTGTTGAAAAGGTATCCACCCGCGAAATGGCAGAAATCATCGGAATCACTGAACCCAATGTGCGCACCAAACTTCACCGCATTCGCGAAGAACTACGCAGCATGACGAAAGGAGAACATTATGAATCAATCTAACCAACCCAACACGCCCATGAATCCCATCAACATCGAAAACCTATTGAGCCGCATGCAACAAGAAGACATGCGGAATAAAAAACTTATGAAAGGAGTTTTTGTAATCTATCTTGTGTTGTCTATCGTGTACGCCCTCTTTTTGGTGGTCAATCCCGATCCCGACCTCAGCCTGATTGACCGCATTTCGGGACTGTGCTATGTGTTTGCATTTCTATTGGGAAGTTTATATTTCCGTCGGGAATATACCATGTATAAGAACATGGATTACACCCTTCCTTTGATGCAATTGCTCGAAAAGACCGAGAAACGCTATCGTTTCTTTAGTCGGAAATGGTTGCCTGTAACCGGTGTCGTCGTTTTGATAAATGTTGGAATATCCCTTTCATTATGGCACCGTCCTACGATGTGGAATGGCAGTACCTTAGAGCGCATGATTATAACCGAAGCAATCTTCTGGACCGTAATGTTTATATCAGGATATATAGGCTATCTGCGATGGAAAGCACGTTCCTATCCCATCTGGAAAGACACGAAATCCTTGTTAGACGAATTGAAGGATGAAACCTCTTAGCAATCCTATTACATAATACAAGTCAGGGGCTCACAAGAAATATTTGGGAGAAGTATTTATACCATTACATACTATGTTTTAGTCCAAAGTCCATTTGGTATAATGCCGATAGAGTAGCTGTTATAGTTCAATTTTCCTATCCTGTACATACACTGTCGGGATTGGACTATTACAGATACCGTATCGGTATAATTTTGCCAACAATCCATGATGATGGATGATCCTGTTCCGGAGAATAATTTGAGGAAGTTGTTTGCGAGTAGCTAAAGTGCCTAAAGTAGTTAGTTGTTAAGTTTACAAACAAAAAAAAGGCTTGCCCCCATATAGAAGACAAGCCTTTTTTAAATTATCACTATGCACTATTATCGTACCAACGTCACTGTCCCTTGCCTCATCTCATGTTTCCCATTCTGAAACACTATTTCTGCTGTCCAAAAATAAACTCCCGCTTCACAATCTTTGTTTTTCAATTTTCCATCCCATCCTTGTTTTAAATCATCACTTTGATAAACTATGCCCCCCCACCTATTATATACCTTTAAATTCAGATGCTCTATCCCTTGCCCTTTTACCATGAATTCATCATTGCTGCCATCTCGGTTAGGCGTAAACACATTGGGTGTTACAACCTCAGACATAGGCTCTATTTGTGTTATAGTATCATCACATGGACAAATGGAAAAATTATCAAAAAAATAATATGAATAACTCATCATATCCGGTATTAGGTAAATAGTATTAATATCCGATTGTGCTTTAAAAGTTCCAACTGTAAAAAATAACTCCCCACCTTTTGCAGTGAAATCGCCCGATATTTTTGTCCAATTAGAGGTGTCTTTAATGACATTGTTAGTAGCATTATTTATCTGTGCTTGAAAGTTGAATAGTTGGTGAGTATTATTTTTTTTTGGAAGAGTATCGCTAAAAAAAATGCCTAACGCATCTATTGCCGAATAAGAAATACCTGATAAAAGTGTCCAATATTCCACATGATAACATTTATTTTGAATTAATGGTTCAAATAATTGCCCTTGCAAATATTCTCGGTAAGAAGTAGGATTACTAAATATGTTACAAACAATTCCTGCATAACCATTCCCATAATAAGAATGTTGATAGAAAGTTAATATATCTTGGCTTATAAGAGAACCAAGAGCGCACTTATTGAAATAATCAGAACTACATTCAATATCAGGTTGAGACCAATAATCAGCACAGTCAATCAATGCCATATTATTCGGGATACATGTATATTCCTCTAAACTTGGATTTTTAATCAGGTTTATTGTTAAACATTGGCTATTGCAATTTGATGCAATAGCCAATGTAAAAGTAATAAACAATATTACAGTTCTTAATTTCATTTTATTACAATGATTTTATCCTTGCCGATTCGTTTTTTGCCGGCAAGAGCTTGATAAAAATAAACGCCGCTGCTAAGTAACGCACCTGAAATGAAAAAAGTATTCTCTGAACTAGTTAATTCATGAGAAAATACTTTCCTTCCCACCATATCATAAATTTCAAATACTCCTTTTTCAGTATTTTCAATCTTGTAAACTACATTCATATTCCCATTACTGGGATTTGGATAAACTTTCACATATTGAAGTTCAGTTGAAATTTCGTTTTTAGAAGAACCAGACATGCTGCGCAATGTTGCTTTCGATGGACATTGGGCATATTTCACCGTAGCGTATTCGCTGCCGCCATTTTCGTTCCAAACGCTTCCACCTGTAACATAAACATTCCCATTTTCACTTACTTGAATGCATGAAGCTTGGTCGTTGTCATAAGGTCCTTTATAAATTTCAGACCATACCAAGTCTCCTGCTGTATTTATTTTTATGGTAAGATAGTTAACTGAATAAGTAGTCGAATCGTAGTTTGCAGTGCTACCCGTTAAATACAGATTTCCTTCTAAATCTAATGTTGCAGAGTTCAAAATGGTCAAAGGATTTTCATTGTAAGTATAATGATCAATAGTCCATTCCACAGATCCATCATCTTTATATTTGACAACATAAAGCGAAGCATTACTTCCAACATATCCGGTTCCATACACATAAATATTCCCGAGATTATCCGCCAATACTTTATTAGGCGTCTTGCCTGCTAGATGGTCGTAACCCATTGCTTTTGGCGAAAACGATTTCACCCAAACAGGATTATAACTAGTTAAAGGGTTATATTTTATGGTGATTATACTGTCACTTTGTCCGACATCAAACCCTGTCACATACAAATTACCCAAATTATCAAACATATCCGACGTAGCCATATAATTAATAGTAGCTTGCATTTGTAATGGATACGAACTGCCCCAAACTTTCGTACCGCTCGGGTCTAATTTTAAAGTTAAAAACGCTCCACTACTCGCCCAATCTGCAGCCTCAGATACTTTCCCTGAAATATAAATATTATCAATGGAATCTATAGCCATCGAATTCATTGATAAACTCGCATAATTATAAG